>JBKPAK010000001.1:0-17320 GCA_046726415.1 Candidatus Methylomirabilota bacterium
ACCCAAGCGGGCCCGGAAAACTTCGCGCGGGCCTTCATCCAGGCGCGGCTGCGCGAGCGCGGGCTCGACATCGCGCCTGACCGATCGCAGCTGCGGCTGCAGATCTTCGTGGGCGTGCTCGGGACACACCAGGGTGAGAACCTCGTCGGGATTCCCTCGTTCGCGGTTCCCCTCATCGGTCTGCCCACTCCCGAGATCGCGCTCTTCAAATGGTTGCGGAACCGCGGCATGGTCGAAATCCAGATCTACGCGTTCGACGCCTCGAGCGGGGCCTTCGCCCAGAAGACGCCGCTGAGCATCGGACAATCGAAGCAGGACGACTACACGCTGCTCCTCGTCATCAGCTTTCACGATCAGCGACCTCGAGGAGCGAGAGCCGCCGCCGTCGTGATTTGACTCTTCACGGCGCCGGCCCCTATGATCCGGCGGATGACGGCCCTCGAGCTGACTCTCGTCCTCGGCGTCGCCTCAGCGGTCGGAGGGTTTCTCGGGTCGTTGACCGGACTGGGAGGCGGCGTGGTCATCGTGCCTCTGCTCACCCTCGGGTTCGGCGTCGATCTTCGCTACGCCATCGGCGCATCGCTGGTTTCGGTCATCGCCACCTCCTCGGCGGCGGGCGCCGCCTACGTCAAAGACGGCTACTCCAACATCCGCGTGGGGATGCTGCTCGAAGTCGGCACGACGGTCGGGGCTCTCTGCGGAGCCTTGCTCGCCACCGTACTTCCCATCTCGATCACCTCGATCGTCTTCGGCGTCGTTCTGCTCGTGTCGGCGTACCTCTCGTTTCGCAAGGGCGGCGGGGCGGAGCCCGAGACCCCGCCGGATGCGCTGGCCACTCGGCTCCGGATGGACTCGAGCTATCCAACGCCGGCAGGGCTTCGGGCCTATCATGTGACGCGCGTGCCCCAGGGATGCGCGATCATGTTCGTGGCGGGATCCGTGTCGGGATTGCTCGGAATCGGCTCCGGTGCCCTCAAGGTCCTGGCCATGGACCAGATCATGCGGCTGCCGTTCAAAGTGTCGACGACCACCAGCAATTTCATGATCGGCGTGACCGCGGCGGCCAGCGCCGGATTCTACCTGAGTCGTGGCTATATCGATCCCAGCCTCTCCATGCCCGTCATGTTGGGGGTCGTCGTCGGAGCGACGCTCGGGAGCCGCCTCCTCGCCGGAGCGCGGCCGACGGTGCTGAGAACCCTCTTCGTCATCGTGCTCATTGCCCTCGGGGCACAGATGATCTACCACGGGCTCAGCGGCGCTTTCTGACCATGCCCGCGCCGCGGCGCGATCAGCAGCTCGAGCAGCTGGTGGGCAAGATTCTCCGCATCGGCGTGGTCATCTCGACCTTGATCACGCTCATGGGCGGCGCGCTCTACCTCGCCGGTCACGGCGGAAGCCGCGTGGACTATCGCGTCTTCCGCGGCGAGCCGCTCTCCCTGCGCCTCCTGTCGGACATCGCGGTCGACGCCGCGGCCCTGCACCCGCGGGGGATCATGCAGCTCGGCATCGTGCTCCTGCTCGCCACACCGCTGATGCGCGTATTCCTCTCCGCCTGCTCGTTCGCCTTGCAGAAGGACGTGCTGTACATGGTGGTCACCCTGATGGTTTTCTCCGTGCTCCTCTTCAGTCTCCTGGGGCCTCACTTGCCCCACCCCTGAGCATCGCGAAGGCAGGCCGACGCTCAACCTTCGCGATAGACGTTCACCCGGGCGGTGAGTATTCTGGCGTTGTCCCCGTGTCCTCCTGATTGCGCGAGACCGTCGCGGCGCTCGGAAAGCGGAGAAAGGAGCAGAGCATGCAGCTCGGCATGATCGGACTCGGTCGGATGGGCGCCAACATGGTGCGGCGCCTCATGAAAGCAGGCCACGAGTGCGTCGTCCACGACCTCAGCGCGGCGGCCATCCAGGAGCTGGCCAAGGAAGGTGCCACCGGCGCGGCGTCCCTGGACGACTTCATTGGACGGCTGAAGAAACCCCGGGCGGTCTGGCTGATGGTGCCAGCCGCCGTGGTCGATCAGACCCTGTCCGGGCTGGCCGGGAAGCTGGAGCCCGGTGACATCGTCATCGACGGTGGAAACTCCTATTACCACGATGACATCCGGCGCGCGGCCGAGCTCCGGCCAAAGGACATCCACTACGTAGACGTGGGCACCAGCGGCGGCGTGTGGGGCCTCGAGCGTGGCTTCTGCCTCATGATCGGAGGCGAGTCCACCGTGGTCCGCCACCTCGATCCGATCTTCGCCACCCTCGCCCCGGGGCTCGGCGACATACCGCGCACACCCGGGCGGGAAAAGGTCGGCGGGACGGCCGAGCACGGCTATCTCCACTGCGGACCGAACGGGGCCGGCCACTTCGTGAAGATGGTCCACAACGGCATCGAGTACGGGATCATGGCCGCCTACGCCGAGGGACTGAACATCCTCCACCACGCCAACGTGGGCAAGCGGAAGCAGGAGATCGACGCCGAGACTACCCCTCTGCGCAACCCCGAACACTACCAGTATGACCTGAACCTTCCCGACGTCACCGAGGTGTGGCGTCGCGGGAGCGTCATCGCCTCCTGGCTTCTCGACCTCACCGCCATCGCTCTGCTGGAGAGCCCGGATCTCGCGAAGTTCGCGGGTCGCGTCTCGGACTCTGGTGAAGGGCGTTGGACGGTGATGGCCGCCATCGACGAGTCGGTTCCCGCCCCGGTCCTCAGCACCGCGCTCTACGCGCGTTTCAGCTCGCGAGGCGAGGCCGACTTTGCCAACAAGCTCCTGTCGGCCATGCGGTACGAGTTCGGCGGCCACCTCGAGAAGGCGGGCGGTCCCGCGACGGGGGCGTGATGGCCGCGCCGCACGCCGACGCGCTGGTCTTCTTCGGCGCCACCGGCGATCTCGCCTATAAGCAGATCTTCCCCGCCCTCCAGTCCATGGCCGGGCGCGGCCATCTCACCGTGCCGGTGGTCGGTGTGGCCAAGGCCGGCGAAGCCCTCGATCAGCTCCAGGCTCGCGCCCGTGACAGCGTCGAGAAGCACGGCGGTCTCGACAAGGCCGCCTTCGCGAAACTGATGAGCCTGCTGCGCTACGTCGACGGCGACTATCGCGACGCGGCCACCTTTCAGAACCTGCGAAAGATGCTGGGAAGCGCCTCGCGACCTCTGCATTATCTGGCTATCCCGCCGAGCATGTTCGCGGTGGTCGCGGAGGGCCTGGCCAAGGTGGGCCTGGCCCAGGATGCCCGTGTCGTGGTCGAGAAGCCGTTCGGACACGATCTGGCCTCCGCGCAGGCGCTCAACCGCACGCTGCACCAGGTCTTTCCGGAAAGCGCGATCTTTCGCATCGATCACTATCTCGGCAAAGCCCCCGTGGAGAACTTGCTATTCTTCCGATTCGCCAATACCTTCCTGGAGCCGCTCTGGAACCGCGACTTCGTGGAGAGCGTCCGGGTTACCATGGCCGAGAGCTTCGGCGTGGAGGGACGCGGCCACTTCTATGAAGAAGCCGGGGCCATCCGGGACGTCGTCCAGAACCACATGCTGCAGGTGGTCGCTCTCTTGGCCATGGAACCGCCCATCAGCAGCGATCCGGAATCGATCCGCGACGGCAAGGTCCGGGTATTCAAGGCCATGCGGCCCCTCGATCCGGCCAACATTGTCCGCGGGCAATTCCGCGGTTATCGCCAGGAGCCCGGAGTGGCCCCCGACTCGCAGGTGGAAACGTTCGCCACCCTGCGGCTCTTCGTGGACGACTGGCGCTGGGCCGGCGTCCCCTTTCACATCCGAGCGGGCAAGAATCTCCCCGTCACCGCCACCGAGGTGGTGGTCCAGCTCAAGCGCCCACCCCAGGTCGTCTTCAAGCGCATCGGCCCCGGGCCGCCCAACTATCTGCGATTTCGTCTGAGCCCGGATATCGTGATCGCGCTCGGCGCGTCTGCGCTGCATGCCACCGAAGAGCTCGACATCCAGGCCGTGGAGCTGGAGCTGACACGCCATCCCACGGCGGACTCCATGGCGCCGTACGAACGCCTCCTGGGCTCCGCCGCCAGGGGGGAGGCGATCCTCTTCGCACGCGAGGACGAGGTCGAAGCCGCCTGGAAGGTGATCGATCCGATCCTCGGGGACGCGACTCCGTGTCATCTCTACGAACCCCACACGTGGGGTCCGGCTGAGGCCAACCAGCTCGCGCCCCCTGGCGGCTGGCATCCGTTGGAGGCGACCGTCGCCAATGGCTGAGTCACACCATCAGCTCTGGCTGGTCCGGCACGGCGAGACGGAGTGGTCGGCGTCCGGCCAGCATACGGGCCGCACCGACATCCCCTTGACCCCGACTGGAGAGCGCCAGGCCGCGGCGTTGGGACGCCTCTTGGGCAAGCGCCCGTTCGCGCTCGTCTTGTCCAGTCCACTCGGTCGGGCGCTCCAGACGTGCCGCCTCGCGGGTTACGGTGACGTCGCGCAGATCACCGACGACCTTCGCGAGTGGGACTACGGCGACTACGAGGGTCGCACGACTGCGGACATCCGGAAGGAGGTTCCCGGCTGGACCATCTGGGCCGGTCCCGTCCCCCATGGAGAGACAATCGACCAGGTGGCCGAGCGCACGCGGCGGGTCATCGACCGCGCCGTGGCCGCGAGCGGGGACGTCGCCCTCTTCGCCCATGGTCACGTGCTGCGGGTGCTCGCGGCCTGCTGGTTGGAGCTTCCGCCCCACGGGGGCCGGCTCTTCGCGCTGGGCACAGCGTCCCTCAGCGTGCTGGGATATGAGCACGAGGCACGCGTCATCAGCACCTGGAACCAGGACTGGCATCTCGTTCGAGTGGAGAACCCCTGAATGACCGTGCGCGCCGGAGGAGCTGCGGGGCTGGGGCCCCGCCCACCCTCAGCGGCGAGTTTATGGAAGTGGAGGGATTGAACATGAAGGCGACGCAGCAACTTCGCCAGGCCGGCCAGAGCCTCTGGCTCGACAACATCACGCGTGGCCTCTTGGGCGGCGGCACGCTGAAACGCTACATCGACGAGCTGTCCATCACGGGGTTGACTTCGAACCCGACGATCTTCGATCACGCCATCACCAAGAGCCACGACTACGACGGGGCGATCCGCGACAAGATGAAGAAGGGTCGGTCTGGGGAAGAGCTGTTCTTCGAGCTGGCCCTGGAGGATCTCACGCGGGCCTCCGACATCTTCCGGCCGATTCACGACCAGACGGATGGCGTCGACGGCTGGGTGTCCCTCGAGGTCTCACCGGTGCTGGCCTACGACACGTCCAGCACCCTGGCCCAGGCCAAGCAGCTCCACGCGCGAGCCGGGCGCCCCAATCTGTTCATCAAGATCCCGGGAACGCGCGAAGGCATCCCCGCCATCGAGGAAGCCATCTTCGCCGGCGTACCCATCAACGTCACCCTCCTCTTCTCCCGTGGCCACTACCTGGCCGCGGCCGAGGCCTACATGCGGGGGATCGAGCGGCGCATCGCGGCGGGGCTGAATCCCAACGTGCGCTCGGTCGCGTCGGTCTTCATCAGCCGCTGGGACAAGGCCGTGGTGGACAAAACGCCCGCTGAGCTGCACAACCAGCTCGGCATCGCGGTGGCCAAGCGGACGTACAAGGCCTATCGGGATCTTCTCGACTCCGACCGGTGGCAGCGCCTGGCCAACGCCGGCGCTCGGCCGCAACGGTTGCTCTGGGCCAGCACCGGCACCAAGGATCCCGAGGCCTCCGACGTCCTCTACATCCGAGCGCTCGTGGCACCGAACACCGTCAACACGATGCCCGAAGCCACGTTGCTCGCGTTTGGCAACCACGGTGAGGTGGCGCCGCCGCTTCCCGCCAACGGCGGCGATGCGGAAGAGGTGCTGGGACGGTTCGGCAAGGCCGGGGTAGACGTGTCGGCGCTCGCGGCAAGTCTCCAGAAGGAGGGCGCCGCATCGTTCGTCGCGTCGTGGACTGAGCTGCTCGCCGGCATCGCCGCCAAAAGCGACATCCTCAAGAAAGCGAGCTGACCCCGTGAGTACCACGAGGCCGCTCACCCAACGCCCTGAATGGACGGCCCTGCGGGAGCACTTCCAGAAGATCCGCGACGTGCACCTACGCGCGCTCTTCACCGAAGACAGCGCGCGCGGCGAGCGGCTGGCCGTGGAGGCCGTGGGGCTCTATCTCGACTATTCGAAGCACCGCGTGACCGACGAGACGCTTCGCTTGCTCCTGCGGCTGGCCGAGGCCGCGGGGCTGCGGGCACGCATCGATGCCATGTTTCGCGGGGAGAAGATCAACGCCACCGAAGGACGGGCGGTGCTGCACGTGGCCCTGCGCGCCCCGCGGGGCCAGCGCATCCTGGTGGACGGCAAGGACGTGGTGCCCGACGTCCACGCCGTTCTCGACAAGATGGCGGACTTCGCGAACCGGGTGCGCAGCGGGGCCTGGAAGGGATATACGGGCAAGCGCATCCGCAACGTGATCAACATCGGCATTGGCGGCTCCGACCTCGGGCCGGTCATGGCCTACGAGGCGCTCCGCCACTACAGCCAGCGCGACATGACGTTCCGCTTCGTCTCCAACGTCGACAGCACGGACTTCGTCGAGGCGACACGCGATCTCGATCCCGCCGAGACGCTCTTCATCGACTGCTCCAAGACCTTCACGACCCTGGAGACGATGACCAATGCGCACTCGGCGCGCGCGTGGAGCCTGGCCGCCCTCCGCGATGAGAAGGCCGTGGCCAAGCACTTCGTGGCCGTGTCCACCAACGCCGCCGAGGTGGCGAAATTCGGCATCGACCCCGACAACATGTTCGGCTTCTGGGACTGGGTGGGAGGGCGCTACTCGATGGACTCGGCCGTCGGCCTCTCCACCATGATCGCCGTTGGCCCCGAGAACTTCCGGGCCATGCTGGCCGGTTTCCACGCGATGGACGAGCACTTCCGAACGGCGCCCTTTGCCCAGAACCTGCCCGTGGTCATGGGCCTGTTGAACGTGTGGTACCGCAACTTCTTCGGCACGCAGACGGTGGCCGTGCTGCCGTACGAGCAATATCTCAAGCGCTTCCCCGCCTACCTGCAGCAATTGACCATGGAGAGCAACGGCAAGCACGTGACCTTGGACGGCGCCCGGGTCGATTACGACACCGGACCGGTCTTCTGGGGCGAGCCCGGTACGAATGGTCAGCACTCCTTCTACCAGCTCATCCACCAGGGCACCACGCTCATTCCCTGCGACTTCATCGGCTTCGGCCAGACGCTCAACCCTTTGGGCGAGCACCACGATGTGTTGATGGCCAACGTCTTCGCCCAGACGGAGGCCCTGGCCTTCGGCAAGACGGCCGAGGAAGTCAAGGCGGACGGCGTGCCCGACTTCCAGATCCCGCACCGCACGTTTGAGGGCAATCGGCCCAGCACGACGATCCTCGCCGAGCGCCTGACCCCGGAGGCGCTCGGCAAGCTGGTGGCGCTCTACGAGCACAGCGTCTTCACCCAGGGCACGATCTGGAACATCAACTCGTTCGATCAGTGGGGCGTCGAGCTTGGAAAGGTCCTGGCCAATCGCATTGCGCCGGAGCTGCGCGCGGCCCAGGAACCTTCGCTCACGCACGACAGCTCCACCAACACCCTCATCCGACGCTATCGCCGTCTCAGGGAGGTACGCTCATGAGCCTGGGCTACGCCAAACCCCTCTACATCTTGCCCTTCGATCACCGCGGGTCGTTCCAGAAGGGCATGTTCGGCTGGTCGGGAGCGATCAGCGCCGAACAAACGGCGGAGATCGCCAAGACCAAGCAGGTGATCTACGACGGCTTCAAGGCGGCGGTGGCCGGTGGCATACCCAAGGACCGCGCCGGGATCCTCGTCGACGAGCAGTTCGGCGCCGCAATTCTCGAGGATGCGGGCAAGAGCGGTTTCATCACCGCGGCCTGCGCGGAGAAGAGCGGCCAGGACGAGTTCGACTTCGAGTAGGCGAGGACTTCTGGCGCCACATCGAGCGCTTCAATCCCACGTTCTGCAAGGTGCTGGTGCGTTACAACCCGAGGGCGAGCGCGCCCTTAATCAGCGCCAAGCCGGACGCCTCAAACGCCTCTCGGACTTCCTGCACGGCAGCAGCCGCAAGTTCATGTTCGAGCTCCTGGTGCCAGCGGAACCCGCCAAGCTCGCCCGGGTTGGCGGAGACAAGAAGGCCTACGACCGCGAGTTGCGCCCCGGTCTCATGGCCCGCGCCATCCGCGAGCTTGAAGACAGCGGCGTCGAGCCGGATCTCTGGAAGATCGAGGGGCTCGAGCGGACACAGGACTGCGCCGACGTGGTGGCCGCCGCCCGGCGGAACGGGCGCCACGAAGTCGGCTGCATCATCCTGGGTCGCGGCGAGGACGAGAAGAAAGTCGATGACTGGCTGCGCACCGCGGCGGAGGTTCCCGGCTTCATCGGCTTCGCGGTGGGCCGGACGACCTTCTGGGATCCACTGGTCGCTTGGCGGGCCAATCGCATGTCCCGCGAGGCGGCGGTGGCGGAGATCGCGCGCCGGTACCGGCGCTGGGCTGACATCTTCCAGGGCGCGGCGTGACCTCGGCCCGTCAGTAGTGGTCCCGAAGGCGAGACACCAGGAAAACTGCCCGCCGGACCGTGTTCCTGGCCTTGCATTTTCTACTTTCAGCCCACGGTCGGAAGCGGTTCCCCGCGGTATTCTTCATCGGCAGTGATGGGGAACATTCTGCCGGGCCCATCCGTTCGCCAGCGACGACCGGGACGTTGACCTTTGCACGGGCAAGGAGGTGAGGCGCACTCGAATCCGCGGCGACCACTGCGCAGCTTGTTCAATACCCGTTGCACAATGACGCATGCTCGAGACGAGGGGGAGAATGATGAAGCCACGTGCAGCCCTTGCGCTGATTTCCGCCATGGTCGTGTCGATTCTGGGAACGCCGGGCATTGGTGAAACACAGGGACCGCTGCTGTCGCTTCTGTTTGGCAATGTGATCTTCGTTCGCCTCGACGGCTACGAGGAGGTCCCGGCTGTCTCGACGACCGGCAACGGAACGTTCAGGGCCACGATCAATCCCGATCAAACCATCACCTACTCGCTGAGCTACGCCGATCTCCAAGGCACCGTCCAGCAGGCTCATATCCACTTCGGTCAGTTGAGCGTCAACGGCGGGATCGTCGCGTTCCTGTGCACGAACCTTGGCAACGGTCCCGCGGGCACACAGCTGTGCCCGCCCCCACCGGCGACCATCACCGGGACAATCCGTCCCGGCGACATTGTCGGCGGGGCAGCTGCTCAAGGCATTGCGGCAGGTGAGTTCGACGAAGTCGTTGCCGCGATCCGCAACGGGATCGCCTACGCCAACGTTCACTCGTCGATCTGGCCAGGCGGCGAGATCAGGGCGCAACTACCCGGATCGCCGCACGATTTCTTCAAGCACGACTAGCTCGGGGTTGCAGGAGCGTTAGGTGTCGGAGAGGGGGCCGGGCTCCCTCTCCGACGCATCGAATCTAGTCCTAGTTGCAGGCCTCGAAGAGGCCGGCCATGCCTTGGCCGCCGCCGATGCACATCGTCACCACGCCGTAGCGCGCCTTGCGCCGCAGCATCTCGCTGGCGATAGTGCCGACCAGCCGGGAGCCCGTCATGCCGAATGGGTGGCCGATGGAGATCGACCCACCGTTGACGTTGAGCTTGTCGGGGTCGAGTCCCAGCCGGTCGCGGCAGTAGACGACCTGCGACGCGAAGGCCTCGTTCAATTCCCACAGATCGATGTCCTCGACGCGGAGACCATGGCGCTTCAGGAGCTTGGGCACGGCAAAGATCGGACCGATGCCCATTTCGTCCGGCTCGCAGCCAGCCACCGCATAGCCGCGGAAGACCAGCTTGGGCTTCACGCCGAGCGCCTTGGCGCGATCCATGGACATCAGGAGCGTAGCGGAGGCGCCGTCCGAGAGCTGCGATGAGTTGCCGGCCGTCACCGACCCCTGCCCACTGTCCTTGTCGAAGTGCGGGGGCAGCTTGAGGAGGCCTTCCAGCGTAGTGTCAGCGCGGTTGCACTCGTCGCGGTCGACGTAGAAGTCCTCCTTGCCGGCGATCTCGCCCGTCTTCTTATCGAGGACGCCGCGCACCACCTGCAGGGGGGCCAGCTCCTCCTTGAAGAAGCCCTCCTGCTGGGCCCGCGCCGTGCGCTGCTGGCTTAACAGCGCGTACTGATCCTGCGTCTCGCGGCTGATCTTGTAGCGCTTGGCGACGACTTCCGCGGTGTCGCCCATGACCATGTAGACTCCCGGGTAATGCTCCTTCACCCAGGGGTTGGGGCTACTGTCCCGCTGCATCATGGTGATGCTCTCCACGCCGCCCCCGATGGCCACCTCTACGCCCTCGTTCATGATGTGATGGGCGGCCATGGCGATGGCCTGCAGCCCCGACGAGCAGAATCGATTCACGGTCGTCCCGGCCACCGTCACCGGCAGGCCGGCCCGGATCGCGGCGACCCGCGCGATATTGTGTCCCTGCGACCCGTGGGGCTGGCCGCAGCCGAGGATGACGTCTTCCACTTCCTTCGAGTCGACCTGCGGAGCCTTACCCAAGGCATCCCGGATGCAGTGGGCGGCTAGGTCGTCGGGCCGCGTGAGGTTAAACGAGCCCCGATGCGACTTGGCCAGGGGGGTGCGCGAGCTGGCGACGACGACAGCTTCTCTCATGGTCGTTCCTCTCTGTGGGGAGTCTGGGGAGAGTGTACCGCAAGCCCGCGGCGCTCAGCCCACCCGAGTGTGACGGCCTGCCCAGAACGGCTCGCGAAGCTGACGCTTGAGGAGCTTGCCGGAGCCCGTCCGCGGCAATTCTGAGGCAAAGGAAACGGAGCGCGGAACCTTATAGTTGGCGAGGTAGCCGCGCGCGAAGGCCATGATCTCGTCAGCGCCGAGTGATGCGGCAGGCCGGGCGACCACCACGGCGTGCACGCTCTCGCCCCATTCCTCGCTCGGAATGCCGAAGACAGCGGCCTCGATGACCGCGGGGTGGCGCTCGAGCGCTCCCTCGATCTCGGCCGGGTAGATGTTCATACCGCCCGAGATGATCATGTCGGTCTTGCGATCGCAGATGTAGTAGTAGCCCTCCTCGTCGCGATACCCGACGTCGCCCACCGAGATGAACTCTCCGCGCTGCCCGGCCCGGTATGTGTCATCGACCTTGTAGTAGGCGACGAAGGCGCTGGCGCTGCGCACGAAGATCTCGCCAGGCACATGGGGCTCGACGATCTCGCGCCCGTCGTCGCCATAGAGCCGGATCTCCACGCCCGGGACCGCGCGCCCGCACGAGCCGGGCTTGCGCCGCTGGTCCTCGGGAGCGAGAGCGGTGTCCACACCGAGTTCCGTGGACCCGTACACCTCCCACAGGGAGTCCTCGCCGAAGTCGGCCATGTACGCTTCCTTCAGCGCCATTGACCAGGGAGCGGCATTCGCGATCATGCGGCGCATGCTCGTCCGGTCGTACTTCGTCTTCACCGCCGCGGGAAGGTTGCACACCATTCGGATCGGCGTGGGCGCCGCGAACGTCATGGTGACCCGGTAGGTCGCCACGAGCCGCAGCCAATCCTCGGGATCGAACTTGCGCTGGAGGACCGCGGTGTTGCCGAGCAAGTGGGCAATGCCGAGGTAACCGCCCGGCCCCGAGTGATAGAGGGGCCCGGTCGTGATGTAGACGTCGTCCGCGATGTGGCCGAACAGCTCGAGCAGAGGGCGGATCGCCTCCAGATCAGTGGGCGCTCGCACCGCACCTTTGGGGCGTCCAGTGGTTCCCGACGTGTAGAGCATGGAGGGCGGTGCGTCGAGCCGGCTCGGCGGGGGCGGCTCTGCGTCGGTGGCCGCGGCGATAAGCGCATCGCCGTCGAGCGTGCCCGGAAGGGGTACTCCCCCGAAGACCACGATGGCGCGCACCTTGGGAATCGACGGGCGGATGGCCGCCAAGAGCGCCGCGTACTCGGCATCGACGTACACGACGACCGCATCGGAGTCGTCGACGACGTAGGCGGCTTCCTCGGGTGCCAGCCGGTAGTTGAGTGGCACCGCGGTACACCCCACCTTGGCGCGTGCGTGCATGGCCCGCACTACTCCCGGCGAGTTCGGCCCACACCAGACGACCTTGTCGCCGGTCTGTACCCCGAGGTCTCGGAGCACGTGGGCGAGCCGGTTGGCCTGCCGGTCCAGTTCGGCGTAGGTCCAGACGATGCGGGTGCCGTCGGGGCGATCGTCGATTACGGCCGGCTTGTCCGGCACGCGCCGGGCCTGGAACGCCAGCGGCAGCATGGTCAGAGGCGAGACGGGCATCGCTCGGCGCGCCATCCTATCATCTTCTAAGGTCACGACCGAGCGGCCCCAGTGTATGCTTCGCGGTCATGAGCACGCACAGCTTGCGCGATCGCATCGGGCCCGATGTCGGTGGCACCCGCCTCGAGGACGCTCTCGCGTGGGCAGCTCACCACCACTTTCGCTACCTCGATTTCAACGCCGACTTCGGGCCCAACCACCTTGACCACTGGGATGCCGCTCGCGTGCGCGCCGTCCGCGACGCGTGTGCGCGCCACGACATCCACCTCGGTCTGCACACCCTCTCCGGCGTCAACGTGGCCGAGTTTTCGCCACGCGTGGCGGACGGCGTCGATGCCTATCTTCAGGCCAACGTCGACCTCGGCGGACGCCTCGGCTGCGAGTGGCTCATCGTGCACGCGGGCTTTCACTTCGGGGCGAACGTTCCCGCGCGCACCGCAGCCTCCCTCGAGCGACTCAAGCGGCTCACCGCGTATGCGGAGAAGGCCGGGGCCCGACTGCTCCTGGAGAATCTCAACGTCGAACCGGAGCGCGCCGAGGTCCACTACCTGGCCCACACCGTCGAGGAGTGCCGCCCCTATTTCGACGCGATCCAGTCCGACCATTTCGGCTGGGCCTTCACGGTCAATCACGCGCACCTGATTCCCGAGGGCGTCCACGGCTTCTTGGACGCCTTCGGCATCGCCCGAATCGGCGAGGTTCGCCTGGCCGACAATACGGGAGAGTACGAGATTCACCTCAATCCCGGCCAGGGGACCATCGACTTCGCTTCCCTCTTTCGGCGGCTGGAGGCGGGGGGATATCGACATCACTACGCGATGGCCTTCGGGAGCAACGACGACAAGCTCACTGCCCGCGAGCTGTTCGCCGGTTACGCCTGATCGCCCAGGAACTGGCGCGGCCCCCGCGCGTCGGGCCTCCCAAGCTCGCGCGACCTCGAGGGGCGCCCCGGCTCCGCCGGGGCGCCCCGAGCGCTTGGGGGGCTTGGGGGCCCGTTCGAGGCCCCCCATCTTCTTAAGGTCTCGGAACCACCACAAAGCTGAGGCGCGAAGTCGGGGCGAAGTAGCGGTTGAACGCCTCGCGCACCTCCTGAGCCGTCATCTGCTCGTAGTGCTGCCGGCCGCGCATCAGCTCGGTCAGGTCCAGGCCGCGATAGTGCAGCGTCCCCAGCCGACCCACCCAGTAGTCGGGAGTCTTGATCATCTGGTCGAGGGTGTTGATGAGCTGCTTGCGGGCCACGGCCAGTTCGTCCTCGCTCGGTCCGCCCTTGCTGAATTCGACGAATGTCTCGTTCACTGCGGCCACCAGCGCGTCGGTCTTGGTCGGATCGGTGGGCGCCTGGGCCGCGAACAAGCCGAACCCTGGGTACTCGAAAGCGGGACGCGAGCCCGCGCCGATGCTGTAGACAAGTTGCTTCTCCTCCCGGATGGTCCGATGCATGCGGGTACTGAGAATCCGCGCGGCCATGGCCAGCCGCCGGACGTCCTGGAGGTTCTGCACATCGGTGCCGAAGAAGCCTTCGAGCACCGCCGCCTGGGGCGCCGCCGCCTCCACGGTCTGCCGGCTGGTGAGGGGGCCCGTGGGACGGGCCAGGATCCTCAGCCCATGCAACGTCTTGTCGCTGATCAGGTCGCGCGCGGGGAGCGCGCCCAGGTACTTGCTCACCAGGCCGAGCGCGGCCGCGCGATCGATGTCGCCCACCACGGCGACCTCCACGGGAGAGCCGGCCACCAGTTTGCGCAGCCAGGCCTGCGCCGCGTCCCGGGTGATTGCTCGCACCTGGTCTGCCGTCAGCGGATGAAGTCGCGCTGCCTCGCGGGGATAGAGGGCAGCGGCCATCGATTCCTCCAACACCCCCCACGCCTCGCGCTTGCGAGCAGCGATGCCGTGAAGCTCCTTCTCCCTCCACTGCTCGATGGCGGCGGGTTCGATGGCGGGGTCGGTCAGCAGGAGATAGGCCAGCTGCAACCCCACTTCCAAATCGGTCGGGTTCCCGGAGACGGTGAGAGTCAGGGCGTCCGCGCCGACGCTCGGCCGTACCCGGACCTTCTTGCCGGTCATCAGGCTCTCGATCTGGGGGCTGGAGAGCGCGCTGGTGGCCGGACGCTCCCAGGCCTGGGCGGCCGCCTCGGTGATCCCCCGGTTGGTGCTGTCCTCCTGGATGGTGCCCCCGGCGAGGGTGATGGCGACGGTCACCTCGTTCTTCCGCTGGTCCATCGCGCGATGGTGGACGCGCACCCCGTTGTCGAGCTGCACCGAGGTCACACCGCTGGGCGCATCCTCGCGGATATCCACCGCGACGCCCCCCTTGGGAATTGCGGAGAGGAGCGAGGTGACCCGCGCAATCTCGGCGGGTTTGGACGGCTTGACGTCGACCGCGGCCCGACCCGCGGCAGCCAGCTCGGCTTCGCTGGGCGCGGTGCCGCCGGCGGGTAGCTCCGCGACGAAGATCACGTTGGCGGGGTCGAAGTTCGCCGCGAAGACCTGGGACACCTCCAGGGCGGTGACACCGGGGAGCAGTTGCTTCAGCAGCGCCAGGTTTTGCGCGGCCGAGGCGATGGGCTCGCGCCGGGCCACCTTGGAATTGATCTGACGAAGCACCACACGCGCCGGCAGCGTGGATTCCCGCTGCACGGCCTGCTCCGACTCTGCGATGAAGGCCGTCCGGGCCTCGTCCAATTCCCCCTCGCTGAATCCATGCAGACGGGCCCGCTGCAGGGCCACTCCGAGATCGGTGAGCATGGCGCGCCACACTTCGGGCTTGCCCGAGGCGTCGATGCGTACGACGCGCAGGGCGTTGTACCACTGCGATACGTGGGCGCTGATGTCGGAGAAGGCGACATTGCCCGCCGCCAGGTCGCGGCTCAGGCGCCGGTTGAACATCCAGCTCCCGAGTTGGTCGACCAGGTCACGGCGCCGCTGGGGCACCATCACCGTCGGCCCTCGCGGCGGCTCCACCCGGATCATCGACACGCCGGCGCGCGTCAGCTCGGGATCCGTGGCCACGATGGCGCGCGTCCCTCGAGTGGCCTGGACCCCGACATCCCGCGGTGCGGGGCGCGGCACCGTCGGTCCACCCGCAAAGTGCTTCTCAATGCGCTCTTTCACGATCGCCGGGTCGATGTCGCCCACTGCGATGACGGTCATGTTGCTCGGCACGTACCAGCGCGCGTAGAAATCCTGGAAGTCTCGCGGGGTGACCGCCTTGATCGTCGCCTCGGTCCCGATGGGCAGCCGCCGGCCGAACGTCGATTCCGGAGCCAGGCGCTCATAGATGTAGTCCTCGATGCGCTGCTGCACGCCCGAGCGAGCCCGCTTTTCTTCGAGCACGATCTGCCGTTCGCTGTCGATTTCCTGGGTCGGCAGGGTGAGCCGCGTGGCCACGTCGGCCAGGAACAGCATGCCCTTGTCGAGAGTCTCTGGCTTGGTGTCAGCCAAGGCGAGTTGATAGACCGTCTGGTCGAGGCTGGTGAAGGCATTCTGATCGCGCCCGAAGCTCAGCCCCAGCGACTGGAAGAAGGGAACCACCGAGCCCGGTGAGAAGTTCGTGGATCCGTTGAAGGCCATGTGCTCCAGATAGTGCGCGAGCCCCCGCGTCGATTCCGTCTCGTTCAGCGATCCGGTAGCGACGTGCAACCACACGCTCACCCGCCCCTCGGGATTCTTGTGCCGCCGGATGACGAAGCTCAGACCGTTCGCCAAGGTTCCCGTGGTGAGGGTAGGATCGGTGGGTAGCGAGGCAGCCGGCGGGTCCTGTGCCGCCGCTCCGACCGCGCCCACCAGCAGAACCAGAACCAGCAGCCCACTCGCCAGGATCCGCATGTAGTCCCCTCCACACGACAGTGTAACCTCGACGGCGTTGTGCGCGGGGGCCGACCGCGTCGTCAGCACCGCGCGACGAGCGTTGGACTCACCCTTTCGCGATGCTCGTGGCGAGCGGGGCTCCCTGATCCATGGAGACGGTTTCCCCGGCCAGGCTCTTCATGGCGGCCTCTCGGGCTCGGCCTCGGGCGAGTGTCCTCGGCAACCCGCTCGTCCGACCAGACTCTACGCAGGTGAGATGAAGCTCCCATGAAGGAACCCTGAGAAGTCTCTCAGGCTTGACGCGTCACGCGGGCTCCGCCTACTCTCGGCCGGACGCATCCGACCAGGGGGCGAGGCGCGGGACGGCGGCCCTGCCGCAGGACGCCCGGCCAGGCGAGCAGTGAGATGATCGAGAGGGCCCTATGCGTATCGAGAAATTGGGCGATCGGCGCATCCAAGAGTACCTGGCCACCAAGGAGGTCGTTCTGCTGGGCACCGTGTCGCCCAGCGGCGCGCCGCTGGTCACGCCGATGTGGTTCCTTCACGACCCCGACGCCCTGACCATGATCAGCGTGGACGGGCTGGCCAAAGTGCGAAACCTGCGCCGCGACCCTCGAGTCTGCGTCGTCGCGGAGAGTGGCACGCGCCGCGACATCCGCAACGTCACCGTGCTCGGCCGGGTCGCGTTTCTCGACGACACACCGGAGCGACGGGCGCTCGCTGAACGCTTTCTCGCCAAGTACCAGCCCGACCTCGAGCGCCTGTGGGGCGGGCGGGCTATGCCGGCCAATCGCGTGATGTTCCGCATCATACCGGACCGCGTGCGCGGCGAGGGGCTCGGGACATGACGCCGCTCTCCGTGTACCTCCCGTTCAATCGGGATTGCCTGCGCGGCGCGTTCGTGCCCGCCAAGCGCGGCGGTCCCGCGCCAGAGCCCGAGGGGCTCTGGCTGATCATCCAGGACCAGGACCTGGTCGTCGTGCCTCAGGACGGAGGGTTCCGCTTGCCGGCCGGGCGGCAGCCCTCCGGTCTCGACGACGCGACGCCGCCCCTGTGGCTCGGAACGTATCGCGAGAGGCCCTGCTGGGTCACTCAGCTTCCGCGCGAGGCCGCGATCCCCGCCGTTCTCCACCGCGAGCCCCTGGTGCCCATGCGCGGCACTCATCTGCCGGACGATCTGCTCTCGCTGGGCGGCATGGCCATGCAGGCCCTGTGGTGGGAGAGCACGAGCGGTCACTGCCCG
>JBKPAK010000002.1:0-24068 GCA_046726415.1 Candidatus Methylomirabilota bacterium
GTCCACGTGGCGGAGAACATCCCGCTGCCGCAGGTGGAGCTGCTCAAGCGCGGCGCCAACACCGACGTGGTCGCCATGAAAGGCGCCCGCATCATCATGCACAGCTTCAACCTCAGCAAGGACCCGTTCACCAACGTCAAGGTCCGCCAGGCGGTCAATCACGCCATCGCCCGCGACGTGGTCGTCAAGAGTCTGTTGCAGGGCTACGGCCAGGCCCACGTGGGGCTGTTCGCGCCGGGATGGATGGGCGATGGCGCCAAGGTGGAGCCCTACAGCCTCAACGTGGAGAAAGCCAAGCGACTGCTGGCCGATGCCGGGCTACCCGGCGGCTTCGAGTTCGAGTGGCAGGTCACCGAGGGCGTGTTCCTCAAGGACCGGGAGATCGCCGAAGCTGTGGCCGCGCAGCTCAAGCAGGCCGGCATCACCGCGAAGCTGAAGATCACCGAGCGGGCGACCATCTTCGCCAACTTCTTCGCCGGTAACTACGCCGTCATCTCCACCCAGTGGCCCACCACGGCCGATCCCGACCGCTACCTCCAGTGGCTGTTCATCCGCACCAAGGCCATCAACGACGCCAAGGAGGCCGACCTCGTCCGCCAGATGATGGGGGAGGCACGGCGCATCTTGGACCCCGCGAAGAGGGTTCAGAAGTACCAGGAGATGAACAAGCTGGTGTACGACTCGGCGATGCTCATGTTCGTCCACGTCCAGGACGAGCTCTATGGCATCAACAAGCGCACCGGCTGGACTCCCTACCCGGTGCGCGCCATCGCCACCATGCACTGGTACGCGACACACCCGACCATCAAGCGCTGAGGTGCTGGAGTCCGCAGTCGGCAGCGCACAATTCAATGGCTGCGGACTCTAGATTAGGCACCGACCATGGCCATCCTCCTCCTCCGCCGACTGCTCCAGGCTGTGCCCGCCCTGATGGGCGTCACGCTGGTGGTGTTCCTACTGCTCCATGCGAGCGGCGACCCGACCCACTTCATGCTGCCTCCGGACGCCACCGAGTCCGAACGTCAGGCATTCCGCCGCGCCTACGGGCTGGACCAGCCGCTGTGGGTACAGTACGGGCGGTTCCTGGGGAACGCGGCCAGGGGCGACTTGGGACGGTCGTTCGCGTACCGAGCGCCGGCGGTGGAGGTGCTGATGGGACGTGTGCCCGCGACCCTGGAGCTGGCTCTCACCTCCACGCTCCTGGCGCTTCTGGTGGGCATCCCGTCCGGGGTGATCGCCGCCTTCCGCCAGAACTCGGCCTTCGACTACCTGGTGATGGTCAGCGCCACCCTCGGGCAATCGATCGCCACCTTCTGGCTGGGCCTGATGCTGGTGATGTTTGTCTCGGTCCAGCTCGGGCTGTTGCCCGCCTCCGGGCGCGGGAGCTGGGCGCAGCTCATCCTGCCGGCCATCACCCTGAGCACCTGGCTGTTGGCGCTACTGGCGCGTATGACGCGCTCAGCCGTGCTGGAGGTGCTGCGCCGCGATTACATCCGCACCGCGTACGCCAAGGGGCTCGAGCCGCGGGCCGTGCTCGTGCGCCACGCGCTCAAGAACGCGCTGATCCCAATCATCACCCTGCTCGGCGTGTCGTTCAGTTACCAAATGGGTGGGGCCGTGGTGGTGGAGACGGTCTTCAACTGGCCGGGAGTGGGCACGCTGATGTTCGACTCGGTCCTGCGGCGGGACTACCCGGTGGTGCTGACCACGGTGCTGTTCGTGGGGCTGGCGTTCGTGGCGGTTAACTTCCTGGTGGACGTGCTGTACGGGGCGATCGATCCGCGCATTCGCTTGTCGGGGGTGTCGGGCTCGCGATGAGCGCCCAAGCGGCCCGGGTGGTGCAGGTCTCTAGCCGGCCGGCCCTGCCCAAGGCGCTGGGCGCCGGGCTGCGCGGGCTCAGCCGTAGCCGGGCGGCCACCTTCGGGAGCATCGTGCTGGGGGTGACCGTGCTGGCGGCGACCTTCGCCCCGCTGCTGGCACCACGTGCCTACGACGCCCAGGACTTCTCAGTGGCGCTCCTCCCCCCGCTGGCGAGCATGGGCCACCCTCTGGGCACCGACCAGTTCGGGCGCGACATCTGGAGCCGCATCCTGTACGGGGCGCGGATCTCGCTGGTGGTCAGTTTGTTCGGCATGGTAATCGCAGCCCTGGTGGGCGTCTCGGCCGGACTGCTCTCCGCTTACTTCGGCGGACTGCTCGACGCGGCGATCATGAGAGTGGCCGACGTGCAGCTCTCCTTCCCCTACCTGATCCTGGCTATCAGCATGATGGCGCTGCTCGGGCAGAGCCTGCCGCTGCTGGTGGTGGTACTCGCCGTGCGCGGCTGGGTCAACTACGCTCGCACCATTCGCGGGGTGGCGCTGTCGCTCAAGGAGGAGGAGTTCGTCACCGCGGCGGTGGTGGCGGGCGCCAGCCCGCTGCGGATCATCCTACGCCACCTGCTGCCGAACGTCATGGCGCCGATCATCGTCCTCAGTTCCTTCGAGGTGGCGGCGATGATGTTGATCGAGGCATCGCTGAGCTTCCTCGGGTTGGGGGTGCAGCCCCCGGTCCCGAGTTGGGGCAGTATGATCTCCCAGGGCCGCGACTACATCTACACCCACTGGTGGATGCCCACCCTGCCGGGCGTCGCCCTCATGCTGGCGGTGCTGGGCGCCAACCAGCTCGGCGACGGCCTGCGCGACCTGCTCGACCCGCGGCTGCGCGGGACACGGCTGTGAGGCGGGAGGGCATTTTTCGTCATACCAGCGTTGAGAGAGCTGATGCCGGCAGACAAGATCGCGATCACACTAGACCGAGAACTCGTCAAGGAGATCGATCGCGGCGTGAAGTCTGGTCTGTACCGGAATCGCAGCCGCGCCATCGAGGAGGCGGTGCGGAAAGAGCTTGAACGGCACCGGCGTAGTCGCTTGACGGTCGGGGCGGGAAAGCTGGATCGCGGGCGGCACCGATGGCCTTCGGTCAGGTAACGCGGAGCTCTCGACGTACGACGCTGACGCTTGCGGAGGGATCGCGGCGCGAAGCCTTCTACCGTGCCACGCTCTTCCCGGACGTGCGTGGAGCCGCGGCCGTCGGGGACACGGGGCCGAGCCCATGCGGACCGCGGCCCGAGCGTGCCTGCTCGGGTGGCGCATCCCGTACAATCCGGGCGAGGAGATCGCCATGCCTGACTACATCCCCAGCCCCAGACAGTGGGTGCGCGATCAGGTCGATTTGTACGAGAAGAGCGGGGGCACCGAGGGCACCACGCTTCGCGATACGGGCCTGCCGGTCATCATCGTCACCCACACCGGCAACAAGACGGGGCGATTCGCTGATGCGCGTCCAGGACGGCGCTCGCTACGTGCTCGTGGGCTCGATGGGAGGAGCGCCAACGAACCCGGTCTGGGTTCACAACCTCCGCGCCAACCAGGCGGTGGAGATCCGCGACCTCGCCGCGGTGCAGAGCATGCGGGTCCGCGAGGTTGAAGACGAGGCCGAGCGCGCGCGGCTCTGGGCGCTGGCCGTGGCGGCGTTTCCACCGTAGCCGCTTCGTGGAGCCAAAAAGTGGAGCCAGCGCGGAAGGCGGGTGATCAGAAGAACGGAACTGCCTGAAAAGGTTGGCTCCCCGGGCAGGTCTCGAACCTGCGACATCCTGATTAACAGTCCGGCTAGAGACCTGCGTACGGCGATGCATGACGAGCCAAGTACCCGAGATCCCCATGTTGCCGAGTTGCCGGACGAGTCGCTGCGTGGCTGGAATCCGGGTACGTTGGAACCATCATGGAACTACGACACGGCCCTCGCGAGAGGCATGATCCGGCTTCTCCACGCCTGGCCCACCGCCAGCCACGCACGGCCCGGGACTCGCCTTCGGCCGCACCGATCTCCACCAGGAACTACGTCCGTCCGCGACTCTGCCCACCTGGCACAGAGGGCTAAGGAGCCGACCGCTTTACTTCGACACTATCCCAGCTGCCAACCTCTTACGCCAAAGCTAGGCGGACGGGGTGTTGACGAAGGACAGGTCGTCCGCCCGTCAACGCCAAGATAAGGCTCGTTCAGGCGTCGCCAGGGTTCGGCCCTGACCGCCTTGAGCTTCGCACGCCCCCGCTGGCGCATCGTCTGCCGCAGCACCGTGAACCAGCCCTTCCGCGTTCTCCTAGTACGCCTGGATTCGTACCCCGTCGGCGGAATCGCGGGCGTAGTTCTGGTCCTGGTACCAGGCCATGTAGCTCGCATACGTGAACGGCTCGAACTTCGGCGGCCTCTCCGCGCTGATGCAGGTCGACAGGCACTCGATTGGCCAGTCGACGTGACAGTCGAAGAAGAACGGAATGGCGTACCGCTCGCGCCCCGACCGGTTGATCACCCGGTGGGGGGTCGCCAGGAACCGCTCGTTGGTCCAGCGCCTCAGCATGTCGCCGCCATTGACCAGGAAATACCCGTCCAGGGCCGGAGCGTCGATCCACGTGCCACTGCTGGTCCGGAGAGACAGGCCGGGGATCTTGTTCTGGGCCAGCAGCGTCATGAAGCTCGTATCGGTGTGGGGCGCGATGCCGAACTCGTTTTCCTCCACCACCGCGACGGGCGGATAGTGCGACATCCGCAAGGTGTACTGCGGCACGCTGAAGGCCTGAGCGAAGTAATCGACGGGTAAGTCGAGCGCGCGGGCGTAGATCGGGATCAGCTTGAGCGCGAGCGTCTCGAGGGCATCGCAATAGGCCACCACGGTCTCGCGGAAGCCGGGCAAGCCCTCGGGCCATAGATTGGCGCAGCGGAAGCGCTTGTTGGCGATCACGTCTGGATGATCGTGGGGCAGGTCGCGCTTGACGAAGAATGCCTCGTTCAGGTTCGGCTTGTTGTCCGGATTGATTTGCGAATGCCGGGTGGTCGCCCCCTTCATCGGCAGGTAGCCGACATTGTGCTGGTTGCGCTTGACCTTGAGCTTCCGCTCGAGGGGGAGGGCGTGGAAGCGCGCGGCTTCGTCGAATACCCGGTCGCAGAGCGCTGCTGGCACGCCATGGCCGCTGATGAAGTAGAAGCCGATATGCTCGAGAGCGTGCCGCAGCTCTGCCGCGAGCTGCTCCAGCGCGCCGGGCCGGCCCGCGAGATAGGAAGCGAGATCCAGGATCGGGATCTCCTCCTCGGCGTTTCGGATCACGGCGGGGGCGAGGCTCATGGCGGACCTCCAGTGCGGCGATTGTCGGCGCGCGAGGCGGCTGGTGTCAACGTTGCGCATCGATTCACACCTTCGGTGACCGAAGCCCAGGCTCGAGATCAGAAGTCACAGTGATCAATGCCTCAGGGGAGGTCGCCGTGACACGATCGAGCGTGCGGCAGTACGCGGCCCTGCGGGCCGTCGCTGCCGCGCTCGGCATGACCATCGGCAGTCTCTTCGCGGCCTCCGCGGCGCCGGAGCGGGTGGTGGTGCGGCGGAGCGAGCGGAAACGGCTCTCACCACGGCGAGGGATCACGTACGACTTGTAGACACCGGATCTCGCGGGGCCGATCGAGTTCATCCTCAGCAGCTACGAAGTCGGTGCCTCGACCCGCGAGGAGCCCTCCCTCGTAGTACGCAAGCTCCAGCAGCTCGCGCTGTGCCGATTCGCGTACGCTGCGGAGCAGTGCGGGCTAGTGGGACAAGCCGACTACCTCAGCAGGCCGGGCGGGCCGCGGCCAGGCTGCAGGAACTGGGCGACGGCGCGGCGGCCGATCCGCTCGCCCTGCTTGATCCGTCCTGGCAGGCAGAGCGGAAGTGAATGCCCGCGTAGACGCGGGAGTCGGCGCTCTCCTGTGAGGCGCCGGGACGACACGGCGCGTCGATGGGTCTGTTGACACGGCCGTCATCCCGGCCCCGAAAGGGGGCATAATCTCCGCACGAGGGCACACCCATGGGCTGGCTCGATGGACAGGTAGCGCTCGTGACGGGCGGCGGTTCGGGCATCGGACAGGCGATCGTGACGCGCTTCGTCCAGGAGGGCGCACGCGTCGGTGTCATGGATCGCGTCGCGGCCCGGGTCGAGAAGCTCCAGGCCGAATTCGGCAAATCGGTCGTCGCGCTCGGCGGTGACGTCGTCCGACTCGACGACAACAAGCGGGCCGTCGCCAGGACCGTCGAGGCCTTCGGCCGGCTGGACATCTTCGTCGGCAACGCGGGCGTGTTCGACCGCGCGCTCCCCCTCGCCGACATTCCCGAGGACCAGCTCTCCGCCGCGTGCGACGAGCTGTTCGGCGTGAACGTGAAGGGATGCATCGTCGGCGCGAAGGCGGCCCTCCCCGAGCTCCGGAAGGCCAACGGCTGCATGATCTTCACCGCCTCCGTGGCGGGCATGAACTCGGGTGGGGGCGGCGTCATCTACACGGCGTCGAAGCACGCGGTGATCGGGTTGATCCGGCAGCTCGCCCTGGAGCTCGGGCCCCAGGTCCGCGTGAACGGCGTGGCGCCCGGCGGCACCAGGACCGATCTGAGGGGTCTGGCGGCGCTTCGCCAGGACGATCGGTCGCATTTCGCCGATCCGGACTGGGAGGAGGGGATGCGCGCGAACAATCCCCTGCACATGGTGCTCGAGCCCGCCGACCTCGCGGGCGCCTACGTGTTCCTCGCCTGCCCCAGCGCCCGAGGTATCACGGGGAGCATCGTCACGGTCGATGCGGGAAGCATGCTCCGGATGCGACGTCGCAGCTGAGGAGGTTCCCATGGCAGCCGATGTCTCCCGGTTGGTGGACGTCGAGAACGGCCGCATCAGTCGCCGCATCTTCGTCGAGCGGGAGATCTACGACCAGGAGCTGGAGCGGATCTTCGCACGCTGCTGGCTCTTCCTCTGCCACGCGTGCCAGCTCCCGCGGCCGGGTGATTTCTTCAGCACCTACATGGGCGAGGACCCCGTCCTGGTGGTGCGCGACGCCGAGGGCCAGCTCCGCGCGTTCCTGAACGTCTGCCGCCATCGCGGCAATCGGCTGTGCCGTGCGGATACGGGGAACGCCGCGACCTTCACGTGCGCCTATCACGGCTGGACGTACCGCAACAACGGCCGCCTCGTCGGCGTGCCGTTCATCAAGGAAGCCTACTACGGCGAGCTCGATCGCGAACGGTGGAGTCTCGTGCCGGTCGCCCAGCTCGAGAGCTACAAGGGGTTGATCTTCGCGACCTTCGATCCCGAGGCGCCACCGCTGCGCGAGTACCTCGGCGAGATGACCTGGTACCTGGACGCGTTCTTCGACCGCCGCGAGGGCGGCAGCGAAGTCGTCGGCGGGCTGCACAAGTGGATCATGCCCTGCAACTGGAAGCTCCCCGCGGAGAACTTCGCCGGCGACGGGTATCACGTCACGTGGAGCCACGTCTCCGCCATCCGCGCGGGGTTCGGCGGCGACTTCCGGGTCGGCACCGACCCGACGGGCACGGCGCTGTCGCCGGGCAACGGCCACTGCGTGATGACCGTCGGCGCCGACATGAACGCCGACCCGCCGGCGCCGGAGATCCAGGCGTACGAGGAGAAGATCTTCCCGGACGTGGTGAAGCGGCTGGGTCCGCGCGCCGGCACCCTCAAACCGGTCGCCGGCACCGTCTTCCCGAACTTCTCCATGCTCAAGCCCACCTCGCGGACGTTCCGTGTCTGGCATCCGCGCGGCCCCGACAAGACCGAGGTCTGGGCCTGGGTCTACGTGGACAAGGCCGCGCCCCCCGAGGTGAAAGACGCCGTGCGTCTGACAGGCGTGCGCGTCTTCGGCCCCGCGGGCGTGTTCGAGCAGGACGACATGGACAACTGGCAGGCGTGCACGCAGACCGGCCAGGGCGTCGTGGCCCGCCGCTATCCCTTGAACTACGAGATGGGTCTGGGACACGAGCGGTACGACGACACGCTCAAGGCCTGGGCCAGCGACTATCGCTTCAGCGAGAGCAATCATCGGCAGTTCTACCAGCGCTGGGCGCAGCTCATGGCGGCGGAGAAGTGGGCGGAGATCACGAGCTGACAAGGTCGTAAGGAGCGCCCGATGGGGACAGACCCTCTCGTCGACGCCGATCGCGGACTCATCAGCAAGCGGATCTTCATCGAGCGCGAGATCTACGAGCAGGAGCTGGAGCGGATCTTCGCCCGCTGCTGGCTTTTCCTCTGCCACGAGAGCCAGATCCCGCAGCCGGGCGACTTCTTCAGCACGTACATGGGCGAGGACCCGGTCCTGGTGGTGCGCGACGCCGGCGGCCGGGTGCACGCCTTCCTGAACGTCTGCCGCCATCGCGGGAACCGGCTGTGCCGCGCCGACGCGGGCAACGCGACCACGTTCACCTGCGCGTATCACGGCTGGACCTATCGGAACGACGGGCGGCTGGTGGGCGTGCCGTTCCACAAGGAGGCGTATTACGGCGCGCTCCCGCGAGAGCGGTGGGGCCTCATCCCGGTGGCGCAACTCGACAGCTACACGGGGTTGATCCTCGCCACGTTCGATCCGGAGGCGCCGCCCCTGCGAGAGTACCTCGGCGAGATGACGTGGTACCTGGATGCGTTCTTCGACCGTCGCGCGGGTGGGGTCGAGGTCATCGGCGGGATGCACAAGTGGGTCATGCCCTGTAACTGGAAGTTCCCCGCCGAGAATTTCGGCGGCGATGCCTACCACGTGCAGTGGACGCATCTCTCGGCCGTCAAGACGTCGTTCAGTGCCGGCGTGACGGCCCAGCCGAGCGCCACGGGCGCCATGGTCTCGCCCGGTCACGGTCACGTCGTGATCGCCGTCGGTCCGAACGACATCGGCGATCCGCCGGTGCCGGAGATCCTGGCCTACGAGGCGGAGATCCGTGCCGAGGTGGAGGCGCGCCTCGGCCCCCGGCGGCGCCTGGTCAATCCGATCGTCGGCACGGTGTTCCCCAACTTCTCGATGCTGCGCGCCACCTCACGGACGTTTCGCGTCTGGCAGCCCCGCGGGCCCGACAAGACCGAGGTGTGGTCCTGGCTCTACGTCGACAGGGCCGCCCCGCCCCATGTCAAGGAAGCCTTCCGGCTGGCAGGCGTGCGAGGCTTCAGCCCCTCGGGCACCTTCGAGCAGGACGACATGGACAACTGGCAGGAGTGCACGCGCACCTGTCGCGGCGTCGTGTCGCGCCGGTCCCCCCTGAACACCCAGATGGGCCTCGGCCACGAGCGGTTCGACGAGAGCCTCAGCGCCTGGACGAGCGATTTCCGCGTGAGCGAGAGCAACCACCGGCAGTTCTATCGGCGCTGGGCCGAGCTCATGGCCGTCGAGCGCTGGGCCGAGGTCAAGGATGCGTGAAGGCATCCTCCGTGACGTGGAGCAGTTCCTATACCGGGAAGCGAGGTTGCTGGACGAGCGGCGCTTCCACGAGTGGCTCGAGCTCTTCACCGATGACGTACGCTACTGGATGGCCGGGCGCAGCACGCGCTATCCACGCTCGAGCAAGGCCATCACGGTGTCCGACCCTCAGCGGCTCCAGGAGTTGGAGGTGGCCGTGGAGGACGAGCTGGCGATCCTCGACGAGACCAAGGTGACGCTGGCCGGGCGCATCGCGCGCCTGGACACGGGGATGGCCTGGGCGGAGGATCCGCCGTCGCGCACGCGTCACATCATCACCAACATCGAAGTGGAGCCCAGCGACACGGCGTCAGAGCTCAAGGTGTACTGCAATTTCGTAGTCTATCGGAGCCGGGCCGAGACCGAGCAGGACTTCTACATCGGCGCGCGGCAGGACATCCTGCGGTCCGTCGACGGCGGATGGAAGATCGCGCGCCGGAAGCTCGTCCTGGACCAGAACGTGCTCCTACCGAAGAACGTCAGCGTCTTCTTCTAGCCGGAAGCCGGGCCCGCGTCGTATGCGTAGGCCGCCGCAACGCTTCGGGCGAATGGTCGGCGTCACACCACAGCGTTACATTGGGGTCATGACTGAGATTCGGAGCATGATCGGGCGGATCACGCCGCGCCTGTCCATCGCCAAAATGGTGATGGGCCGGCGGCCCACCCTGCACCATGAAAATCGGCTACCATGCCCGCGCGCCGTCGCCTGGACACGTCGACGATGTTTGGTAGCGCGAGTCCGAGCCAAAATTGACGTGGGAGCTTCCGGGACCCCGCATTGTTGCCTTCGAGCACGCCGAGCAAAGTCGTGAACACGACGCTCCTCCGGGCGCCGGCGCCCATCGCCGCGGAGGTGAGGCCATGGAGCGGGTGATCGAGCGCTGCTGCGGATTGGACGTCCACAAGAAGACGGTGGTCGCGTGCGTGCGTCTGCCGGGCCGAACCAGCGCGCGCGAGCAGCACGTGCGGACGTTCGGCACGACCACGGCGGAACTGCTGGCGTTGCGGGATTGGCTGGGCGGATATGGCGTCACCCACGTGGCCATGGAGAGCACCGGGGTCTACTGGAAACCGATCTTCTACGTGCTCGAGGACGCGTTCACGTGTGTGCTGGCCAACGCCGCGCAGATCGCGCAGGTGCCAGGCCGGAAGACGGACGTCAAGGAGGCGTCTGGATTGCGCAACTGCTGGAGCATGGGCTCGTGCGGGGAAGCTTTGTGCCGCCAGCACCGATCCGCGAGCTCCGAGATTCTCACGCGCTACCGCGCCGCGCTGATCGGCGAGCATACCCGCGAGACCAATCGGCTCCAGAAGGTGCTCGAAGATGCGGGCATCAAGTCGGCGTCGGTAGCCAGTAACGTCCGCGACCTGTCGTTCGCCAAAACCCGGACCGGCGGACAAGGGTTGATCGGAGGCTGATCTCAAGCCAATCTCAGCTTGATGATCACCCTTACCATCACGCGCGCACCCATCTCGCGCTCGACAAGGACGCACCCGATCTCCGGCCTATCGAGCTCCCCGCGGCGGGCACGATCGTGGAGGTTCCAGAAGTCGGCGGCCTGCACCACCGCTACCTCCGCCAAGCGGCGTAGTCCCAGCTGGTCTCGCAAGGGATCCCTACCGCGAACGCGTCACGAGCGCGCTCACGCCGCCGACATGTCTCCGCCGCTCAGACCTCTGCGGTACCGGTTACAGGCGGGTCGATAACCTCTCGTCGTCAACTGCCGCCGACTCACCGACCCTCACCTGGGGGAGCCCGTCAGGCGACTCCGAAGGTCCGCCGAACGAGTCGGACGAGGTTATGGCGAAGGACAGGTTGAAAAGGTTGGCTCCCCGGGCAGGTCTCGAACCTGCGACATCCTGATTAACAGCGAGTCTCAGGAGCACACTGCGCGGTACGGAGAAGAGCTAAGACCGCGAGAACCTGAGAGTTGGCCGTGAGTGGTTGATCGCTGGGTGCGGCCTCGTTCGCCTGAGTTAGGCACCGATTTGGCACCGATCGCGGGACGGTTTTGCCAATCGGCGAAGTCGGTGGCCTGCATCATCAATATGTCCGGCAGGCCGCATGGCTGCTTCTCGCCTGGCCGGCCCGGCGCACCCGGCCCTACCGCCTTGCCATGCGCTCCAGCGGACGGTTCGCGCGTTCCGCCGCCCACGTACAGTGGTCGAAATGCGGCTCGGCCCGCGCGTCGAAGCGGGGACGCAGGAGCGTAGCCCGCACAGACGGGTCTCCGAGGGCAGGGCCGGCCAACCAAACATAAGAGGACGAGCTTCTGCCGCTGGCCCCCGGGCGTGCCCGCTTCCGCCCCGCTCAGCGGGCACGACCCGTTTATGATGCTTGCGCTCACTGAGGTTGGTGGTGAGCGATTCGTCCAGGCAGGGGCAGGCCCTGAACGCGAGCGATGAAGTGTTCCGCATTGCCGGAGGGGAGCGGTAGCCCTGCTGGCGGAGCAGAGCATGGATGAGCGAGATGGTGAACATTGCAGCCGGTTCGCCGCAAATCTGCGGCGGATAGGTGTTAGGTGGTTAGAACCAAGTTGTGATCCGCTGGACACCAATACCAGACTGCTCGCTTCCCAGGGAGATCGAGTGATGCGAAACGACGTCTTGATCATCGGCGCTGGCCCTTCCGGGCTGTTCGCCGCCGCCGAACTCGCCCGCCACGGCGTGGAAGCGCGGCTCATCGAGCGGGAGGTGCGGCCGCACCGCGAGGCACGCGCCACGGCGATCCAGCCCGGCACGCTCGAAATCCTGGATTCCGTCGGCCTGTTGCCGCCGTTCCTCGATGCCGCCGAGCGCGTCCGGTGTGCCCGCCTGTACGGCCCGGATATGGCCGAGCTTGGCGCGATGAGCCACGATGGCATCGACTGCCGCCACAAATTCCAGTGCAGCCTGCCGCAATACAAGACTCAGCGGATCCTCGAGGCGCATCTCGCGTCGCTCGGCGGGGTGGTCGAGCGCGGGGTCACGGCGACCAAGGTGGAGGTGGAGGCAGACGAGGTCCTCGTCGAGTTCGTCCACGCGGACGGCGCGGCGGAGACGGTCCGTCCGAGCGTCGTCATCGGGGCGGGCGGGGCGCACAGCGTCACGCGCCATTCGATGAACAAGCCGTTCGCGGGCGCCACCTACCGAGGGCATTTCCTCGTCGCCGACATCGGGATGGCGGGGCCGTTCCCGCGCGACGAGGCCGGCGTGATCTGCGGTCCCGATGGCCTGCTGCTGCTCGCGCCGCTCCCGGGCGGGCGCTGGATCAGTTTCCAGGACCTGGAAGAGGAGGTGGAGACCGTCTCTGCCGAAGACGTCATCGCCCGGGTTCAGGTACGGCTCGGTGGGAAGTATCGCCCCACCGACGTCGCCTGGTTCACGCCGTTTCGGATGCACCGGCGGATCGTCTCGCGCCTGGCGGACGGCCGGCGTTTTCTGATCGGCGACGCCGCTCACCTGTCGAGCCCGTTCGGCGGCGAGGGGCTCAACTCGGGCCTGCATGACGGCTACGACCTCGCGTGGAAGCTCGCCCTCGTCCTGCGCGGCCACGCGCGTCGGTCGCTCCTCGACGGGTATGCGGCGGAGCGCCTGATCGCGGACCGCCACGTTCTCGACGTTTCCGACCAGGTGCACACGTCGATCATCGACGTGGCGGACGCCGTCCGGCAGGGCCGCGAGGTGCATCCCGCGGTCGTGGACCCGATCGCGGCCGCGCTGCAGCGCAACGCGCGCGCCATGATCGACGTCGACTACGCGGGAAGCCCGCTCATCGCCGACTACGAGAGAACCGGGGCGGGCATCGAGGGGCCGCATCCCGGGCAGCGCTACCCGGACCGGGCACAGCTCGGGGGAACGTCACACCACGTGCTCGTGTTTGGACCCGTCACAGACGCCGCGTCGCTCGCGCGGCTGGACCGACGCTGGTCCAAGCTCGTGCAGATCTCTCACGATCCCAGTGTCGATCCCGCCCGCGCCGGCGTGCCGGCAGGCGGCGTGATCATGGTCCGCCCCGATGGCCACATCGGCTTTCGATACCCGTCCGCCCACGCGGGGGCGCTCACGGCGCTCGACCACCACCTCTTTTCGTATCTGATTCCGGACCCAGCCGTAGGTCCACTCGAAGAGGCGATAGCGCATAGCAATGGATGATTCCCTCACGTCCCGTCAACTCCCGGAGACTTCGGCCAATGCTTGACCGCGCCGGTCGATTCAGCCTGCAGGGCAAAAGAGCTCTGGTCACAGGCGCCTCACGGGGCATCGGCGCGGAGATCGCGACCGTGTTCGCCGACGCCGGAGCCGATGTCGCCATCGTGGGCAGAGATGCAGAGGTCCTCGACGCGACGAGGCAAGCCATCGCCGGCAAGGGTCGCCGGTGCGTCGCGATTCAGACGGACCTACGGACAGTCGAGGGCCCGCGCACCGCCGGCACCCGGGCCATCGAGCTCCTAGGAGCGGTGGACATCCTCGTGAACAACGCGGGCGTTTTTCATCGCGAGAGTCTGCTGGAGACCACGGTCGAACAGTGGGAGTAGACTCAGGCCGTCAATCTCCGGGCTCCATTCTTATGGGGGCAGCTCGTCGCGCCTGGCATGATGGCACAGCGGCGTGGCAAGATCGTCAATGTCTCGTCCCTGGCTGCCCAGGTTGGATGCGAGGGACATGCCGCCTACAGCTCCGCCAAGGGCGGGCTCAACATGTTGACGCGCGTCATGGCTGCCGAATGGGGGCCATTCAACATCCAGACGAACTCCGTTGCGCCGACCGTCGTCCTCACCGACATGGGGAAGAAGGTCTGGGTGCCGAGGAGAAGAGCGCGCCCGTGAACGCGCGCATTCCACTTCATCGATTCGGGACGCCGCTGGAGATTGCAGACTTAGCTCTTTTCCTGGCATCGCCGGCTTCGGACTTCATCTGCGGCCAGGTCGTCTTCATCGACGGCGGCTACAGCGCAGTATAGAAGTGCGGCAGGCATCGAGGTTCACGAATGTGAGACCGGGAGGAAGGCGCTTCGCCCCTCCCGCGGGCCCCCAGGGATGGTCACTGTGAGAGAAGCAGTCCTCGCAACTGAGCCTCGCCGCGAATACACGACCTATCTGTTCAGGCGCCCGAAGCTACATCCGAGCGACCGCCTCTTCTGGATTTGCCTTCTATGAAGCGATGGCCAGTGTCAAGCACCAGCGCTCGGGTCAGGCGCTCCTTTGATCCTCTGCTTGTCCGGGCTTCTCTCCTCTTGGACGAATGAACGACGGCTGACCTCTCGGGGCCGTCAGTCTTCGCATCCACAATGCCGGGGCTGCCCCTCGCCCCTGGCTCACCTCGCCGGGCCCTCGGCCCCGGAACACGTCTCCGTTCTCATCCACACACCACCATAGGTTTACGGTCGACCGGGCGCTGCTCGCGAGGTTCATCAGCCTTCTATTCGCGCTCCGGGTGGCGTCGCGTCCCTTCCGCGCGCCGGCGCCTGAGAGGATTTCGGGGAGGGAGGGCGCCCTCTATCCGGCGGCTGTCCCGAGCGCAGCCAAGGCGAATCCTCGCGCTCACTCCCTCATCGAACCTGCACGAGCCTCCCTGTCGTCCCGTCATGCCGTGGCCCCCGTTCGCTACGCGGGCAGCGAGATGGGCGTAGAGGATGCCGCCGCCGTCCAGCGCTGGGGCTCGTACGAGGCATCGTCCCGCAGCATCGCCCACAGAATGCCGGCCAGCCGGCGCGCCAACGCGACTGCGGCCACGGTCCGGCCCCGACGCGCTGCGATGCGCAGGGCCCAGGTGCGTAAGCCCACCGCCCGCGGATCGCGCAGCCGCATAATCGACAGGGCTGCCTGGATCAGCAGCCACCGCATCCGGGTGTTGCCTGTCTTGGTGATGCGCCCCCGCCGCTGCCCCTCCCCCGTGCTCCACTCCCCCGGCACCAATCCCAGGTACGCCTCCACCTGGTGCGCCCGTCGAAACCGCGCCGCCTTGTCGAGGGTCGCCACGAACGCGGCCGCCGTGACCGGCCCGATGCTGGGCGCCGTCCGCAACCGTCGCACCCGCGGATCCCGTTCACTGATGTGTTCGATCTCCCCCTCGCAGTACGCGAGCTGGGCGTTGACCGTGCGCATCAGCGCCAGCAAGGGGCCCACCTCCGAGAGCAACCGCCCGGGCACCCCCAGGGTCATCACCCGCCGGGCGAATGCCTCAGCCCCGCCGGTGGGCACCACGTAGCCATGCCGCCGCAACAGCGCGCGGCTCAACGCGATGCTCCGCGTCCGCACCAGCGCGTCCCGGACCGCCAGCTGCGCCCGGACTTGTCGCTAGCCGTCGGAGAGTCGATGAGCCGGCCGATAGGCGCCGAGCACGTTGGCCTCGGTTAGCGCGCGCGCATCGCGCCGATCCGTCTTCACCTTCCGCGTGCGGGTGGCGTACATCGGAGCGAAGTTTGGGTCCGCCACGATCACCTCGTGCCCCAGGCCCTCCAGGCAGCGAGCCACCCACTCGCTCTCCGTCGACGCCTCCAATAAGATGCGCGCCCGGGGGCGCGGACCCAACACCTCCGCGAACCGCTCCGCCAGGGTCCGCACCCGGCGTTCGATCAGCTCACCGTCCTCCGTCAGGATGCAGATCTGCGTTTCCTTCTTGTGCACATCGATGCCAATATGGTCCACGGCTGGCCTCCCCCTCTTCGCGGCTTCGACCGCGCATGCCCTTTGTGGGGACGACCCTACGCCACCCACGTTCCGAGCGGGTGGCCAGCCATCGCTTCATCCGATCTATCCCGCTTGTGGGCAGAGTGGCGGCAGGCCCTCATCATCGTGACTCCAGACACCGTGCTTCGTTGGCACCGGGGCCGTTTTCGCGATTACTGGACCATGCTCTCACGGAGTCCCAAGGTTGGCCGCCCGTCGATCAACGCCGAGATCGTTGCTCTCGTCCGCAAGATGGTCGCCGCGAATCCGCGATGGGGTGCGCCCCGAATCCATGGTAGGTCGAGGGCTGGCGCGGTACCTCATCGGGCCCGTCTCCAGCCCCCGCCACATCAAACGGCGCGAACGGATTTCCCGTACGCCGCTTTCCGGCGACGCCGGCCAGGATGCGGTCCCCTGGGGGCCCCTACTCCTTCAGCCCCGAGAGTGCGATCCCGCGAACGAAGGCGCGCTGGAAGAACAGGAAGATGATCGCCGTCGGGATCATGCCGATGACGGCGATGGCCATGATCTCGTGGTAGGCGGCCGAGTCGATGCCCTCCATCTGGGCGAGCCCCAGAGGGAAGGTCTTGAGGGTGTCCCTCGAGGCCACGATGAGGGGCCACAGGAACTGGTCCCAGTTGTCGCGGAAGGTGAGGAGCGCCAGGGCGCCCAGGGCGGGCCGGCAGTTGGGCAGGATGATGCGCCAGAAGATGCCGCGCTCGCTGCAGCCGTCGAGCCGGGCCGCCTCGATGAGGGAGTCCGGCAGGTCCTTGATGTACTGGCGCATGAGGAAGATGCCGAAGGCGTCCACGGCGAGGGGAACAATGAGCCCCCCGTAGTTGTTCACGAGGCCCAGCCCGCGCACCACGAGGAAGGTGGGCACCAGGACGATTTCTAGGGGCAGCATGAGGGTGCTCAGGATCATGCGGAAGGAGGCCTCCCGATAGGGGAAACGGAACTTGGCGAGGCCATACCCCGCCAGGCTGCAAAAGAGGAGGTTCCCCGCCATCACCGCGAGCGCGACCACTGCGCTGTTGAAGAAGTAGATGCCGAAGGCGCCGCGCGAGAGGGCGTCCGGGTAATTCGACCACTGTGGCTCCCGGGGAAGCCACCGGATGGGGAGCTCGAAGACCTCGCTGCTCGTCTTGAGGGAGGAGGAGAGCATCCAGAAATAGGGCAGGAGCATCATCCCGATCCCGGCGAGCGTGAGGAGGGTCACCAGGCGCCCGCCCCAGAGGATCAACGCCTTCCTGTTCACTCCACACCCCTCCGGCGGAGCAACCGCAGCTGGATCAAGGTCAGGGCGAAGGCAAAGGCGAAAAGCACCATCGAGGCGGCGGCGGCCTCCCCCATCCGGTGGTAGGCGAACGCCGTGTCGTAGATGAAGTAGGGGAGCACTCTGGTGGTCCCGTTGGGGCCGCCCTCCGTCATCACCAGGGGGTTGAGGAAGACCTTCATGGCGGAGAGCAGCGACATGATCATGACGAAGAGGATGGTGGGCATGAGGAGCGGGATGGTGACGTGGATGAAGCTCTTCCACGGCCCGGCTCCGTCCACGGTCGCAGCCTCGTGATACTCCTTCGGGATGGATTGCAGCCCCGCCAGGTAGATGACGCCGAAGAGCGGGATGCCCCGCCAGATGCCGATGAGGATGAGGGCGGGTAGGGCCGTCTCCTCGGTGGCGAGCCAGTTGGTGCGCCCGACCCCTACGGAGCCGAGGAGGGTGTTCACCACGCCGAGGGGGTTGTACATGAACTTCCACACCAGGGCGACCACGATCTGGGACATGGCAATGGGGAAGAAGTAAGCCAGGCGGATCAGCGACCGCCCCTTCATCTGGCGGTTGAGGAGCAGGGCCAGTCCCATCGCGAGGAACCACTCTGGGATCGAGACCCCGAACATGTACTTAACCGAGACCCAGAACGACTGGTGGAAGAGGGGGTTCCCCCAGACGGCCCGGTAGTTCTCCAGCCCGTGGAAGACCGGCGGGCTCATGAGGTCGTACTGGTAAAAGCTCAGCCGGAACGCCTCGAACATGGGGTAGAACTTGAAGGTGATCAGGTGCAGGAGCGCCGGCAGCACGAACAAGAAGCCCGCCCAGCAGAGGCGGGTCTGGAGGGAAAGCTTCCTCCAGCCCGCCGCCTGCAGGAGCGATTCCAGGAACCTCGGCCAGGGCTGAGCCCGGGCGGGCGCAGCCTGCTCTTCCGCCATGCCGGACGACCCGCCTACTGCTTAGCCAGGGCCGCGTCGATCTCCCGGCAGGCCTGGTCGAGGGAGGCCTTCGGGTCCTCGTTCTTCAGCACCACCCTCTCCATCGCCCGGTGCATGGCGTCGCTGATCTCGATGAAGTAGGGCGTGCGGGTGACGTAGTTGCCCGTCGAGATGTCGTTGATGAACACATCGAGGTAACGGGTCTTCCTGGCCTCGTCCATCCCGGGCAGCTCCAGGAAATTCGCGCTCGGGTAGGGATAGGAGGTCTTCTCGTACCACTCCGTCGGGTTCTTGATGATGTGGCGGATCAAATCGTGCACCGCCTTCTGCTTCGCCTCGGGAATCTGGGGGTTCACCGCGAGGGCGAAGCCGTAGACCACGCCGACGGGCTTCTGGGGGTTCACCTGTGGGAAGGGAACCACCTTGACGTCCTCCATCACCTTGGGGCCGAACTGCGCCACGCTGCCGGCGTGGGTGATGAACATCGAGACGCGGCCCTTGGGCAGGTCATCGGCGGGCAGCGCGTTCGTGCCGACACTCACCGTCGGGTCGGAGATCTTGTACTTGTGGACATACATGGACCGCACCTGCATGGCCTTCACGCCCGCTTCGCTGTTCGCCATGCACTTCCGCCCCGAGCGGTCCAGGATGCTCCCGCCGTACTGCCGGATGAGGCCTTCCATGTACCACATGGTCCAGGCCGAGGAGTGCATCGAGAAGTCGAAGGCCTCGCGCACCATCGTGTTGCCCTGCATCCGCACCAGCTTCTGGCCCACCCGGCCGATGTCCTCCCAGGTGCGGGGGTAGTCCTTGTCGGGGTCCAGGCCCGCCTCCTGGAAGTGCTTCTTGTTGAGGTAGAGGCTGAACGTGGAGGAGATCACGGGCACGGCGTAGAGCTTGCCCTCGTGGATGTAGCCCTCCAGGGCTCCCGGTAGATAGGTCTTCTTCATGTCCTCGAGGTTCTTGAAGCCCAGCCACTCGGGCCGGATGGGCGCCAGGACGTCCTTCGTGGTGAAGCTGGGGAGCAGGGTGTCGATCACCGTGAACATGTCGGCAGCAGACTTCGTGGAGAGCGCGGCGGACAGCTTCTTGAAGTAGGGAGTCATCGCGAAGACCTCGTACTGGACCTGCATGGTCGGATTCTTCTTGTTCCAATCGGCCACCAGCTCCTTCGAGTAGTTGTTGTGGGGCGGGTTGCTGTGCTCCCACCAAGTGATGTTCACCTGCTGGGCGGCCGCCGGCCCACCCAAGAGCACCGCAGTCAGGCCGAGCGATAGACACGCCATGAGGAACCGCCGCATGGTTCTGCCTCCTTCTTCACCTGTGTTCATCGCGGGCCGGTCCGCGGCGCATGGGGCGCGGGCCGAAGGAAGGCGCCGCGCCGGGAAGGGATCAGCCCGTCAGGAAACCCTCGACCCCATCCGCGGCACTCCGGACTAAATGAAAAACTCCGCTGGATTATCGCGGGTTCGGGGTGTCCGGACCGGCGCCCAAGTTCCGGGATGGGTGTCCTTCCTTCCATGGTCGGGGCCCCGCGCCCTAGACGCAGCGCGGGCGCCTGGTGCGAATCTCGGGCGTGGCCTCCTCGTAGGCGTGGGCGGCGGCGAGGACGCGCGCCTCGCTCCACTCCGGCCCGACGATCTGGAGGGAGAGCGGAAGCCCCTCCTGGTCGAAGCCCATCGGCAGTGAGACGGCCGGGCAGCCGGTCAGGTTGTGGGGGCTCTGGAAGGACCGATGGATCCACACCCCGTCGTACTCCTTGCCGTTAACCCGCGCCTTGAGGGTGGCGATGGGCGGGGCCGTGCACGGCATGGAGGGGAGCAAGAAGGCGTCGGCTCCCCGGTAGAACGCGGCCACCTCGCGGCGCAGCAGCTCCCGCTCGCGCAGGCCGCGTACGTACTGGTCCGAAGTGATCTTGAACGACCACGCCAGGCGCTCCCGCACATCCGCCCCGTAGCCCTCGGGGTTCTTCTCGAAGAAGGGTCGGTGGAACTCCGCGTACTCCGGCCCTGCGACCGCGCGGAACAACTCGGTGAACCGGGCCCCGTGGGCGAAGGGCACCGTCTCCACCTTTGCGCCTAGGTCCCGGAAGACCCGGACCGCTTCCTCAAAAGCGCGCTCCACCTCGGCGTCTACCTCGGCGTTCGCGTAGAAGTCGGGGCAGAGGACGAGCCGGAGCCCCCGCACTCCCCGCTCCCAGTTCGCCGTGTAGTCAGGCACGGGGACGTCCCGGGAGGTGCAATCCCTCGGATCGTAGCCCGCCAGGGCCTGGAGCACCAGGCCCGCGTCCTGCGCCGTGCGGGTCATCGGGCCCAGGTGGTCGAGGGTCAGGACGTTCGGGCACACCCCCGTGAGGCTCACCCGGCCGTGGGTGGGCTTGAGCCCTACGATCCCGCACAAAGCAGCGGGGTTGCGGATGGAGCCCCCCAGTGTCCGAGCCCAGGGCGAAGGGGCAGAGCCCCGCCGCCACAGCGGCGGCCGAGCCCCCGCTCGAGCCCCCGGTGACGCGGTCGAGCTTCCAGGGATTTCGCGCGGTCCCATAGTGGGGGTTGACGGTGGTGGAGGCCGAGGCGAACTCGTGGGTGAGGGTCTTGCCCAGCAAGATGGCTCCCGCCTGCCGGAGGCGGACGATACAATCCGCATCCTCAGCGGGGACGTGATCGCGGAAGAAGCTCGAGCCGTAGGTGGTCCGGACCCCGGCCGTCTCGATGATGTCCTTCGCCCCGTAGGGAACCCCGTGGAGCGGCCCCCGCCAGCGCCCGGAAGTAATCTCGGCCTCGGCCAGCCGGGCCTCCTCGAGGGCGCGGTCCCCTGTCAGAGTTAAGAAGGCCGAGAGCCCAGGGTTCAGGGCCTCGATCTTGCGCAGGTGGGCCTCCACCACCTCGACAGGGGAGACTTCCCGCCGCCGGATGCGCCCCGCGAGATCGTGAACGCTGAGATAGCACAGATCGCCGTCGCCCATCGTCCCCCCTTTCGGCGAGCCGCCTCCCGCCACCTGCGAGACCGCGGCCGCCCGCGGCAGGGCGGTGATCTCGGCGTTGACGGGCGGTCGGCTCATCATGGATCGACCGGAGAACTTGGTCCAGTGCTCGCGGCGCGGCCGCGGAATCTGATAAGGTCAACCTCCCTGGGCCTTCCGCGGCGTGACGCGGCTTCGGGCTGGAGCGAGCCGTGATCGAGGAGGCCGTGTGGGACCGAAGCTGGGAACGGGATGAATCGGCTGGCCGGGAAGGTGGCCATCGTCACCGGCGGCAACACGGGTATCGGTCGCGCGGTCGCCCTCGGCTACGCCGCCGAGGGCGCCGACGTGGCGGTGGCGTGGATCGCGCAGGAGCCGGAAGCCCACTCGCTGGTCCAGGCGATCGAGAAAATGGGCCGCCGAGCGCTCGCGGTCCGCACCGATGTCAGCAGCGAAGCCGACGTCAGGGCGATGGTTGGGGCGGTACAGGACAGGTTCGGCCGGATCGACATCCTGGTCAACAATGCTGGCATTCAAAGGGCTCAGGCCATCACCGAGATGACGGTGGATGATTGGGAGCGGATGATGGCCGTTCATATGCGGGGCGCCTTTCTTTGTTGTCGGGAGGTCGCGAGGGTGATGATCGCCCAGAGGAGCGGCCGCATCATCCTCCTGACTTCTCAGCTCGCCTACATCGGCCGGCCGCGCTATACGGCCTACTCGGCGGCCAAGGGCGGCCTGCTGACGTTTACCCGCGCGCTGGCCCAGGAGCTGGCCCCGCACGGTATCCTGGTGAACTCCGTCGCCCCGGGGCTGATCGACACCGGCTTCGACCCCTTGCCCGAGGAAGCCAAGCGCGCTCATGCGGCATCGCTGCCGCTCACACGCCTGGGAACGACCGACGACCTGGTCGGCGCCTTCGTCTTCCTCGCCGCCGACGAGAGCCGCTACTTCTGCGGTCAGACGCTCCACCCCAACGGGGGCGAGATCATGCCTTGAACCGGCCGCCGACGCCGGTACGAGGGACGGTTGCCGATGAGAATTCTCGTGCTCAACCCCAACAGTTCCGATGCGGTGACTGGTGCGATCATGCAGTCGGCTCGGCGCGCAGCCGGGCCTGCCACCGAGCTGATCGGTGTCACCACCAAGGGAGGCACCCGCAACATCGACTCGGCGTTCGGCGACTACCTCTCCGGGGCGTTCGTGTGTTGCGCACCGGCCTGGAGGCTGTCGAGGTGCACAAGCCCGATGCCGTCGTGCTGGCAGGCTTCGGCCGCGTCGGCATCGACGCGCTCAAGGAGGCCATGGCTATCCCGGTGGTGTCGATCGCCGAGGCCTCGATGGCCATGGCCTGCCTGCTCGGCCATCGGTTCACGACGCTGACCATGCTGCAGCAGTTCATCCCGTATCAACAAGACCTGGTTCGCCTCTTCGGCTTCGAGGCCAAATGCGCCTCGGTGCGGGCCATTAACATCAACGTCGAGGAGTGCGTGATCGAGCGCGAGCGGACGCTCGTGGAGCTGAAGGCTCAGATCCAGCGAGTCGTGGCTGAGGACCGGGCGGAGGTCGTCATTCTGGCCTGTGCCGGCCTGTGTGGGTACGACATGGAGCTGACCCGGCTCGCCGGCGTGCCCGTGCTCGACCCGGTGGCGGTGAGCGTGAAGGTGGCGGAGAGCTTGGTGGCGCTGGGCGTGAGTCACTCCAAGATCCGCAAGTTCGCCCATCCCCCCCAGCCGCTCGACCACTACCTTTGAAAGAGGTGCGCTCCCATGGGCCTCGGACCCGTACCACACTGAACACAGGAGACGTCATGGCAGCCAAGCGAATGATCGCGCCCGGCGGTAGGGCGGGACCCATCGTCGTCGTGCGTCTGGCCTATGGAGATCTGCTGCTCGAGTCGCTCGAGGAGATCTGCCGTCGCCTGAAGATCCGCAACGGTGTGATCCTCACCGGCTTCGGCAGCCTCACGGACTTCTCGGTGACGGGGGTGCGCGGACCGGAGTTCCCACCGCGCCGCTTCTACAACCGGCGGACGCCGCGGGGGATCGAGATCATCGCCATGAGCGGGGTCATCGCAAACTATCACGTCCACTCGCACGTCGTCCTGTGCGACCCGACCCGAGCCTTCGGAGGACACCTCGAGCGCGGCTGCCGGGTGCTCTCGCTGGCCGAGATCGCCATCATGCGCGTGAACGGCGTCAGGCTGGCACGACGGCTCGACCCCGTTACTGGACAGACGCTGCTTCAGCGCATGGTAGGCCCCGAGCGCGACGGTGGACCCAACAAGGACGGAAGCCTGGTGACCGTCGAGCGGCGCCTGGCCCGTCGGAGCCGCCCCGATGTCGCGGGAGCCAGGTCCAGGCCCGCCCGCAGGACGCGCTGACGGCTACGGGACGACCGTCCCTCCGCGCACACCGGCCCGCACCTCGGCCCGCGGGCGCATGCAGAGATCGACCGCGGCGCGGACGAACACCTGGACGCTCCGGGTGAGGTCGTCCACGTTCGCCTGCTCGCCCTCCTGCTGGTAGTAGCCGGAGCCGCCGCCCCGAGCTCGCCCTTGCGGTCCATAGCAGATCGCGGGAATGCCGGCGCGCGTGAGGGCGGCGGTGTCAGCGTGCCAGCCGTCCCAGGTCACTTCGGCGTCGCTCCCGTGAACGGCTGGTGGGCGGCGGCCAGCCCGCGGACCACCGGCTCGCCCGGCGAGACCTCGGCGCCGAGCGCGGTCTGGGCGATCGCCAGCTCGGTCGCGAGCTTCGGGTCCTTGGCCTGGACCTCGCGGAGCACGCCCCGTAGCTCCCGAGGACGGCGAGTTGATGGCGCAGCGCCACGTTCTCGAGGGCGATGGCCGTCGACCCGAAGAGCAACGCACGGAGGAACGTCGAGAGAGACGAACAGTGGGATCATTGTGGCTCCCGGCCCAGCGGTCGCGTCGGTGCCTCGACTCTACGCGGCCTAGAGGGAGG
>JBKPAK010000003.1:0-7204 GCA_046726415.1 Candidatus Methylomirabilota bacterium
CGCAGACGCCGGAGCATGGCGAGGGTGATGCCAATCACGAGCAGGATCGCGTAGAGCGTCCCCTGTTTGTAGGCGCGCTCCATGAGCGTGATGACCTCGTAGGTGATGATGGGGGTGCCCGTCACCTCGGGATCGACCTGGCGGAGGTCATGCACGAAGCGGCGCGCGCCGTCCCGCTCCCAGATGTCGACCGCGGGATGGATCTGGAGCAGGAAATGCCCCCGATCACTGATGAATTTCCGCTTGATCTCCGGGGGCACGTCGGCGAGACCGATCGGCGCCGGCGAGAGGTTGGCCTGCAGCCGCTGGAATTTCTCCAGGAAGTCGCGGTAGATCTGGCCCTGCAGATTGTTGAGGATCGGCTCGCTCACCTCGGGCTCCGTGCGGCGGAGCTTCCGGATGAGCTGCCCCAGCTCGTCGGTGGTCTTCGCCAGCATGGTCTTGGCGTCGCCCGCCGGGGCCTCGGCGGCGGCGAGGTCGAGCCGCCGCTGCAGTGGGGTCAGCTCGCTGACGAGGCGGTTGACGTCCACCGGCGTGGGCCGGCCGATCCGGATGGATCCCGCCAGCTCCGCGAAGTCCCGGATGATCTTCAGCTTCTCCGGCTGGTCGTTCGGAATCAGGAGAAGGACCGAGTCGACTTCCGAGACCGTCGGGAGTTTTGCGAAAGTGTCGCGCTTGTGGCGCAGTTCCTCCAGCGAGCTGGCGCTGGCGAGGGCGGCGAAGCCGGAGCGATGGGCCGATTCGAGAATGCGGCGCTCCCAGACCACCGATTCCGTCCCGGGTGCCTGGAGGTTCAGCAGGTTGTAGTCGAAGTGCACCGAGCGCATGCCCCACAGGGACAGCGCGGTCGCCACGCCCGCGATGGCGAGCACCGTTCCCCCATGCCGGGTGATTCGATCCACGAAGGGGACGTGGATGCTCTCGAGCCTCATGGCGGCCGGGATGGCGGGGGCGGCGCGACGCCGGTCGACGAGGACGAGCGCGGCCGGGAGCACGACCATCATGGCCACCCAGGCAAAGAGAATGGCCGTGCCCGCGATGAAGCCGAATTCTTGCAGTCCGCGAAAGTCGGTGAGCGTGAGCACGTAAAAGCTCCCGGCCGCAGTGAGGGCGGCCACCAGCACGCCCGGACCGCTCCGCCCCGCGGTGATGGCGATGGCCTCGCGCACGCCTCGCCCCAGGAACAGCTCCTCTTCGTAGCGGAAGAGGAAATAAACGGCGTAGTCGATGCCGATCCCGATGACGATCGGGATGAACATCACGGAGAAGAGCGAGAGGTGGCCGACGACCAAGGTGGCGGCACCGATCGACCAGCCGAGGCTCACCGCCAGCAGCACCAGCAGGAGGAAGGGCTTGCCCACCCGCATGAAGGCGAGGAGAAGCAGCGCCAGAACCAGCGCGAAGGCGAGCAAGGTGGCTCGCTCGCTGTCGCGGAAGGCGGCCGTCATTTCGTCGTTGGAGAGGGCCGGCTTGCCCGTCACCCCCACCTGCACGGTGGGGAAGTCGCTCCGCAGCGCGGCGATGGCGCCCCGGATCCCTTCGATGGCCTCGCGGTCCTCGGTGAAGCTGCCCGCCTTGCTGACGGGCTCGACCAGGATGAAGAGCAGACGCTGATCCTCGGAGAGGAAGTAGCCCGCGCTCGCTTCGTCCCGGTCGCTGACCGAGAAGAGCGCGCTAAATGGCGAGCGATAGGGGGTGGGGCGGTCGAGCCGCTCGGAAATTTGGGCCGTCAGATCCTGGATGAAGCCCAGGTCGACCGCGCCCTTCGATTCGAAGAGGCCGAGATCCAGGAAGCCCGAGGCAAACCCACTGGCCACCTGGGTCGAGATGCCATGCACGAGCGTGTCGAGGGTGGGGCGAGTGGCGAAGGCCTCCATCAGCTCTTGGTTGTCGTAGATCTTGTCGCGGATCTCGGCGAGGCGTTCGGGAGACAAGTAGAGGAGGGCACGCCCCTCGAACTGCTTGGGATCGATGCGATAGGCGATGCGCTTGAGCGGGACCTGGCGCGCCCGCAGCTCACGCACCAGCCGGGTGGCGTACTCCTTGGCCTCGGTGAGCGAGGGGGCTTCCACGGCGATGGCGATGTCGTCCAGGTCGCCGAATTCGCGCGAGTATTCTACGTAGCGCTGGATGTAGGGCTGCCCTTGTGGCAGGAGGTCGCGCTGCGAGGTGCTGAGGGTCAGAGTGGTGAGGGCGTAGACGACACTCACCCCCGCGAGCAGCACGGCCAGGACGAGAGTCCACACGGGGTGGACGGAGGCCAGCCCCGCCAGCCGGCGCAGCAGGTGTCCGGTCCTGGAAATCCGCGGCGTGACGGCCATCGTTCACGTGAGCCACCGCAAGAGCGCGGTGGCGAGCGAGAGAAAGATCGTGACTCCCAGCACGTCCTGGAACGCCGTCTCGAAGGGACCCGCGGTGAGCGCGGGGTCGAAGCCGAGCCGTTTGGACAGCATTGGGATGGTCGTGCCCGCCGCGCCGGAGAGATTGACCGAGACGAACATGGACACGGCCACGACCAGCCCGAAGGCGGGCGAGTGCCAGAAAGCGCCAATGATTCCCACCACGACGCCGCAGATGCCACCGAGGATGCTCGAGGTCTGGATCTGCCGGCGCAGGGGCTCCCACCAACGCGCGAGATGCACCTGGCCGGTGGCCAGACCCCGAACGACCATCGTCACCGATTGCAGTCCGGTGTTCCCGGAGATGGCCTGGATGACCGGCATGAACGAGGCCAGGAGGATGACGCGGCTCAAGGTCTGATCGAAGTAGTGGATGACCACGCCCGCGCCCAGCTCGATGACGAGGGTGGCCAGCACCCAGGGCAGGCGCATGAGGGCGATCTGCCGGGGGGAGCGCCGCTCCAGCTCGGCCGCGTCCGAGCCGGCCATCCGGAAAATGTCTTCGGTGGCCTCCTCGCCGACGATGTCGATGACGTCGTCGACGGGGATCGTTCCCACCAGGTGATGGCGGCGATCGACCACCGGCACGGTCACCAGGTCGTACTTCGCCACCAGCCGGGCCACCTCCTCCTGGTCCATCTCCGGCGTCACGCTGACCACGTTCTCGTCGCGCACGGCCAGGACGGGGGTGGCTGGGTTTGCGGTGAGGAGCCGACGCAAGGGCAGGACGCCCACCAGATGCCGGTGATCGTCCACCACGTACAGCTCGAAGGCGCGCTCGTCGGAGACCGATTTGCGCACGTGCTCGATGGCTTGCTCCACCGTGGCGCGCTCGTTCACGGCGACGAACTCGGGCGACATGAGGCGTCCGGCCGAGTGCTCCGGGTACTCGAGGATCTCCTGGACCTCTTCGGACTTCGCCTCCTCCATGAGGTCGAGGATCTTTTCCGCCTGCTCGCTGGGCAGTTCCTCCACGACGTCGGCGGCGTCCTCGGGCGGCATCTCGTCGAGGATGCGGGAGACCTCGACCTCGTCGAGCGCGCGCACCAGTTCGAGGAGCGCGTCGTCATCGAGCTCGGGAAGGATCTCGCCGGCGCGCTCCGGCGACAGCGCGCGGAGGATGGTGACCTGGTCGGCGAGCTCGAGCTGGCGCAACATGGCGGCGAGATCAGCGGGGTGGGCCTCCCCGAGCAGCGCGTGGTCTTCGGAGTCCGCCCTTCCCTTGAGGAGCTTTCTCGCCGCTTCCAGGAGATGTTCGGACTCGTTCATGGCTAGATCGGTGGGCCACCGAGGAACAGGCCGACCAGCGCCACCAGGACTATGCTGGTGAGCCCGGGGCCCAGCCCCCCGAAGATGATCTCGCCGAGCAGCATGTTCACCACCGCCACTCCGCCCCCAATCGGGGTATAGCTGTCGTGCATCGAATTGTACGAACCCGTTGCCCCGTTGGAGGTCGTCACCGCCGCCAGCACCGATGCTCCGATTCCGAAGCGCGTCTCCTTGCCCTCCATGTTACCGCCCACCTGGCCGCCGCACGTGACGGCGTCGAGGCCCGGCGTTGAGATGCGCGGATGGCCGCCCCGCTCGGCCCAGTCGGCGACGAGCAGGCCCGTGACGAACAGCACCACCATCACCGCGAACAGCACCCAGCCGTGGCGCGAGCGTCTGACCATTCGCCCGAAGGTATGCGTCAGTGCCGCCGGGAGGACCGCGATGGCCAGCAGCTCGAGCATATTCGTGAGAGGGGTCGGGTTCTCGTACGGATGGGCGCCGTTCACGTTGAAGAACCCGCCGCCGTTGGTGCCGAGGTTCTTGATGAGCTCCAGCGCGGCCACCGGTCCCATCGGAATGAGCTGGGTCGCCACCGCCTTGCCCTGGCTATCGCGCGTGGCCTGGACCAGCTCGATCGAGCGATAGGGGTCGAAGTTCAAGGGAACGCCCTGCCAGACCAGCACGAGGGTCCCGACCACGGCCAGCGGCAGGAGGACCCATAGCACGGCGCGCGTCACGTCGACCCAGAAGTTCCCCACGGTGTCGGCGCGCTCGCGCGCGAGCCCGCGGATGAAGGCCAACCCCACCGCGAGTCCGGCCGCGCCGGCCAGGAAGTTCTGGGCGGCCAGGCCGAAAACCTGACTGAAGTAGGTCATGGTCGTCTCGCCGGCGTACGCCTGCCAGGTCGTGGTCGTCGCGAAACTCACCGCGGTATTCATGGCGAGGTCGGGCTTGAGCGGCCCTGGCTGGTAAGCCGGATCGAACGTGTGGAACAGCGGCTGAACTCGCAACAGTCCGTAGAGGATCAGCGTGCCGACCAGGCTGAACGAGAGAAACGCGGTCGCATACTGCTTCCAGTCCATCTCCCGCGCCGCGTCGACACCGGCCAGCCGGTAGATGATCCGTTCGGGTGGGCGCAGCAGGGGATCGAGCCAGGTCCGCTCGCCACCGAACACCCGGGAGAGATAGCCGCCGACCGGCTTCACCAGCACTGCGACGATGAGCAGGAAGGCCCCGTATTGGAGGAGATTCGCGACGCTCATGGAGCTGACCTCTCGGTGGGGTCGAGGTAGTCCCCCGACTCAGCCCACCGCGTCGTTTGGACCTACAGGAGGAGCTGATCGCGAGCGGGTCCGCGATCCATCGAGAACCAGTTCAGTACGTGAGCGAGAGTCCAACCGAGCCAATGGGCACGAAGCCATTGTTGCCGTTGACAGTCGCGAGGTTACTGTTGAGCTTGAGGAACTGCACGCCCGCCTTGAGGGCCCAGTTGCCGAAGGTGGCGGGGATGAACTTCAGCGGCAAGGTGAACAGCGGGCCTCCCGAGAAGTAGCCGAACGTCTGATTCTCGCCGTTCACCGTGTAGTAGTCCTTGAGGCTGAAGCCGAACGTCATGGGCAGGCTGATGTTCACCGGGAACGACGAGTTCTCGAAGAAGGTGTAGCCCGGGGCCAGGCCGAGCCCCATGTAGATGCCCTTCTCGCCGTCAGCGGCCAGGGCCTCGCCCTTCGTCTCGAACGCGAACAGGAGGCTCGGATTGAGCGCGAAGGCGCCGAGCCACTTGGAGTCGTTGAGGCTGAAGCTGAGCCCGACGTCCGCGTAGCTCGTGAAGCTGTCATTGGGGCTCACGTAGTAGGTGTAGGTCACCCCGGTCGAGAGGACTTCCCACCAGGTCGCCGTGAGCTTGATGTAGAGGTCGGCCTCGTACCAGAACTTCGGGTCGCTCGGCTCGACGACGGTGCCGCCGCCGTAGTGCCAGTTGTTCCAGATGCCCGGGGCGAGGACGAGCGAGGTGAGGGGCCCGACGTTGTCGAGCAGCTTGAAGCCGATCTCGGCGTAGGGCTGAACGTTGTTGCCGCCGTTCTGCTCGTCGACGATGCCGCGGAAGTAGTAGGCCGACGCCCAGTCGGCGCCGAACAGGAGCGCCAGGCGGCCGGTGTTCGGCCCCTTCTCTTCCACCACTGCCGGGGTGGTGGCCGGTCCCTCGGTCGGCACTTGAGGCTGCCCTCCGGGAGGCGGAGCCGGCGCGGGGGCTGGGGCTTGCGCCTGGGCCTGCACCTCGACCGGCGCCGCGGACTGCTGGGCGAATGCCGGCCACGAACCGGTCAACGCCAGTCCAACCGCCGCCGCGACAGACCTTCTCCAGACGCTCCGGGGCATGCGAGCCTCCTTGCTCAGCAGCGTGGTCGAGAGCTTCGTGAGGAGCTTCTCAGCGAGATTGGCCGTCGAGGGCGCGATTCAGTGCCAGCACGTTGACCCGTGGCTCGCCGAGGAAGCCGAGCTGGCGACCTTCGATGTGCTGCTCCACGAGTCCGCGGATCTTGTCCTCGCTGAGTCCCCGGGCCCGGGCGACTCGCGGAACTTGGTACAGGGCCGCCACCGGGCTGATGTGCGGGTCGAGACCGCTTCCCGACGCCGTCACCAGATCCACCGGGACCGGCGCGGTGTTCCCGGGATCGGCGGCGCGCAGCGCTTCGATGCGACCCTTCACGGCCTCGGCGAGGGCCGGGTTCGTCGGACCCAGATTCGAGCCGGACGAGGCGGCCGCATTGTACGGAAACGGCGAGGTCGCCGAGGGGCGGCCCCAAAAATACTTCGGCTCATCGAAGGGCTGCCCGATGAGGGACGATCCCACGACCTTGCCGTCCTGCATGATCAGGCTGCCATTGGCCTGCCGCGGGAAGAGCACTTGGGCAATTCCCGTGACGACCAGCGGATAGACGAGCCCTGTCAAGACCGTCATGGCGATGACGAGGACAATGGCCGGTCGAAGATAGGCCTGCATGCCGCGACTCCTTTCTCAGACCAGTCCAAGGGCGACCAGTAGCATGTCGATCGCCTTGATCCCAAAAAACGGAACGATGATTCCGCCCACCCCGTAGATCCAGAGGTACCGGCGCAGGAGGGCGCTGGCGCCGATGGGCCGATACCGGACACCTCGCAGCGCCAGCGGGATGAGGGCGATGATGATCAGCGCGTTGAAGATCACCGCCGACAGGATCGCGCTCTGATGAGTGGCCAGGCTCATGATGTTCAGGGCACCGAGCGCCGGATACGTGGTGGCGAAGGCGGCGGGAATGATGGCGAAGTACTTGGCCACGTCGTTGGCGATGCTGAAGGTCGTGAGCGCCCCGCGCGTCATCAGCATCTGCTTGCCGGTTTCGACCACCTCCAGGAGCTTGGTGGGATTCGAGTCGAGGTCGACCATGTTGCCGGCTTCTTTGGCCGCCTGGGTACCGCTGTTCATGGCCACGGCCACGTCAGCCTGCGCCAGCGCGGGCGCGTCGTTGGTGCCGTCGCCCGTCATGGCCACC
>JBKPAK010000004.1:0-14165 GCA_046726415.1 Candidatus Methylomirabilota bacterium
GCGCTGGCGCCAAGAGTATGGCTCCCGCCGTGGAGCGGGATCAGGGAGGTCGTCGCGCCCGGGGCCACGATGACCTGCCCGCCGCTGGACGCCTGGATAAACCCGCCGGTGAGACTCAGCGGACTTCCCGTGCCGGCGTTCAGCAGCGCTCCTCCCAGGGTCGCCGTGGCCGGGGTCCCCCCGTCGGCCCCGAAGCCCCCTACCTGAAGCACACTGTTGAGCCCGGTCAGTTGCGCGTTGTCGAGCTCGATCAACGCGGCGCTCGCACTGCCCCCGGTGAACTGCCCGCCGTTGGAGACGCCGATCGCGCTGGCGCCAAGAGTATGGCTCCCGCCGTGCAGCGTGATCAGGGAGGTCGTCGCGCCCGGGGCCACGTTGACCTGCCCACCGTTCGCCGCTTGGATGAGCCCCCCGGTGAGATTCAGGGTGCTTCCACTGGCGGCGTTGAGCAGGGCTCCTCCCAGGGTCGCCGTGGCAGGGGTCCCCCCGGTGGCCCCCCCGACTCCATCCGCCCGGAGCACACTCCCGGCTCCGGTCAGTTGCGCGCTGTTGTCGAGACCGATCAACGCGGCGCTCGCACTGCCCCCGGTGAACTGACCGCCGTTGGAGACGCCGATAGCGCTGGCGCCGAGAGTATGGCTCCCACCGTGCAGCGTGATCAGCGACGTCGTCGCGCCCGGGGCCACGATGACCTGCCCGCCGCTGGACGCCTGGATAAACCCACCGGTGAGACTCAGGGGGCTTCCCGTGCCGGCGTTCAGCAGCGCTCCTCCCAGGGTCGCCGTGGCCGGGGTCCCCCCGGTGGCCCCCCCGACTCCATTCGCCTCGAGCACACTGCTGGCCCCGGTCAGTTGCGCGTTGTCGAGCTCGATCAACGCGGCGCTCGCACTGCCTCCGGTGAACTGACCACCGTTGGAGATGCCGATGGCGCTGGCGCCGAGGCTATGGCTCCCGCCGTGAATCGTGATCAGGGAGGTCGTCGCGCCCGGGGCCACATTGACTTGCCCGCCGCTGGACACCTGGATGAACCCCCCGGTGAGACTCAGGGTGCTTCCACTGCCGGCGTTGAGCAGCGCTCCTCCCAGGTTCGCCGTGGCCGGGGTCACCCCGTCGGCCCCGAAGCCCCCTACCTGAAGCACACTGTTGAGCCCGGTCAGTTGCGCGTTGTCGAGCTCGATCAACGCGGCGCTCGCACTGCCTCCGGTGAACTGACCACCATCGGAGATGCCGAGGGCGTCCCCGGTCATCGTGAGCTGGGTTCCGTTGACGGCGCGGAATAGCGGCCCGTCCAGAGCGAGCCGGCTCGGGTTACCGGTCGACGGTGAGCCCTGCACGCTGATGAGCGCCCCGGCCGAGTCCACGGGGGAGGCGTCGAACACGAGGAGCGGTGCTCCACTCGCTCCGGTTTGCTCGAGCGACGAGCCGTCGAAGATCCCTAGGAACGGCGAGGTGTTGCTCGTGGGATCCCCTGAGCTGAACGAGGTGCTTTGCGCCGTGAGGAGCGATCCCTGCACACCGAGGCTGGAGCCGCCGTCGAGGCGGATCACGCCGGTGCCTGCGTTCACGATGCTCGAGTCAAAGGATAGCAGCGCCGGGATCGGCGCGGCGTCCAGGTGTGCGGAGCCCACGTGGACGACGTTCCCCCCGGTCGTGAGCGTGCTGTTGGTCACCAGAAGGAGAGGTGCCGCAAAGGTGGCCGCCGAGCCAGGGGCAGCCTCCACGAAGGTGCCATCCCCCGAGACGGTGGACTGATCGATCCGCACCACCGGAATCGTCGCGGGCCAGGTGCTGGTCCCTGTGAACGTAATGATCGATTGTCCCGATGGCAATCCCCGCGTCTGGTTCTCGATCACCACGCACCCGGCGCACAGGGGCGGCGGCGGGGGGGGCGATGGGGGGGGCGACGGGGGAAGCGGCTGGTTCTCCAGCGCCTGGTTCGCCACGAACGTGTTCACCTGGAGCTGGGACGTGCTCGTGATTTCGCTCGCCAGATTCCCTGTCGCCCCGTCGCCCTGAGCGGCGTTGATCGTCGCTTCCTGAAACAGCGGATCTGGCGTTGGCGGGCCCTGGAGCGCGACGACCAGTTCGATCGCCTGCGCGATGCTCGCTGCCGCGATCTCGGGCGCCATCGGCGAAGTCGCCTCCTGCTCCCTCGGCCGCGGTGCCTCGGCGGTCCTCGCCGCCGCTGCCGCCTGCGTCGCCGTCATGTTCGTCACGGGCCCGACCTGCGTCTGCGCCCCCATTCCCGTCACGTGGACGCTCTGGTTCGAGTTGAGATCGATCGACACGCTGGGCATCGCCAGCGGGGAGATTGTGATCGCCTTCGAGGCCTGTGGCGCCTCGAATGTCGTGCGCACGTCACTACCCACCTGCACCACGGTCACCACCAGGAGACTCCCGCGGATGCCCGCCACCGCGTTGGGCGTCCGCACCTCGATGGTCTCCCCCGGCCGCAGGAGGCTCGGCGCCACGCCCACCGCTGCCTTCCCGGTCCGCAGATCGATGACCACCTGATTCGGCCCTTCGGACGCGGTGAAACTCGATAACTCGCGAACGGTCACCAGGGCCCTGCCCCCCAGCAGTACGCGGACGAGCGAATCTGCCCGAGTCTCCACGCGGTCCCGCACGAACACGTCGTCCTTGAACTTCAGGGACAGCGGTTGCGGGGTCATCGGGCGCGCCACGATGGCCTGCCCCCTCAGCGCGGTGACCACTCCGACCTTCTCCTCTTGAGCGGCGGCCCGCCCAGGTCCGAGGACCACCGAGGCCCACATCGCCGCGAAGACAAGAACGGCAATGCGGCGCGAGGCCCGATGCGCGGAAGGACGGCGGGAGATAAACATGTGGCCTCCTCAATCGGATTGTCGCGGGACGCAGGGAATTCGCGCACCGATCACCTGCCGCCCCACGCGGCCGTGGCCGGTCTGGAGGCGATGCGGGCCGCGGCGCGGCTCGGGGTGGGGGTGAGCGATCTTCTGCCCACGCGGCTGGTCGGACTGCTCGTCCTCGTGGGCACGCGGCGCCTTGCCCGCCGGGCCGGAGTCCGGCAGCGCCCCCGTGGCGGCGTCACGACCCAACCGCAAGTCCTCGGGCCAAACCGGCGTAACCACTGGCTTTCGGAATGGGCTGCGCTTCGCTCGACGACGGCACGGAGGCATCGTACGCGAAGAACAGGTTGTCATTGCCCAGATTCGCGTGCCCCACAGGGAAGCACTCCCGTGCTCTGCTGTCCGTGCCAAGGGTCCCAAATGCCCGTTTACGCCGATCAATTAATGAGGTTGCCCTGGGGCCTCATCGCCGTCGCCGCCGTCCTGGCGGTAAGGCTGGCCACGTGGCTTGGTGTGGCCGTGCGCTGCCCGATCGTCACGGCATGCGTGAATCGTCCCGGGCACAGCGGAAACCGAGGTTGAGGCCGCGGTCGGCTGACGAGAGGTTGTTGCGGAACGACACCCGCAAGACCTGCGCGTCGTCGTTCCAGGACCCGCCGCGAACCGCCCGGGGCCTACGAGACGACCGATCCTCGCTCCCCCCGTCGCTTTGAAAGGGGTTGTCGCGATAGAGACTCGAGGTCCACTCCCAGACGTTGCCGATCACGTCGTACAGGCCGTAGCCGTTCGGCGGAAAGGATCCAACAGGTGCGGTTGCCTCCCACGTATCCTTGCCCGCCACTCCCTCGCCGTTGGCCTGATCGGCGGAATACTTGTTCCCCCAGGGATAGATCCCTTCGGCGTTCCCACCGCGCGCGGCGTACTCCCACTCCGCCTCCGTGGGGAGCCGGCCGCGGACGAATTCACAAAAGCCCCTGGCGTCGTCCCAGGAGACGTACACGACAGGATGGCTGTCCTGGCTCCACTCGGGCTGCTGCTCCATGACGACGCCCCTCGGCTGGAGTAGGCGTCCGATGATCGTCGACTGAGCGTCGACGAACCGCCGGAACCGATCGACCGTCACCTCGCGGGACATGACCTCGAAGCCCCGGGACAGTTGGGTTGGGCGACGAATCTTGTCAGGGGGCCGCTCATTGGAAAAGCAGTCTTTGTCCCCAGGCACGCAGCCCATCATGAACTGACCGCCGGGCGGCGCCGAGATCCGTATCCAGCCCAGATCGCTCATCAGGGCGTGCCGAATAAACTCCCGCCTCGCCACGCTGATGCCCAGCGTGCCCAGGACGCCAAGAACGGCGACCGCGACGACCAGCGCGAGCGTTTTCCTGACGCTGCGTCGGCGTATGTCGCGCTCGCGGCGTTCCTGCTCGGCGCGCAGGCGTTCTTCCTCGGCGCGCCGATCGCGCTCGCGGACCGCCGTGCTCTCCTCCAAGAAGCGCATGGCTCGCCCGAAGTCGGGATGGTATTGGTCGGCCCACGTGTCGTTCGGCTGATTCCGCTCCCGCCAATCGAGCGCTACCTGAAGGTCAGGGTCGCGCCATAGGCTCGCCTTGCCCGCCGCGTGCAACTCGGCCGTCTCCGCCAGGCGGCGGTACATCTGGGCCGAGTGGGCTTCGGCGTCTCCCCAACCTCTCAGCCGCCCCCACACCCGCATCAGACTCTCATGGGAGATGTCGATGACCGTCTCGGCCTTCAACGGTTCCCCGGCCGGCGGCATCAAGAACGAACGGCTCGGCTCGCGGAACACGTTGACGACCGCGGTGACCTGCGCGGCCGTAGCCTCGGCAATAGCGCACAAGGCACCAAGCGTGGTCGGGCGTCGGATTCCGCGGGCGTCCGTCCCCGTGTCGGTCAGCGCCTTGAAGATCTTCTCGCAAATCTTCTGATCGCGCTCGCCGGCCAGCTGGGAATACGCCTCCTCCGCATGCTCGTCCAGAGCGTTGACCATGGTTCCGATCGCTTCATAGTGCCGCAGCTCCAGCGGGCCTTTGCCGCCGGTCTCCTGCTGCCAGCGGGCCCAGGTGCGGTTGAGCGCGTGCTGCAGGATCGAAAGCTGGTCCGGATTGTCCCCGACGTCGTTCACCAGCCGCGTCAGTAACACCGGGGCAATCTCGGCTCCGCCCACGCTGGCCGGCCCCACGATGGCGGCCCGGCGCTCGTCCCGGCTCATCCGGGGAACCAGATACTGACCCTTGTTGATGGCCTCGGGCAACCCAAAGAATTGCGCGCACTCGCCCAGGAAGTCCGAGCGCATGGTGAGCACGACGTAGACCGGGCAGGAGGCGTCCGCCCGCACTTCCAGCAGCCGGTTCACGAACCCCGTGGCGTCCTCGCCGATACCTGATGCGGCTTCCAGATGCGAGGCGCCCAGTCTTCGATAGCGAAACAGCTCCTCGAATTGATCCACCAGCAGCAGCAGATGGACGCCTTCGTCCAGCCGGGCTTGGCGATAGACGTCGATCAGTCCCAGGGTGCTCATGCGCAAGGTGGTCTCGATGATGTCTGCCAGGCTGAAATCCCCCGCGTCGAAGCCCTTGTACAACACGCCGTCGCGGGCCAGAGCCGCGGCCATTGCCCGCAAGGGATTGCTGCCAGGCCGGAACTGGGCCATGCGCCAGGCCGTCCCGGCGCTGGCCATGAGGCCCCGATGCAAGGCCGGGCGCAGCCCGCAGTTGACCAGCGAGGACTTGCCGGAGCCCGAGGTGCCTACCACGGCCAGGAAGTGAGCCTCGGCCAGGGTGTTCACCATGACATCGACCTGCCTCTCGCGACCGAAAAACAGGTATTCCTCTTCTTCGCGGAACGGTCTCAGACCCGGGTAGGGATTTATCGGAGCGTCGACGGTCGGTGGGCTCATCGGGGGGCTGGGGTCGTGGGCGCGACGACCCGCACGAAGGCATCCATCGCCACGTCCGAGAAACCCTCCAGCCCGTTGATCAGGGTGGGCTCCTCAAGGGCCAGCAAGAGGTCCTTATCGTCCGTGGCCGAGCCCGCGAGGTAGGTGTACTCGGCGAGGAGCGGCTTGTCACGCTGACCGCGTATCTTCTTGAGCTCGTTTTGCTGGTGGAATTTCCAGGCCTCGTCTCCCCCCCCGTAGAACAGGATGACGGCATCACAGCCCATGTACAGCGCCTGGTTGGCCTCTCTGACCTTCGTGGCATCTCCGGTGAAGACGGGGAGCGCGACCTCGAGCCCCCTGGCTTTCAGAAACTTCAACACGGGCACGACGTCTTTCCGGTCCCGCTCGACGCAGAGGATGTACACCAGCTTGCGGCTGGCTTCGGCAAGGGGTTGGTCGGTGGTTTTCGGCTGCTCGGGCTGTTCCAGCTTCTTCAGCGCGGCGTGGATCGCGCCTTTCAGCTGCTCGAGGTCGCCGGTGATCAGGTCGGCGCCCGACTGCATCTCGGCATTCTGATGAAGGGCGTCGATGAAGGCCTGCTGGGCCGCCTGCCCGGAGCTGGTCCCCTCGGGGAGCCAGATCACGCGTGGCAACCCGCCGCTCTTGCTGTGCCGAGCCGCGAGTTCGTTCTGCAGGACGACCACCGATTTCTGGCTGGCCCCATCGGGCACGACCCCGTAGCTGGTGCCGATCAGATGAACCGAGAACCGACATTTCGCCAGGAGGCGCTCGACCTCGGCGACGTACTCCTCTTCATCGCTGGAGAGCTGTTGATTCGGCAGGACCGTATACCCGTAGCGTTCCAGCTCCCCGCGCAGGGCCTCCCGGGCGTCTCGGCGGTCGCGACTACACTCGGCGAGATAGACCGTGGGTTTGGGTGCAGACCCGTCGGTGAGCGTGCTGTCGCTGTGCGGAACACTGGCGCCGAGCCGGGCCAGCAGTTGGGCGATGTCCCGGGCCAGCTTGTAGACCTTCCTGAGGAACTCCTCTTTCGACTTGTCTCCGTAGGCGGGGTCGAACTCTCTCGGGGTCTGGTCCTCATCGTAGCCATAGAACTCGTACCCCAGCAGCTTGATCACGACAGGGGGCAGCGGCTCCTCCCGGTCGACCGGGGTTTTGATGACCTTGAAGACCCGGGACTTATTGTCGACAACGAGACCCCCGGTCCGCAGGGCCCGCTGACAGAACTCGTTGATCTCTTTGGTGCACCATTCCGAGTGGAGGTAGCGGGGCGTGAGGACGGAGATCAGCGCCGCAGTTTTGGGGAGCTGATCGACGATCTCGTCGGAGAAGATGTCGTTGCCTCTGAGTTTCTCGTCTCTCCAGATGCCCGCTTTGGTTCCTATCTGCTGGCTGAGCATCGTTTGCAGCGTACGGTGGAACAGGGTGACCCAACCCTTTTGGTCAGGAGTCAAGGGTTCGTTGTCGATGTGGGCGTAGCTGATGAAGACGTCCCACTGAAAGCTCATGGCCGCTGTCTTCCTCGAAAGCTGCTGCTGGGCGAGCATGGGAACGATTGAGGCCACCTCCGCGGCCTCGGGGCGGGCCGCGGGCGTCCGGCTGGCTTCGAGGCGCCCCTCGCCTATGCTCGGGGCCCCGCCGCACCAAGTCTCCCGTACCACGACTCCTGAATCCGCCCCGGTGCTTCTCTTCCATGGGCCTTCCGACCCCCCCGAGGGGCTGGCCGCCCCCGGGAAGCGTCTGGGCAGACATCTTACGGCAAGTTCGAGGCCGCGGTGGACGATCGAGACCCGGCCCCGCCCTCCTCCCCGCGGCGGCGCCCGGTTGATGACGGCGACGCCCCGAGGTGCTCGACCGCCGCGTCGAAGTACCCACAATCCTGGTTGAGGCGGCCCCTGACGGGAGTGTCATCCGGCGGCAGGGAGGGGCGACGTTGAGGAGACGGCGAGCACGGCGGTATCGGCACGCGGTATCGGCACATGGTGGCGCGGGGCTGCTCGGCCAGGTTGGCTTTCATGAACTCGAATCTCTGGACGGGATCGACGTGGTCTCCTTGGCGAACCAGGCCGCGGCGTTGCGGAGGATCTCGCGCTCTTCGCGCAGGACGCGCTCCCGGCGCAGGCGCCGTAGCTCCTCCCGTTCCTCCGAGGTCACGCCGTCGCCGGCTGGCCCTCTTCTCGGTCGGCTTGGGCGACCCCGTTGCGGATGGCGGCGGCCGACGGTTCGAACTTTCGGGCCCTTTGCCAGAACTGCGTCAGGCCGGCGAGTTGTTGATCTGTTGGCTATAGGGATAGGAATTTCTAGGGCGCTCGCGCGCGTGCCTGACGCCAACCTTCACCTCGTTCTCGCTCCCCCCGGGTCGCGCCGCCTGAGCCGCGATGCTCCGCTGGCGTGGGGAGGGCCGGGTGTGCGGAGGGCGTCTCCGCGGTCCCGATTTCTTGGAGGGAAAGCGGGCGTGGAAGGGCCGCCCCGAGGGGGACGGATCCGATAAGATCGCTCATCGTGCGTCCTTGCGGCGCATCTCGCGGATCGCGTCTTGAGTGCGCCGATCAGCTCGTCGTCGGGACGGCCGCCAGGCGCCCGGCCCCAATGTGGCACCGTGAACGCCTCGGGCACGTGGCGGTACCGAGACGGGTTGCCGTCGTAGTCGGGGTCGATCGCGATCGGCACGATGAACGTGCGGCCCCCAGGGGGGATCCTATTCGCTCGTTCCACCGCCTCGCGCCACTCCACGAGGAGGAGTGGGCTCTCCTTCAGCCGGTAGTTGAGCCACTCCGGGAGGCGTGCCGTCTCAGTGAGCAGGGTTGCAGCCACTCGAGGATGTCCTCGTCGTGCAGGGCGTACTGCGGGGTCGAGGACGCTTTGCCGAAGACCTTGAACACCACCGTGTCGTCTTCCGGGGTGCGCGCGCGTTCTCCTCCTGCTCGCCCGTGGACTGGTTGGGCGAGAACTCGCGCGTGCGCGCTTCGGCGCCGAAGCGGACCCCGTTGAGGGCGCGGGCGAGGAGCGAGTCGAACGTCGTGCCGATGAAGACACGGAAGTCGCCGATGCCTGCGAGCTGGCGCAGTGCCTCCGGCGGTTCCGGATTCAGATCGGAGAGGAGGTCGTTGACCACCCGGTAGAGGCGCTGGGCTTCACCGCGCCCGGCCAGGTCGCTGCGACGGCGTCATCAAGCGCGGATTCTGGCCCCCAGTCGACCTTGAGCTGATACCGCGCGGCGATGCGTTCGCCCAGGAGCCGCGAGAGGGTCACCGGCCGATCGCCATCCTGGACCCTGACGAGCTCCGGCCCGGAGCACCCGCTCTTTCAAGTGCCCGAGGATATCGTCCCAGAAATCCTCGCGTGCGGTCACCCGGCCTCCCTCTCGGATCAACAGATTAGCGCAGGACGCCAATTCGACCAGGGGCCCCAGAATGGACCCAATAGCATCAACGAATTCGGGCATCGGAGGGCTGGCGTGGCACACCCCGAGAGCCCTCGGCCCGCCTGCGGCGGCCGCCTGGCCTCGGTATGAGGATGCCGGGCCGGTCAGTCCTTCGGCAGTCGTCCGCAAAGCGTCGCGCTTGTCGTGTCGACGAGCTTTTTGTGCGCACGTCTCGATACGCTCCTCCTTTTTCCAGGGAGTGATGTCAAGTAACATCACGCTCGAGAAGGACGGGCGACAGGCGGGGTAGGAGGTGATGTGTGGTCATCGCGGTGGCCGGCCGGCGCATCGATGCGGCCCATGCGAAGGCTCCGCGCTTTCCGCTGCACAACGTGCCGATCGTTGAGCGACGGCTTGGTGAGTTGTTCGAGCGGGAAGCCGCGACGGCCCTGGTCGGCTCCGCCGCGTGCGGAGCTGACCTGGTGGCATTGAGGGTGGCGGGCGTGCGGGGAATGCGCCGCCGCATCGTGCTTCCCTTCAGTCGCGATGAATTCCGCGCGACCTCAGTAGCTGATCGGCCTGGGGACTGGGGCCCGGTGTACGACCGGGTCCTGGCCGAGCTAGTTCCGACCCGCGACGTGATCATCCTCGAAGGGCGCAGCAAAGAGAACGATCCGTACCTGGCGGCCAACGAGGTTATCTTGCACAATGCAGCAACGCTGGCTCGGGAGTCGAACGCCAAAGTGCTGGCCGTCCTTGTCTGGGAAGGAGCGCCACGTGCCGCCGACGACGTCACGGCCGCCTTCGGTGACGAAGCCTGTAGACGCGGCTGGCGCGTGGAGGAGGTGAGGACGCTGTGAGGCCGTTTTTAGATCTCGACGGCCGCCACCTCCGGCAGATCGAAGCCGGCGGGGAAATCCGCGGCATTCACGTCACGCGCGGCCGCCAGGACGCCAAGCTTGTGTAGGTACGACATGTTCTCCGGCGCATCCATCGCGCTCAGCGATGCGATCCTGTTGGCCTCAGGGGGCACCGGATCAAGCGCGCGCACGCTGTCGGCCCTAAGATCGACGTTGTAGCGCAGGTAGCTGAGGGCTGGAACGCTACCGGCAAGGTCCTGCCCCAGATCGCCGAGCTCGAGATCGATCTGGCGGGCCGTGCGGCTGCTCGACATCCACTGCAACAGCATCTCCTGCAGTAGGGCACAGTCCTCCATAAGGGACAGGAGCGCCTTGAGCGCGCCCTGCGCGGCGAGCTTCGAGGGTTTCACGCTCGGATCCGATGCGCCCGTGCCCACCGAAACCACCAGAAGCTTGTCCGCCCCTGTCGGCCAGCCGATCCGGTAGCCGCCGAGCGTGGCATACATGACAGCTATCAGCGCCGGGTTGTTAAATGGGCTGATGCCACCATCGATGAACTCGCCGACGACGGGCGCCGCGCCGGGCGTGCTCCCGATCGTGATAGGCTCTGGCTCGAAGTACGATGGGGCAGCGGTGGATGCTCGCACAACCTGCCAAAGCGGGTAGTCGCTGTTGCCGATGGTCCCGCCGACTCGCGCCGCGAAGTACTTGCCGCGAGGATTGTTGCTGATCGGCCACCAGCTCCCGGTGTCGATTCGCTTGGTGACCAGGAGCAGGCCCGTCTCGATCTTGTCGCTGCCCAGGGTCGTCTCGGGCCCGTAGACCTTCTGGAGCTCGTCGATCAGACGGCTCTCGTCGTACTTGGCGCGCAGCACACCCTGCCGGAAGAACGTCTTTTCAAACACCCGTGAGCCCAGCTCCATGTACTTCGCGCGGATCTGCTCGACGGACCAGCCAAGCGAGACGGTCGCGGCGATAATGGCGCCGGTAGAGGTGCCTGCGACGAGATCGAAGTAGTGGCACAGCCGGAAGTCGGGGCTGTCCCCGTGCCGTTCTCGCAGAATCGTCTCGATCCGCTGGAGGATGGCGAGAGTTAGGATCCCACGCAACCCGCCCCCGTCGAGCGCGAGGATCCGCTTGGGCTCACCGTCATTACTCAGGTGCTGGTCGCGACTTCGTCTCACGTGCGGCATGGGGCGCCTCCTTGCATCTTCATCCGACATCGTCATTCGAGAGCAGCTCGTGGGAGTCGATGCGCCTCACATCGACGACACCGGCGTGGCGCGCCAGCTCGACCATGTCCGCCGTCCCGCCGCGGTCATCCCCCGTCGGCTGGCCGTCCCACAGGGCCAGCAGCGTGATCCGCTTGGCACCGGCGGCCAGCCCCATCTGGAGGACCCAGCGATTCCCCCGCTCCCAAACGTTGATCGACGTGCCGGCCAGCCAGCGTGGGAGACCCTCCTGGTCGGTCAGTTCAAGTACGTCGCAGTTGCGCTCCCGATTGCGGTTGAGCAACGCCAGGAACCGGGAACGCCAGTCGTCGACATCGTCGCTGAACATGTGGGAGGAGTACTTGTCCGCTGGCATCGGGAGGCACGGAAGGCTGCGAACCCCAAGCTCGTTGCACACTTCGTGGAAGAGAATGTCGCCGCCAGGCGCGGCGGGGGCGAATCCGAGCATCTGCATGTCGTCGGAGACGAGCTTGGTCAAGGCATCGCAGATGAGGCGCTTGGCTCGATCACCCTTGCTGGCGGGAAAGCGGGGCTCAGGCCGGCCGGGACGGTCGATGCGATGGCCAGCGAACAGAATGACGTGCAGAGGTTTCGGGGGAGGTTTGCTGGACCCGGCAAACTTGCGATCGACTTCCGCCATGACCTTCTCCGCGCGGCCGGCTCGAACTCCGAGGTCGGCGAAAAGCTGGAGCTGGCCTCTGGCCGCGTCCCACACGAACGGCTTGTCACGGGGAATGGTGTCGCGATAGCGGCTGACGACCCGCTGATCGTTCTGATCTGTTAGGAACAGCACGTCCCCCTTGCTCACCTCGGGCCAAATCCGGTCCTTGTGGTTGGCCGGCAACTGCGCCAGGGCCCTGTCGACGGAGGCCGAGACGACGTGTCGCAGCGCTGCGACGTCCTGGACGAGCTCCTGCCGATACCGGTCGGCCTGCGCATCGTCGTCGAACGTCGACTTCCAGGTCTCAACCGTGTCCGATAGATCGAGGAAGATCGTGCCCATCTGGAGTGCGGCCAGCCCGGACCAGAAGTGATTGAGATCCTTGGCGAACGCGGCTCGATAGGCATCGAAACTTTTGCGCAACGACTCAGTCATCCCGGACGACCGGCGCTCCTCGACGGACGCCAGGTCCGCGAATTCCAGACGCCAGCGCGTCTTTAGATTACGCCCCTGCAGCGCAAACGCTTCCACCTGGTCTCTGCCAGCAACGTCCTGGCGCCTGAGTATGCGCTCGATGGCTTGATCGGATAGAGCGAGCAGTTCGGGCTTCCTCTCGTCCCTGTACAACCGCTCGTAAACGTTGACCAAGGCGAGGTTGGCTTTCACGTTCTCCGGCTCGACCGCTCGAATGGCCTCGAGATTTTCCCGGGCGCCCGCGTAGTCCTTAAGGTCGCACTGGCTGTCCGCGACCAGCTGGAGGCCCGGACGCTCGAATGGGCGACCACGGACCTCCTGCGCGAGGAGTCGCAGCCAGCCCTTGGAGTTCGCGGCCTGGGCCCGGTTGACCTCCTCCCGGAAGTCGAAGGGGACGAACTGACCTGAGGACGGATCGGCCTCCAACAGTTCGGGAAGCATGGTGAAGATCGGGCTGTCGCTGCGTCGATCGCTCTGCAGCGTGGCACGGATCGACTGCACGAGCTTGGCCTTCGCCCCCTGATCGGCAAGGTCATAGGAAATATATCGGTCGGTGAGCAGATCGAACGGAGGTGTGTCCGCTGAACCGACGTGCTTGATGACGAGCGTGCTCTTTCGCCGTAGCGCGTGGCGAATGCCGAGCTCGTAGAAGACGTTCGCGTTCAGCAGCGTGATGTCACAGACCACCAAGTCGGCCGCGAGGATGAAGGAGAACATGTCCTCGCGTATGTTTCCGGCATCGATGATCTCGCCAGTGGTGGATCCCGCAAGTCCCGCTTCGCTGAGCGCCGGACCGATCAGATTGGCATGCACCGCCTCAAAATCGAACTCCCGGCCGGCAGAGTCCTTCTTCCTTCCAAATGGGCGGATGACGAATGCACGCGCCATACGCACCTCCTGCCGAATGGCTCAACGGGGGTTCCTGCCATCCCTTTCAGTCCGGAAGGACCGCAGCCGGCGAGATTATAGCCCACCTACCAAAGTCAGTCGTGCACCTGCAGCTCTTTCGCGCGGGCGGCGCCCCTCTACAACCCGAAGCTCTTCGTCGCTTGCGCCGGCCAGACACGCCCATCCTCGACCTGACCACGGGCGAGCGGACCGCCGTCGCGCGGTTCGCCGCCGTCCTCGGCGCCTCGAACTACACCTACGCCGAAGCCAACCTCACTCAGCAGCGGTCCCAGAATAGATCAGTCACCTGCCCGCCTTCGCCTTGCCCGGCGGCGTCACCGCGGCTGTGGTTTGCGATCAGCTCTTAGAGCGGCGTCGTGATCTTGTGTCGCTACGAGCTGGGCCTGCAGCGCACTGACGAGGAGCTCGCCCAACACTAAGGCGCGGTGATCGTGCCCGCACGGCACCCGCATTGCCGAGCTCGTCACCGCCGTCAAAATCCGTACCAGGCGCCTCTACCGGGCGAGCCGCCGGGATCTGTTCGAGCGCCTCGGACCGAGTCGCGCTCCGCCCCACCCCACAGAACCCTTCGTCTAGGGCGAATGGAAGACCGCGCGGGTCGGACCACCACATCGAGATGCACAGTCACTACTACTCCGTGCACTATATGCTCCTGCACGAGGTCGTCGAGGTCCGCGCCAGCGCGAGCATCGTCGAGATCTTCCACCGGGCCAGCGCGTCGGAGCCCATCCCCGCAGCGATTTCCGCGGACACCACACCACCGACCCTCCCATATGCCCAAGGCGCACCAGCGCCACCTTGCAGCTCGCGCCGAGAGACGTGCCAGCAGCGAGTCAGCTCGGCCTGCATTTGCCGGTTGCGTACTCGATCATCATGACCGCCTCTTCGGGGGTGTGACTCCGAAGATCCGGCACCGCTCG
>JBKPAK010000005.1:0-5028 GCA_046726415.1 Candidatus Methylomirabilota bacterium
CTCGTATGTCGGGGAGCCCGAATGCAACGGGTCATGGAGCGATTCATCCGCACGCTGAAGGAGCAGTGCATCTACCTCCACCGGTTCCCGAGCCTGGCGGAGGCGCAGCGGATCATCGGGGAGTTCATCGCCCAGTACAACACCGAGTGGATCATCGAGCGTCTTGGGTATCGGACTCCCGCCCAGGCGCGGGCCGACGCGGCGCGGAGAGCAGGATGAGGCCTGTTGCCGGCCGTGGGCTGAAACTCGAGGGCCACATTCGGCTCAGGATCAACGATCTCGGTGGGGGCCGACCTCGATCGAGCGATCGCCGAGGGTTCGCGCGATACTCAACGCTTCTTGCCCGAATCTGACGGCCCCATCATAGTCGCCGGTGCTCAGTCGCTGGATCACCGTGAACGTGGCGATCCGCCCGAGGCGGTGCGGGTCGCCGAGCGTCCTGGCGAGCCCCTCCGCCTCGTGGAGGTGCTCCCCCGTGCGCGCCCAATCGCCGAGCGGTTGGAAAGCGTTCCGGAGGTCGATGCGGATGTCGATGGTCAGCTCGGTCGTCTCCCGGGTCTCGGGGAGACGACCGAGGGCCCCGAGCGCCTGCTCCAGGTGGCCAATAGCCTCGCGGTAAGCGCCCCGTGCCATGGCCCGGAGCCCCGCCTGACGGAGATAGGCGACCGCCTTTTCCCACAGCTGCCCGCGCAGGGCGTGATGGGCCAGCCGCTCGACCTGCTCGGCGACGCGTCCGGCCGAGAGGCGCTCGATGGCCTCGGTGATGCGGGCGTGCAGGGCGCGCTGCCGGTCGTGGAGCAGCCCCCCGTACGCAACTTCATGAGTGAGCGGGTGCTTGAACGTGTACTCGAGGTCCGGAAAGAGTTGGGTCTCGTAGAGGAACTCCGCGGCCTGCAGGTGGGTGAGCTCCGCGCGCACCTCGTGCTCCGCCGCGTCGGCGATGGCCAGGAGCAGCGGCATGGGCACGTCCTTGCCGATGACCGCGGCGGCCTGGAGCAGTCGCTTGGCCCGGGGCGCCAGGCGGTCGATGCGCGCCGCCAGGATGGCCTGAACGGTGGCGGGGATTGTCAGCTGCTCGACGGGCCGCGTGAGCCGGCAGGCGCCGCGCTCGCCGGCCAGGGCCCCCGTCTCCACCAGGGCCCGCACACCCTCCTCGAGGAAGAGGGGATTCGCCTCCGTCCGATCGACCAAGAGCTGCTTGAGCGGGCCGAGGGCCGCGTCACGGCCGAGGAGCGCGTCGAGCAGCTCGTCAGCGCTCTCGGGCGGCAGGGGATCGATCTGGAGCTGGCGATAGTAGGTCTTGCCGCCCCAGGCGTGCTGGTACTCGGGGCGGTAATTGACGAGGAGCACGAGGCGCGCCGCGGGCAAGCTTTCGACGAGGCTGTCGAGCAAGGTCTGGGTCTCGCCGTCGATCCAGTGCAGGTCCTCGAAGACCACCACCAGAGGCTGGACCTCGCTCTCGCGCAAGAGTAGACGCTTGACGGCGTCGAGCGTCTGCTGGCGCCGCTGGAGCGGATCGAGGCCTTGCCAGGACGCCTCGTCCACCGGCACGTCGAGGAGCGCCAGGAGGGCGGGCACGGCGGACCCGAGTGCGGGGGCGAGCGTCAGGACCTTGCCCGTGACCTTCTCCCGGATCTTCCGCGGATCGTCGCGGCTCTCGATCTCGAAGTAGCTCCTGAGCAGCTCGATCACGGGCAGGTAGGCGGTGGCCTTAACGTAGGAGACCGAGGCGGCCAGCACGACGAGCCAGCCGTGCACGCGGTGCGAGTGAAGGAACTCCCAGAAGAGACGCGACTTGCCCACGCCCGGCTCCCCGACCACGGCGACCACCTGGCCGTGCCCCTGGCTCGCCCGGTCGAGGGCGTCCCGGAGCTGCCCCAGCTCCGCGGTGCGGCCGACGAAGCGCGTGAGCCCCCGGCGCGCCGCGGCCTCCAGGCGCGTGCGGGCGGCGCCGGCCCCTACCAGCTCGAACACCTCGACCGGCTCGCCCAGCCCCTTGATCGGCACCGGCCCGAGCGGGGCGACCTGGACGAACCCCTCGGCCAGGCGCAGCGTCTCGGCAGTGAGCCGGATGCTGCCCGGCGCCGCGAGCTGCTCCATGCGCGCGGCCAGGTGCGTGGTCTGGCCCACGGCGGTGTAGTCCATGCGCAGATCGCTGCCGATCGTGCGCACCACGACATCGCCGGAGTTGACGCCGACGCGGATCTGCACCTCCACGCCTTGCGCGCGGCGCAGCTCCTCCGAGTAGCGTCGCACGCCGTCCTGCATCCTGAGCGCCGCATAGCACGCCCGCACGGCGTGGTCCTCGTGGGCGAAGGGCGCGCCGAAGAGGGCCATGATGCCGTCGCCCATCACTTGATTGACGGTGCCCTCGTAGTGATGGACCGCTTCCATCATCCGCTCCAGCACCGGGTCGAGGATCTTGCGCGCTTCTTCGGGATCGCGATCTGCGAGCAAGTCCATCGAGCCCTTGAGGTCGGCGAAGAGGACCGTGACCTGTTTGCGCTCACCTTCCAGAGCGGCCTTGGAGGTGAGGATCTTCTCGGCAATGTGTTTTGGTGTGTAGGCCTGCGGCGTGTCGAACCTCGAGGGGATGCTCGGGGCGGCGGCCGAGAAGGCCTGTCCGCACTTCCGGCAGAACTTAGCGCCGGGACGATTCGATTCGCCGCACCCAGGGCAGACAGCTTCGAGGCGGGCGCCGCATTCGTCGCAGAAAGCGGCGTCAGCGGCGTTCTCGTGCTGGCACCGAGGACACTGCATCCGGGGCCTCCTGCGCGCCGCAAAGGGTATCGTGGTCGCCCTTGGATGGTAGCCGAGAGGCGGCCTTGGCCGCACGGTCGGCCTACACGATCCCGAGAGCCGCATGGGCGCGGGCGTGCTCGATCTAGCGGGTGACGGACTTCTCCTCGTCGCTGATGTGTGCTTGGTGGACTTGCCGGGGTAGGTCGCGGCGATCATGGACTGCGGAACCCCTTGAGGGCTACCCATCGGCCCCTGACTCCTGGTTGGCATCGCTGTTAGGCTTCGGAACTAGGAGGAGGGTATGTCAGCACACGCCATGCTCGAAACGTTTCAGAAACATGTCGACGCCGAATTCGTGACAAAAGACCTGGAAGCCGCCCTGGCCACCATGACCGAGGACGCCTACGTGCTGCTGGTTCCCTCGATGACTGGCGCGCAGGGCAAGGCGGGCGTGCGCCGTTTCTACGGCGAGGACTTCATCCCGAACGTGCCGCCAGACATGATGCCTACCCCCATCTCGCAGACCGTCGGCGACCGCCTCATCATCGAAGCAATCTACAGTTTCACTCACACTATCGCCATGCCCTGGATGCTGCCGGGAATCGCGCCGACGAACAAGCGCGTGGAAGTGCCTCTGGTGATTGTGGTCGGCTTCCGCGACGGGTTGATCGCGCGCGAGCACTTTTACTGGGATCAGGCGGCGGTGCTGGTGCAGTTGGGCCTGCTTGATTCCAAGGGGTTCCCCTTTGGTGGCGTTGACACGGCCCGCAGACTGCTCGCCTGTGCAGGTGTCCCCCCGACGTAGAAGGCGGCCTGTCAAGGATCTCATCCCTCCTCACGCCCCCGCCCTCGGCGGCAGGGCCCTTACCCCGCCCCGCCAGCGGTGGTGTCGCGTTCTTGCGAGAAAATAGGCGAGGAGTGTCCGCGTGCTGAAACCCGGCGGCGTGCTTGCCTTCACCGACGTCACCCTCCGTGCTCCGCTGACATTTAGCCGAAGAGTCGCGGATGGCCGCGGAGATGCAGTCCCAACGAGTCGCGCCGTCCGAACGCTATCTCGAATTGCTCCGCGAGAACCGCTGTACGATCAGGAGTTTTGACGATCTCCCTGACGCGTGGACAAAAGTGCTGGCCGATCGGCTGGAGATGTATCGCACGTTGCGCGACACCACAGTTGCCAAGTTCGGCGAGGCGCACTTTGCGGCGTGGGACCGCACCTACAGTTTCTTCGTCGGGCTTTTCGCCGCCGGCAAGCTGGGCGGCGCGCGAATCGTGGCGAGAACGCCTAACTTGACTCGCGAGGGCTACGGGTCGTGAATGCGACACTAAGGCATAACCGCCGCTTCGACCGGACGGCCTCCGCCGGTGAAGCGCGCGTTCGGCGACAATGCTTGGGCCGATAGCGATTCTCGCGGTGCCTCAGGAGGCAGCCCGGTGACGGACGTTGACACAGCACGCGAACGTTACGCCGAGGAGTTCAGATATACAGCTCATCTGACTTCGGCGGCAGTCATCCGGGCGTTCGCCCGTGTGCCTCGCGAGCGTTACCTTGGTCCTGGACCATGGAGGATCTTTGAACCTAACACGCGCCAGTACTGGACCGCTCCTGATGCAGATCCGCGGCATCTCTATCACGACGTGCTCGTGGCGATCGATGAGAAGCGGCTGCTGAACAACGGCCAGCCCAGCTTTCTGGCGTTCCTAATCGAGGCCCTCGCTCTCCAGGAAGGGGATCATGTCGTTCATGTCGGCTGCGGCACAGGGTATTATTCGGCGATCCTTGCCGAGCTCGTCGGGCCTAAAGGGCACGTCACCGCCATCGAAGCTGACACCGATCTCGCGGTCCGCAGTCGTGCCAACCTGGCCGACCTGTCGAATGTGGAGGTCGTTTACGGTGATGGAGGCGAGCATGATCCCGGGGCCGTCGATGCGATTTTTGTCAACGCAGGCGCTACTCATCCACGTCGCATCTGGCTGGAAGCACTTCGGCCGAATGGAAGGCTGCTTCTTCCACTCACCGGGCCGTACGGGAGTGGTTGGGTATTGAAAGTGGTGAAGCGCGACAAGCGATATGGAGCCCACTTCATCTCATCTATCAGCATCTTCCCGTGCGTTGGAGCGCGGGATGCAGACACTGCGCGGCTCCTCGGCGAGGCCTTCATGAGCGGCGGCAGGGCCGCGGTACGCTTCCTTCGCCGAGACACCCATGAGATCGAGTCCGCCTGTTGGGTCCATAGCGAACACCTCTGTCTATCGACAGCGGATCTGGGGTGCTAAGAGGATGGGGAT
>JBKPAK010000006.1:0-7765 GCA_046726415.1 Candidatus Methylomirabilota bacterium
AGCACGACCGACTGGATCGCCGGCTCGCGCAGGAGGCGCTCGGCCGTCTCGCGCGCCGGCGTCCGATCTGGGAGAGTCTCCACCTTGTTGATCAGGGCCACGACCCTGGCGCCGACAGGGACGCGCTTCCGTCCCCCCTCGAGGTGGGCCAGGACCCGGGCCACGATCTCTGGCGTGATGGGCGTTCCCAGCGGAGCGCCACTGAGCGCGCTGACGAGCTCTGGACGGTGCACGTGATCGCCGTCCAGCGTCTTCCCGAAGACATCGGCACCGACTACGGGAACGACCAAGGTCGTGTCCGCGGGAATCACCGGCTCGTGCTCGGCTGGAGCTTTGAAGGGTCGCAGGCGAGAGCCATCGGCCTCGTTCAGGATGCACACGCCCGGGCACCATGAGCGCAAGCGCCGGAAGAGATCCAGCGAGACGCCATCGGCCTTGCCGGTGCCGGGGTTCGTGGCCCCGATGACGAGCGCCTGCCGATGGGCGGCCAGCGCGGCCAGGACGCTCTCGCGCGTCGCGTCCGCGGCCCGGACGTGTGCGGGGGCCAACGCGATCTGCGCGGCGAAGATCCGTGTGGTCGTGGTGGTGATCGCTCTCCCGCCCTTCTCGACCATCTCGTGCGCGAGGCGGAACATGGCGGTCGTCTTCCCGCCCCCTCCGACCATGGCGACGACGTCGTCGCCCGTCATACCGAGCGCATCCGCCAGCTTCAACCTTGCACACTCCAACCCCTGTCTCGTGCACGACGACCGAGCCAGAGTACCGCACCGGCCCCGCGATGCCTTCATCGTTCAGGATTCCAACTTCGGCGCTTCTCCTAGCCATTGAGATGGCGGTCGCCGACCGGCCCGCCGTCAGCGCGCTTGGTCGGGCTGCAGGCGCGCTTTGAGTCGAGGCGTGGCCTGACTCGGCAGCCCGAGCGCCACGAGGGCCCCAAGGGCATTGCCGCCCGCGGCGATGAGGACCGCGGCGCCATAGCCCTGGGTCAGGTCGAACAGGCGGCCGGCGATGATCGGCAGGATAACGGCAGCGGCGCACCATGCCATGTAGAGCCGGCTGGCCACCCGGCCGTACAGTGCGCGCCGCCAGTAGACGGCGACCGCGGCCGCCGTAACGCCGGAGATCAACCCGTAGCCCAGCCCCACGAGCGCCAGCGCGAGGACCGAGACGGCGGGGCCGGGCCACAGGGTCAGCGCCACGTTGCCGCCGAGGGCAACGGCGTGGGCCCCGGCCGCCACGGTCGGAATGGCGAGCCAGTCCACCATCCAGCCGCCCGTCAGGCGGGCGGCGGCGATGCTTCCGGTGATGAACGTCGTGCCGTAGACCGCGAGCGGGATGGTGCCGCCGTAGGCTCTGATGATGCCCGCGGCCTGACTGAGCACCATCAGCCCGGCGGATGCCGCCAGGAAAAAGACGAACCACAGCCGCCAGAACACGGCCCGGCGTCGCTCCTCCTCGCCCGGCGCAACGCCTGCGGTTCCCGTCGTGAGGGAGACACCGGAACGCGCGATCAGCCACGCGCTGATCACCCCGGATACGGCCAAAACAGCGGCGAATCCCCCGAGCGTGGCGCGCACGCCGAGCTCGCGGATCGCCCACCCGAAGGCGGGGGCGGCGATCATGGCCCCCGCCGGGTACAGACCGACGATATAGCCGTTCACCAGTCCATGCCGGCTGGTCACGGCCAGGTTCACCGCCTGCTGCACGACGATATATGCCGCGCCGCCTCCCGCGCCGAAGAGCACCCCGTACCCGATGGCCAGCTGGGCCAGCCCGCTGGCCGTCGCGGCAAGGGAGATGCCCAGAGTGCTCGCGGCCGCGCAGGCCAGCACCACGAGCGGGGTCGATGCGACGCCGTAGACCGAGGGAGCCAGGTTCATGCCGGCGCCAAATCCAGCAGACGCCAGGCCGAACACGAGCGCGAGATCGGCACGGCTCAGCCCGAGCAGGGTTTCCAGTGGCTGAAGGAACACGCTGAACGCATAGAGCGAGCCGAGAGGGGCATTGAGCGCGGTGGCCGCCGCGACGGCGCGCCACGCACTCGGCCTACTATCGGTGTCGCTCGCGATGATGATCCGTCTCCGGGTGTTCTGGCCGTGGCGCCGTTCAGCCCCGGGTGCTGCTCACCGATACGATGGCACCCGGAGTGCGCCCGGAGATGGTTCACGCGGCCGGGCGATCTCCAGGCGGCTCAATGCCCAAGGAACAGCTCGCAGGTGTCGAGCCAGGCTTGGGTCGTGAGGGCCAGCGATGCCACGTCGGGTGCCGCCGGCTCCTCGTCGGCGCACGCCAGGTAGACCAGGGTGCCCCGGGGTCGCCACCCGCCCGGCCGCCGGGCCAGCGCCTTGAGCGCGACGGCCTGGGACGCCGTGAGGTTCAGCATGTCGAGCGCGCCGCGACCCCACACCTCGCCGTTCACGAGTTCGCCCCCGAAGGGATCGCGCGTCCAGTGCTCCGGGGGTCACGGGCACGACGTCGGTGTGGCCCATCAGGCACAGAGTCGGCGCGGCCGGGTCGGTACCCTCGATGCGGGCGACGAGACTGGTGCGACCGGGGGCCGCGTCCGGTTCGTACACCTCGATGTCGAGGCCGCCGCCTTCCAGATAGGCGCGCAGCACGTCGCTGGTGCGCGCTTCCTGTCCGGAGGCGACGGTGCCGTCATTCACGCACTGATTGCGAATCAGCTGTTGCAGCAACTCCACGGTTTCTCCGGTCAGCGCGTCGTTCATGACGAGGGCGTGTGGCGTGTGAGGAAATCGGTGACCCGGCGGATCGACTCGGCGAGATGCGGAGGGCCGCGCCAGTCCTTCTGCACCTCGAGGTTGGGGGCCAGGCGGGCGATCTCGGCACTGGTCTCGGCCGGATGCGACGTGTCGTTGCCGGGCTGTAGCAAGAGCGGCGTGCGGCAGCGACTCACGAACTCCCGGCTCACCGAGAACACGAAATCCCCGCCGAACATGTTGTGGCCGAATTTCTGAGTGACGTCCTCGGTCAGGGTGGGATCGCCGGCGAGCATGGTCTTGGCGAAGCCGCGAACCGCCTCGTCCAGGTCGCTCGGTTTTCGTGCAGCCCGATCGGGTTCTGCAGCACGGCAGCGGTGACCCGCTCAGGCGCCAGCTCGCACAGGGTCATGCAGAAGGTGGCCCCGATGCAGCCGCCCATGACGTGGAAGCGGCGATGGCCCAGATGATCCATCAGCGCCAGGTGATCGGCGGCATAGGTGTGCCAGCCGTCGGCCGCGGTCACCTTGCCGCGTGACTTGCCCGCGTTGCGCTGATCCATGCCGATCACGGTGAACCGGCCGGCCAGATCGACCATGGGATTCATCCAGGGCGGCGCGGCGTCGGGATTGCTCGGGCTGTGACGCCAGAATGCCAGCTCCGAACGCAGGCCGCCCGGCGCGAAGAGCAGCACGGGATAACCCGACCCGTGGACTTCGTGGTAGATCTGGGCATCAGGACGCGCGAATACCGGCATGGCTTTCCCTCCCGACGTTGGTGATTGCGGTTGCCGGGTCACAATAGCACCGCTCGATTCGTCCTGCGCTTCTGGAACGCCTCCCGCGCGCCTGAGCCGCGCGGGGGTGAGTGCCGAGCGTGTACGATAGGGGCTCAAACGTCCGCCCTGGAGGGGCCGCATGCTGGCCATCGACGTCGATCTCTACAGCGACACCGTGACCCGCCCCACGCGCGAGATGCGCCGATTCATGTGCCACGCCGAGGTTGGTGACGAACAGAAGTTCGAGGATCCGACGGTCAACATGCTGCAGGAGATGGTTGCCGAGCTGCTGGGCAAAGAGGCCGCGCTCTTCTTGCCCTCCGGCACGATGTGCAACGAGATCGCGCTGCGCGTCCACTGCCGGCCCGGTGACGAAATGCTCGCGCATCGCACCGCGCACCCCATCCACTTCGAGGGCGGCGGCCCGGCCGCGCTGGCGGGTGTCAACATGAGCGCCCTGGACGGACCGCGCGGCCAGTACGACGCGCACGCGGTGACGACGGCGATCCGTCCCGACAGTCGCTACATGCCGCGCAGTCGACTGCTCTGGGTCGAGCAGACGAGCAATCTCGGCGGCGGGTCGATCTGGCCGCTGGCGCGCATCGCCGAGGTCACCGACGTCGCCCGACGGCACGGTCTGCGCACCCATTTGGACGGGGCGCGGCTCCTCAACGCCGTGGTCGCGTCAGGGATCGCCGCGCGCGACTATGCCGCGGCCTTCGACTCCGCGTGGATCGACTTCACGAAAGGCCTGGGGGCACCGGTGGGCGCCGCGCTGGCCGGCTCGCGCGACTTCATTTCGGACGCCTGGCGGCTCAAGCAGCAGATGGGCGGGGCGATGCGCCAGGCGGGGATCATCGCCGCCGGAGGCGTCTTCGCGCTGCGACACCACGTCAAGCGGCTCGCCGAAGACCACGCGAACGCGCGCCGGCTCGCCGAAGGTCTGGCGAAGCTGCCCGGCGTTGTGCTCGATCCCTCGACGGTCGAGACCAACATCGTCATCTTTGATCTGCGCGGGGCGCTCGACGCGCCGACCGCGGTGGCTGCGCTTCTCCATCGCGGCGTCCGCATGGGCGCGATGGGCCCGCGGACCATCCGGGCGGTCACCCACCTGGACGTCGACGCCGAGCAGGTCGAGCGCGCCCTCGAGGCCGCCCGCGCGGTGCTCGGCGCGTGACAGCGCGAGAGGCGCCATGGCGTAGCGGAGCGCGCTGACGCGGGTTCGTTCGCCACTCCTCACGCGGGCGCCCGCCTGGAGTAGCATTCAGCCTCATGCGCCTGCCCGTTTTCTACGGCTGGGTCATCGTCGCCGTCGTCTTCATCACCATGGGCGTCGGCGTCAACGCGCGCACCGCCTTCTCGCTGCTCTTCCCGCCGATCCTCGACGAGTTCGGCTGGGAGCCGGGGGGTGACGGCCGGCGCGTTTTCCTTCGGTTTCCTCGTCTCGGCGATCCTGAGCCCGTCCCTCGGCCGGTTGATGGACCGCCGCGGGCCGCGCGTGGTGATGGAGATGGGGGTGATCGTCATGGCGGCCGGGCTGTTGCTGGCCACCTTGGTGCGCCAACCCTGGCACCTCTACGCCACCCTCGGCGTGATGGTGGGCGGCGGCAGTGTCTGCCTCGGGTACACGGGTCAGGCGCTGTTCCTTCCCAACTGGTTCGTGCGCCGGCGCGGTCTGGCCATGAGTCTCGCCTTCGCGGGGGTCGGCGTCGGTTCGATCATCATCCTGCCCTGGGTGCAAGTCCTGATCGCGCGCTCGGGCTGGCGCGCCGCCTGCTGGGCGATGGCGATCGTCATGATGGCGCTGCTGGTCCCGCTCAATCTCCTGCTGCGGCGCGGCCCGGAAGAGCTCGGCCTCGAGCCGGACGGCGACCGCGTCCCGCGCGACATCGCGGTGGCCAGTCAGGCCGCGAACGTGGTAGATGCGGTGTGGGCCGCGGTGGACTGGACGCTTCCCCGCGCCATGCGCACGGGCCGCTTCTGGTGGATCGCGCTGAGCTACTTCTCCGGGCTCTTCGCCTGGTATGCCGTGCAAGTGCACCAGACGAAGTACCTCGTCGAGATCGGCTTCAGCCCCAACCAGGCGGCGTGGGCTCTCGGGCTGGTGAGTCTCGCCGGCATTCCCGGGCAGATCTCGCTCGGTCACATCTCGGACCGGATCGGGCGCGAGTGGGTGTGGACGGTCGGCAGCCTGGGTTTCGCGCTCTGCTATGCGAGCCTGCTCCTCCTGCGCGATGCGCCGACGCCGGCGCTGCTCTACGTCATGGTCGCCTCGCAGGGCGCGCTCGGATATGGCCTGACCTCGGTCGTCGGAGCGATTCCCGCCGAGATCTTCCAGGGCCGGCACTACGGCAGCATCTTCGGCACGCTGATGCTGGCCTCCATCGCGGGCGGAGCGGCTGGGCCGTGGGTGACCGGCGCCCTCTACGATGCGACCGGCGCTTACACGCTGGCCTTCTGGATCGCCATCGGCTGCAGCGCCCTGTCGGCGGTGGCCATCTGGTTCGCGGCCCCTCGCAAGGTGCGCGCCGTCGCCGGCCGCATCCAGCGGGCCGCCGCCGGGTGATCGACTGTCTCCTACGGCTGGTGTGGGCGCTGCCTCCCTGATCAGGTCAGGGCCAGCAGACGGGCGACATCGGACATGTCGGTCACCTGTTCGAGGCCACCGATCGCGTCGACGATGGCCGTCGCCTGCCGTTCACCCAGGACCGACGCCGTGTAGCGTCGGAACTTCTCACACACCTCTCTCCACGTGAAGGGGTTGGGCGGCGAGCCCTTGTAGGGGTGGGTGTGCAAGGTGTGGCACCGGCCCGCGCACTCGATGAGGACCTCGGCCGGCCAGACACCCGGGGAGTCGTGGAGGACCTCCTGGAGCGGCTGAAGCTCGATCCGTCGCGCCAAGTCGCGCACGACCGGGTCCGCCACGGCATCGTCGTTGTAGACGAGCGGATTGGACATGTCCCGCGTCATCGCCACCGCCGTCGTGAACGGGAGGCTATACTGCCCGCCCAGGACGTCCTGGGGCGTGCGCGCCGCGTGCCGCTCTTCCATGATGCGCGGCGCCCCGCGGATCACCACGCGCGTGATCGTTCCGGGATCGAGCGGATGCCCGCGCTTGAAGCTCTGGATCGCGTCGACCACGGCCTGATGAGTGACGTGTGTCGCGTACGACTTGAGCCACGGCGGTTCGATGGCCCACTCGGCACCCAGACCCTCCAGGAGTCGCTCTATCCGGGGAGGCGTCGAGAAGGCGTTGAAGTAGCCGTACCGGCCCTCGAGGACGGTCGCCGGGCCGCGCACCCCCTGCTGCGCCAGCAGGGCGCTCTCCAGCCCCATCTGGCTGGCCCGTCCGAGGTGCAAGCGCTTGGTGTCACCGCCACTCCAGGCGAACTCCAGGAGGCCAGCGCTCGACGAGCCCGCGATTCCCATCGCGCTGGTGAGCCGCTCCTCGTCGAAGCCGTAGAGCTTGCCCACCGCCGCGGCCGCGCCGAACGGGCCCTGCGTGCCCGGGTTGTGGAAGCCGCGAACCGTCTCCAGCCCCACGGCGGTCCGAGCGAGCCGCGCGGACACCTCGAAGCCCAGGGCCAGCGCGGTGAGGAACGCCCGGCCATCGAAACGCTCTCGCTGGCACACGGCCAGAGCCGCCGGCAGCACGGTGCCGCTCGCGTGCGAGCCGGTGAGCGGCTCGCACTCGAACGCGCCGATCAGGACGCCGTTGGCGAAGGCCGCGCGGGAAATGTCCGTCTGCCACGCCTGCTGGATGACTGAAGCCTCGGGCGTGCCACCGAGCACCCGCACAACCGCCACGATTCGCCGCGCCCACGGCTGGACGGCCCCCACGAAGCCGGCGGCCGATCGCATCGAGGACGGTGATCTTGCAGTCGTCCACCAGACTGCACGGCAGGTCAGTGAACTGCGTCGTCGCCACGAATCGGGCCAGCGCGCGCGTCTCGTTCACGGCCGTCCTTTCCCAAGGCGTTGGCCAGGGGCACCCTTGCCGCAACGAGATGAGCTCCCGTAGCGCGGTCGACCATCGAGGTCAGCTCAAGGTCAGCTCGCGCCCATCGGCGTGTCAAGTGACCTTCGCGGTGGTGGTCTCTGCGCCCAGCTTGCTATTCTGTGCGCCCATGACGAGCTTCGGCATCGGCGCGTCGGTGAAGCGGAGCGAGGATCTGCGGTTGCTGACTGGGCAGGGCCGCTACGCCGAGGACTGGAATGCGCCGGGACAGGCCCATGCCGCGTTCGTGCGCTCGCCTCACGCGCACGC
>JBKPAK010000007.1:0-15069 GCA_046726415.1 Candidatus Methylomirabilota bacterium
CGACCCTCACAACCAGAAGATCACCCACTCCACGTTCGAGGAATACGGCCACAACGCCACCCACCTCCGGGATAACCTCCTGCTCGCCACGGTGCGCCTGCTCGCGGGCTGGCCGAAGATGCCGGGCGAGCGCGACTGCTATGCCCGCTTCATGAAGGACTGGATCAACTAGCGACATTGGGTAGGAGCCGAAACCTGGCGCGGTCTCGCGGGCGGGAACGTGGCGCCCGGGCCCATCTGTTCCTCCTGTCCGCGCGGCCTCGGCGGTCTCCGCGGTCACCCGGTGTTGCGCAGACCGGCGGCGATGCCGTTGATGGTCACCACGATGACCTCGCGATAGCGTTCCGCCTCCGCTCCCTCGGGATCGTCGAGGGCCCGGAGTCGTTTGAGCATCTCGATTTGGAGATAGTTGAGGGGATCCACGTAGGGATTCCGCAGTTGCACCGAGCGCTGGATGACGGGGTCGGCATCCATCAACTCGGCATGGCCCGTGACGCGGAGAATCGCGGCGCGGGTGCGCGTGTGCTCGGCTTCGATCCGGGCAAAGATGGCCGCGGACGACCGCCGGTCGCCCGCGAGGTCTGAGTAGAGGGCGGCGATCCCCATGTCGGCCTTGAGCAGGGACATCTCGGTATTGTCGAGGAGGGCCCGGAAGAACGGCCACTCGGCGTACATCTCCGCGAGGATCCCCGCCTCGTCGCTCTCGAGGGCGGTGCCGAGACCATACCACCCAGGGAGATTGAACCGACTCTGCATCCAGGAAAACACCCAGGGGATGGCTCGCACATCCGCGCGCGTGAGGGTGCCGCGGCGGCGGCCCGTGGGGCGGGAGCCGAGCCGCAGCCGGCTGATCTCCTCGATGGGGGTGGCTGCGCGCCAGTAGTCCAGAAACCCCGGCGTCTGCTCGACCAGGTCGTGATAGGCGCTGCGCGAAGCTCCCGCCATGGTATCCAGAGCGGCTCGCCATCGCGGTGAGACGTCCGGTGCGGGGGATCCCACCGAGGCCAGGAGGACCGCACTCACGATCTGCTCGAGGTGCCGGTGGGCAAGGTCGGGATCGGCGTAGCGGGAGGCGATGGTCTCTCCCTGCTCGGTGACGCGAAAGCGCCCACCCACCGTCCCCGGTGGCTGCGCCCGGATCGCGCGCCCGGCCGGGCCCCCACCGCGCGCGACGGTGCCGCCGCGGCCGTGGAATAGCGTGAGGGTCACGCCGTGCTCGCGGCAGACCTGGGCGATCGACTCCTGGGCCTGGTACAGCGCCCAGTTGGCGCCCAGGTATCCGCCGTCCTTGTTGCTGTCCGAATAGCCGATCATCACCATCTGTTCCATCCCGCATCCCGCGAGATGCGCGCGGTAGACATCAAGCCCGAACAGATCGGCCAGGATCCGGGGCCCCGCGGCGAGGTCGTCGAGCGTCTCGAAGAGCGGAACGATCGAGAGGCCGGGCGGGCAGTTCATCCAGCGCGTGAGCAGCAGGACGGCCAGCACATCGGCCGGTCCGCGCGTCATCGAGATGATCAACGGACCGAGCAACTCGCGGCCGTAGATGCCTTGGGCACGGGCGAGGAGACGGAAGAGCCGCCACGCCTCGCCGCCAGCGTCCCCCGCCACGGCCGCGGCCGCGGCCAGATCCGAAGGCTTCGGCGGGTGGTCGGCCAAGAGACGCAGGAGCCGCATCGCGCGTGTCCGGTCGTCGTGCTCAGCAAAATCGGGGTCGAGCCCGAGCGCGTGGAGGATCTCGCCCAGCGCCGCGGCCAGCCGGCCGGCATCCTCCCGAATATCGAGACGGGCCGTGTGAAACCCGAAGGTCTCGAACCGGGCGCGCACGGCTTGCACGTGAGCGTTCGCCAACGCCGGAGGCATGGCCAGGGCGACCAGATCCAGGACCTCGCGCACTTCGTCCACGCTGACCCGAGCCCGATGCGGCGCCTCGTCCAGGAGCCGGGCCGCCATCTCCTCGCGTGAAGCGGCTTCGAGGTCGGCGGCGACGAGCGACAGCGCCAGACGGTAGGGCTCGGCCGCGTACCGCTGCTCGAGGTAGGCCACGTGCGGCGGCAGGGGCCGGCGCGCTTTGAGCCAGGCGGCCAGGGCAGGCGGCGGAGGGACGCGCCGTCCGCTCACGCTCAGGCGCCGGGCGAGATCGCTGAGACTCCGGCGATGGCGCTCGACGGCGAGCCCCCGGTGCAGGCGGAGGGTCTCCGCGGTCACCGACGCCACCACCGATGGGTTCCCATCGCGATCACCCCCGACCCAGGAGGCCAGGGTGAGCCAGGCGGCCGGCGCGGTGAGCCCTGGGTAGTGCTCGCCGAGCGCCGCGGCAAGGTCGTCGGCGATGCGCGGCAGGGCGTCCCAGAAGACGGCGTCGACGAAGTAGAGCCCGGTGCGGACCTCGTCGGTCACCGCCGGGCGCGTCGTCCGGTTTCGATCGGTGAGCCAGAGTGCGGTGATCTCGGCGCGCAGCGCGGCCATTTCGGCGTCGCGCTCCCGGGGGAGGAGGTCCGGTTCGTGCAGCCGGCGCAGCGTCGCACCGACGCGCTGGAGCTTCGAGAGGATCGTCCGGCGCTTGGCCTCGGTGGGGTGCGCCGTCAGGACCAGCTCGACCCGGAGCGCCTTCAGCAACGCCGCCAGCTGACTGGGCGTGACACCACGCGCCTTCAGCTGGGCCACCGCTTCGCCCACCGCCTCCCCGATGGGGGCGGGATGCTGGACCCGCTCGCGGTCGCGCAGGGCCTGGATGCGGTGGGCCTCCTCGGCCAGGTTTACCAGGTCGAAGTAGACCGCGAACGCAGAAGCCGTGGCGCGGGCCGCATCGGTTGACAGCGCGGCCACCTCGACCGCCAGACGGTCGGATGCCCCTGTCTCGCCGGCGCGCAGCGCCTTGGCGAGAGCGCGGATCCGCTCCTCGGTCTCGAAGAGCTCGAGGGACTCCTGCGTCCGGAGCACCTCGCCGAGCATCTCGCCGAGCAGATGGATGGTGGCCGAGAGATCCAGACCGTAATCCTCCTGCATTCCGACGGCGCGGTGTCGGCTCTCGGCGGTGAGGGCCGGCGAAGGGTGTGCCGCAGCCCGCGGCGCTGCAGGGCTTCAGCCGGTACAAGACCTATAGTCCCGCGAACGCGGTAAAGTCAAGGTCGGTGAACGGAATACCGGCTTGGCCTCGTCACCGCGTGGCCGGAGGATAATCGGCCTCATCGACGAAGGAGGAGAGATCCATGCCCTTCACCATCGTGATGCTGCCGCCCCAGACCGACATCACGCGCTCCTGGGCCAAGCGCATCGCCGGCGAGGAACGCCAGGCGCGCGTGGTCGTGGCCGAGAACCCGGAGGAAGCCGCGCGGGAGATCGCCGATGCCGAGGCGGCCTACGGCACGCTTCCGCCCGCCCTGCTGGACTCGGCCCGACGCCTGCGCTGGCTCCAGGCCCCGCAGGCCGCGCCTCCCGCTGGCTGGTACTACCCGGAGCTGATCCGTCACCCCGTGGTCGTCACCAACTTCCGGGAGATCTACAACGACCACATCGGTGCGCACATCATGGCCTTCATCCTGGCTTTCGCCCGCGGCCTGCACTACTACATTCCGCGGCAGCTCAACCGCCAGTGGAAGCGGGAAGCCCTCGATACCGGCGTGATCCATCTTCCCGCGGCCTCCGCGCTCATCATCGGCGTGGGGGGAATTGGAAGCGAGGCGGCGAGGCTGTGCGCGGCCTTCGGCCTGCAGGTGATCGGCGTCGACGCCCGGCGCCGCGACCGCCCGGCGGGAATGAGCGAACTGCATCGGCCCGACGCGCTCGATACCCTTCTGCCCCGCGCCGACTTCGTCGTCCTCACCGTCCCCCACACACCGGCCACCGAGGGCTTCATGGACCGACGGCGCTTCCAGTTGATGAAGCGAGGCGCGTTCTTCATCAACATCGGGCGCGGGATGACCACCCGTCTCGACGACCTGGTCGCGGCGCTCCGCGCCGGCGAGATCGCCGGAGCCGGCCTCGACGTATTCGAGCATGAGCCACTGCCGGCCGACCATCCCCTGTGGACCCTGCCGGGCGTGCTCATCACCCCGCACACGGCCGGCTTCGGCCCCTTTCTCGACGAGCGCCGCCTGGAGATCCTGATCGACAACTGCCATCGCTTCGCCGCCGGCCTGCCCCTGCGCAACGTGGTGGACAAGGCCGCCTGGTTCTGACCACATCGCGGGGAACCGTCCCAAGCCGCGCCTCCGTAGACGTGAGGCTGAGGCGTCCGCAAGCGACTCCTTCGCCTGGGGAAGTGGTGGCCCGACTCGAGCAACTGAGAGGTCGGGGCGTTCAGGTCACAGCGGAGATCGCACCCGGCAGCCTCGCGGATCGCAGGCATGCGGCCGGGTTGCCCGTCAGATCTGCCGGCGCAGGCGCGGGTCGAGCATGTCGCGCAGGCCATCACCGAGGATGTTGACCGCCAGAACGGTAAGGGCCAGGAAGATTCCCGGGAAGAGGATGTTGTGAGGGAAGAGGCGGAAGAGGGCACGTCCCTCTGCCATGATGTTGCCCCAGGTCGGGACCTCCGGCGGGATGCCGACGCCGAGAAAGCTCAGGATCGCTTCGACCAGGATGGCCGAACCGCACACGAATGTGCCCTGGACCGCGAGAGGGGCCAGAGTGTTGGGCAGGACGTGCCGGGTCAGCAGGCGCGGGGTGGGCGAGCCCAAGGCCAGCGCGGCCTCCACGTATGGCTCCTCCCGGATGGAGAGCACCACCGAGCGCACCAGGCGGACTACGCGCGGGATCTCCGGAATCACGATGGCGAGGATGACCGTGCGCAGGCTGGCCTTCGACAGCGACACCAGGGCGATGGCCAGCAGGATGGCCGGCACGGCCATCAGCCCGTCCATGACGCGCATCACGATGCTGTCGAGCCAGCGCAGGTAGCCGGCCAGGACGCCGATCACGAGGCCCGTGGCCACGCTGAGGAACGCCACCGAGATACCGACCACCAGCGACACGCGCGCGCCGTACACCACGCGGCTGTAGATGTCGCGACCCAGGCTGTCCGTCCCCATCCAGTATGTGACCCTCCCCTGGCTGCCGTCCGCGTTCCGCACCACAGCTTCGGTCCCGGGCCGCTTGTTGCGAGCCACCGGATCGATCTGGGCGGGATCGCGCGTTCCCAGAAACGGCGCCACCAGGCCGACCACCACGATCACGGCGAGGAGAGTGCCGCCCAGCAGCACGCTGCGCTGACGGGCCAGCCTCAATAGCGAATCCTCGGATCGAGGACCGTGTAGAGCAGGTCAACCAGCAGATTGATCAGCACGTACACGACGGAGAACAGCAGGACGACCGCCTGGATCGTCGGGTAGTCGCGGGCCAGCACCGCGTCGACGGTGAGGCGCCCGAGCCCCGGAATGCTGTAGACCGACTCGGTCACGACCACGCCGCCGATCAGAAGCGCCACCCCGAGGCCGATGACGGTCACGATCGGCACGGCGGCATTGCGCAGCACGTGCCGCAGCAGCACAGGCGGCTCGGCGAGCCCTTTGGCGCGCGCGGTCCGGACGTGGTCGGCACCGAGCACTTCCAGGACGCTGGCCCGCGTGATGCGCGCAATGAGGGCCACGTAGATCACGGCCAAGGTGACGCTGGGCAGGATCAATCGCTGGATGAAGCCGGGGAAACCGTCGCGCAGGCGCTGGTAGCCCTGCACGGGGAGCCAGCTCAACTCGATGGCGAAGAGATAGATGAGGGCGTACCCGATCACGAACACGGGGACGGAGAAGCCGAAGACGGACAGCGCCATGACCCCGCGATCGATCCACGTGCCCCGCCAGTAGCCAGCCAGGACACCCAGCGGCACCGCGATGAGCACCGTGAGAAGGATGGTGCACGTGGCGAGCGCCACCGTCGGCTCCAGCCGCTCCCCGATCAGCTCGACCACGGTCTTCTTGAAGAAAAACGACTCGCCGAGGTCGCCGCGCAGGAGGTTGCCAATCCAGATGGCGAACTGCTCCACCAGGGGGCGATCGAGGCCGAGACGTGTCCGGATGTCCGCCACCTGCTGGGCGGTGGCGTTGTCACCGGCGATCACCGCGGCGGGATCTCCGGCGGTGAGGCGAAGGAGGAGGAACACGAAGACGGCCACGACGGCCAGGACGGGAATCGTGGCGAGGAGGCGTCGGGCGATGTAGCCGAGCATCACGCGCAGGGCGTAAGGCGCGGCGGCGCGTGAGGCGGGATGATCACGCGCGGCCGCGACTTACGCCCACGAGATCAGTTCTTCTTCTCGATGTTCCAGAACACTGTCACCGGGGCCTCGAGCGAGCCGGTCACGTTCTTCTGCATGGCCGCCGACTGGTACCACTGGCCGAGGTGGACATGGGTCGGGTACTGCGTCACCCGGACCTGCACGGCCTCGGCGATGGCCTTCTGCTTGGCCGGGCTGGTCTCCCGCGCGAACTGGTCGCGCAGCCCTTCCATGTCCTTGTCGCAGGGCCAGCCAAACATGGCCTTCTCGCAGCTCGCGTTCAGGAAGCCGGCCATCACCGGATTCAGAATGTCCGCGGCCACCCACGAGGTCAGGAAGGCGTGCCACCCACCCTGCGCCGGTGGGTCCTTCTTGGCTCGGCGGGCTACCAAGGTCTGCCAGTCCATCGACTGCATGTCCACCCTGAAGCCGCCCTTCTCCATGAGCGACTTGGCCACCGGGGCGAGGTTGTTCAGGACGGCCAGATCCGTGGAGTGCATCAGCACGATGGGCGTCCCGTCGTAGCCCGCCTCCTTGAGGAGCGCCTTGGACTTCTCGAAGTTGGATTCGAGCAGGCCGTCCATCCCTTTGGTGGACTCCAGCGACGTCCCGCACGGGAACAGGGCCTTGCAGACCTTGTAGTAGGCGGGGTCGCCGATGACCGCCTTGAGGAAGTCCTCCTGGTTGAAGGCGTAGAACAGGGCCTGGCGGACTTTGGCGTTGTCGAAGGGCTTGTGGAGCGTGTTGAAGCGGAACGTGTACTGGTTGCCGAGCGGGTTCAGGTTCACCAGCTTGACGTTGGCGTCCTTCTTCAGTACGGGATAGAGATCGTGGGGCGGCGACTCGATGTAGTCGATCTCGCCGGCCAGCAGCGCGTTGATGGCCGTCTGGTGGTCGGCGATGGCGCGCCACTCGACGCGATCGACCTTGGCCGCCTTGCCGCCGGCGAGACCGGACGGCGGCTCGGGACGCGGTTTGTATTGCGGGAACTTCACATAAACGGCCTTGTCCCCCGGCTTCCACTCCTCGCGCTTGAAGACGAACGGACCGGAGCCGATGAACTCGGAAATCTGCGTATTCGGATCGGTCTCCGCCACCCGCTTGGGCATCATGAACGGCACGTTCGAGCTGGGCTTGCCCAGGGCGGGCAGGACGAGACCCGTCTGCTCCTTGAGGGCGATGCGGAACGTTTTCGGGTTCACCACCTGGATGTCCTTCACGAAGGACATCATCTTCTGACCCATCGAGTCCTTGGCCGCCCAGCGCTTGATGGAGGCCACGCAGTCCTCCGCCGTCACCGGCTTGCCGTCGTGCCAGAGCAAGCCATCGCGCAGGGTCATCGTATAGGTGAGCTTGTCGGCGCTCAGCTCATACTTGTCGACCATCTGGGGGCGGATCTCACCCTTGCCGTCCATGGCGAAGAGGGTGTCGTACACCATGTAGCCGTGGTTGCGAACGATGTAGGCCGTCGTCCAGATGGGGTCGACGATCTTGAGGTCGGAGTGCATCACCACGCGCAAGGCCGTGTCGGCGCTCGCGGGGCCGACGGCACCGCCCAGGGTGGCGAGGATGGGCAGGATCAGGCACAGCGCTGTGACGGATCGGAAGGCAGTCATAGAGACCTCCCCGGGAGCAATCGGTTCGCGTGAGTCGCGGGCGGGCGACGCCCTCCGTCCCCCTCCCTGCTCGCTGTTCGTTGAGCGTCAGTGCCCAGGATTCGCGGGGCGCTGCCGAGACATAAACACACGCCGAGCACCGTGTCAACGCGTTGCGGCGCGCTCCGGTTCCGGGCCGCTCCACTGCGTATCGCTCAGGTTCCATCCACCGCCGAGCGTCTTCTAGAGCTGGACGTAGGCGAGGAGCCGTACCGTCGAAGGGCATCCACATCTCGCGCTCTCCCCAGCCCCGTTCACGGCCGGCGCTAGCGTGCACATCCGGGTGAAGACGTACCAATCGGAAGTGTCGGGGATCGAGCTGCAACGGCGATTCGGCTGTCCCGGAGGGCACGGTCGATGACGGTGTCGATCTTGCCCGCCGGGGCCAGCAACGAGGCGACCCGAGTCGGATAACGGCCTCCGAGTCAAGGCTCATGTCGTGCCTCCGCGGGTGTCTCCTGACGCCCCACCGTCACAGGTTGTCGGCCTCAGTCGAGTTGCGCGGCCCGGCGGCCGTCCCCCGCTGGCCCCACTTCCAGCCGCTGACCTGAGGGTGGTCCTCACCGTGTTCGACCACGTATTGCGCGTGCTCGATGAGCGCCTCCTGGATCGCCTGCTTGGCGTACGCCGCCCGGGCCCCCAGCGCGGGAACGCGATCGATGACGCTTCCTACGAGATGGAAGCGGTCGAGGCCGTTCAGCACGCACATGTCGAACGGCGTCGTCGTCGTCCCCTCCTCGCGGTAGCCATGCACGTGCAGGTTCTGATGGTTGGTGCGCCGGTACGTGAGGCGGTGGATCAGCGAGGCGTAGCCATGGAAGGCGAAGATGACGGGCCGATTCGCGGTGAAGAGCACATCGTAGTCCCTGTCGCTCAGGCCATGGGGGTGCTCGTTCTGCGGCTGCAGCTTCATAAGGTCGACGACATTGATGACCCGGATCTTCAGCTCCGGAACGTGCCGGCGGATCAAGTCCACCGCAGCCAGCGTCTCCAGGGTCGGCACGTCGCCGCAGCAGGCCATCACCACGTCCGGCTCGCTGCCCTGATCATTGCTCGCCCAGGTCCAGATGCCGATGCCGGCCGTGCAGTGCTTGATCGCCTGGTCCATGGTCAGCCACTGGGGGGCCGGTTGCTTGCCGGTCACCACGACGTTCACGTAGTTCCGACTGCGCAGGCAGTGATCGGTGACCGACAAGAGGCAGTTGGCGTCTGGGGGCAGGTAGACGCGGACGACCTCGGCTTTCTTGTTGACGACGTGGTCGATGAAGCCCGGGTCCTGGTGGCTGAAGCCGTTGTGGTCCTGCCGCCACACGTGGCTCGACAGCAGGTAGTTGAGCGAGGCAATCGGCCGCCGCCACGGGATCTGTCGGGTGACCTTCAGCCACTTGGCGTGCTGGTTGAACATCGAACCGATGATGTGGATAAATGCCTCGTAACACGAGAAGAAGCCGTGTCGGCCGGTCAGCAGGTAGCCCTCCAGCCACCCCTCGCACTGGTGCTCGGAGAGCATCTCCATCACCCGGCCGTCGGGAGCCAGGTGGTCGTCGTAGTCGTAGCGGTCCGCGACCCAGGTGCGTTTGGTGACCTGCAGCACGTCCTGCCAGCGGTTCGAGTTGTTCTCGTCCGGGCTGAACAGGCGGAAGTTCTGGCTTTTCAGGTTGAGCTCCATGACGTCCCGGAGAAACGTGCCCATCACCCGCGTGGCCTCGGCCTCGGTCGCTCCAGGGCCGGGCACGTCCACGGCGTACTGGCGGAAGTCGGGCATGCGGAGATCCTTGAGCAGCAGCCCGCCGTTGGCGTGGGGGTTGGCGCTCATGCGCCGCTCGCCCTTGGGGGGCAGCTCGGCCAGTTCGGGCACCAGCCGGCCGGCGGAATCGAACAGCTCCTCGGGCTTGTAGCTCTTCATCCACTGCTCGAGGATCTGCACGTGGGCGGGGTTCTCGTGCATCTCACCCATGGGCACCTGATGCGACCGCCAGTAGCCCTCGGTCCGCTTGCCGTCGATCTCCTTGGGGCAGGTCCAGCCCTTGGGCGAGCGGAGAATGATCAGGGGCCAGCGCGGCCTCTCGGTGAAGCCCTCCCGGCGCGCGACCGCTTTGATGCGCTTGATCTCGTCGATGACCGTGTCGAGGGTCGCCGCCATGAGCTGGTGCATCTTTTCCGGCTCATGCCCCTCGACGAGGTAGGGCGTATAGCCGTAGCCACGGAAGAGGTGATCCAGCTCTTCGGGACTGATCCGGGCCAGCACGGTGGGGTTGGCGATCTTGTAGCCGTTGAGGTGGAGGATCGGCAGGACCGTCCCGTCGCGGGCGGGATTGAGAAATTTGTTGGAGTGCCAGCTTGTGGCCAGCGGCCCCGTCTCCGCTTCGCCGTCGCCGACCACGCACGCCACGATGAGGTCCGGGTTGTCGAAGGCGGCGCCGTAGCCGTGCGAGAGGGCGTAGCCCAGCTCGCCGCCCTCGTGAATGGAGCCGGGAGTCTCCGGGGCGACGTGGCTCGGGATGCCGCCGGGGAAGGAGAACTGCTTGAACAGCTTCTTCATCCCCTCGGCATCGGAGCCGATGTTCGGATAGACCTCGCTGTACGTCCCCTCGAGGTACGCGTTGGCCACCAGGCCCGGCCCTCCATGCCCGGGACCGGTGATGTAGATCATGCTCAGGTCGTTCTTCTTGATCACGCGGTTCAGGTGGACATAGATGAAGTTGAGCCCCGGCGTCGTCCCCCAGTGGCCCAGCAGACGCGGCTTGACGTGCTCCTTGGTGAGAGGTTTTTTCAAGAGCGGGTTGTCGAACAGGTAGATCTGACCCACCGAGAGATAGTTGGTCGCGCGCCAATAGGCGTCGATCTTCCGCAGATCATCGACCGCCAGTGGGGCGCTTTGGGGACCGCTACGTACGGCATCGGCCGTTGGGATACTCATGACGGTGCTCCTGCTCTTGGGGTTGTGCCGAGGGTTTCGCCAGGATCGACGACCGGGGAGCGCACGGGAAATTGGAACTTTGGACGTACGCACACGGCGAGCGCGTCAGTCAGCCGACTGGAGGGCCGCCAAGACGTCATCCGGGTGCTTCTCCGCCTTGGCCACCCTCGGCCAGTGTTTCTTGACCTTGCCATCGGGCCCGATCCACACGGTGGAGCGGATCACGCCGTTCGTCTTCTTGCCGTACATCATCTTTTCGCCATAGGCTCCATAGGAGGCCATGACCTTGCGGTCTGGATCGGATAGAAGGGTGAACGGCAGCTTGTACTTCGCCGCGAACTTCTTGTGCGATTCGCTCCCGTCGGCTGACACGCCCAGCACGACGGCCCTCAGCGTTCCAAAGGCCTTCCAGTGGTCGCGGAAGCCGCACGCCTCCTTGGTGCATCCCGGCGTGTCGTCCTTCGGATAGAAGTAGAGGATCACATCCCGGCCGGCGAAGTCCTTCAGGGACACTCGCTTGCCGTCGGGGTTGGTCAATGTGAATTCGGGGGCCGCCTTGCCTTCCTGGATGGCCATCGATGATCCCTCCTGCCGGACGTCAGTGCTGCCAATGCTACCGCGTCACCCGTAGCGGATGCGCGGATCGAGATAGCTGTAAAGCAGGTCGATGCCCAGATTGATCGTCATGAACATGACGGCGATGAACAGGATGGTGCTCTGCGTCAGCGGGTAGTCGCGCTGATAGATCGACCAGAGGACGAGGCGCCCCACTCCGGGCAAGGTGAACACCTCCTCGACGACCACGGTTCCGCCAAGGAGGATGCCCATCTGGAGTCCAGCCACCGTCACCACCGGGATCATGGCGTTCCGGAGAGCGTGCTTGAGCACGACGGCTCGGCCGCCGAGGCCCTTGGCCGAGGCCGTCCTGATGTACTCCGAACGCAGCACGTCCAGCATGCAGGCCCGGGTCGTGCGCGCGATGCTGGCCGCACTGGCCGTTCCCAGGCAGAGCGCGGGTAGCGCCATGATCGTGAGGTTGCGCAGCGGATCGGTCCAGAGGTCGACCCAGACCACGGAGGGCATCCAGCGAAGGTAGAGCGAAAAGAAGAGAATCAGCATCGTGCCCTGCCAGAAGACGGGGACGGACAATCCCAGCAGCGCACCCACCCGGGTGACATTGTCGATGGCGCGTCGTCGATAGACGGCGGAGGCGATCCCCGCCAGCATACCGAAGACGAGGGCGAAGGCCACGGCGAGCGCCGTCAGCTCCAGGGTCACCGGCAAGCGCTCGAAGATGAGGCGAATCACCGGCTTGCCGGTGCGCCAGGACGTGCCCAGGTCGCCCTGCGCGAGGTGGCCGAGCCACTGCGCATACTGCACGTACCACGGCTGGTCGAGCCCGAAGAAGCGCTTGAGCTGCTCGACCATCTGCGGGCTCACCACCGCGTCGGCGCCGATCATCTGCTCGACCACCGTGCCCGGGATCAGGCGAAGCATCAGGAAGATGAGTACGGTCAGGCCGAGTAACGTCAAGGCCATGGAGTACAGCCGCACCACGAGGTAGCGGCCCATCGGAGGCTCAGACCTTGTCGATCCAGACCCCCTCGAAGCCGTACAGCATCGTCGTTGGGTGCTGTTTCCAGCCCTTCACCGAGGCCTGGGTGAAGTCGATGGTATCGGCCGAGAAGAGCCAGAGGTGCGGCACATTCTCGAGGATGAGGATCTGGACCTTGTCATAGATGGCCTTGCGCTTCTTCTGATCCATCGTCCGCCGGCCGTCCTCGAGGAGGGCGTCCAGCTCGGGCACGCTCCAGCTGTTCCAGTTCTGGCCCTTGGTGGAATGGAGCGCCCGGAAGAAAGCCGTGTCGGGATCGGCGTAGCCCGGCGTGGTGTTCATGGTCATGTCGAAGTCCTTGGCCAGCCAGCGCTTGATCCAGACCGCGTACTCCACGTTCTCGATCTCAGCGGTGATCCCGATGCGCTTCAGATTCGCGGCGACCACTGGGGCCCCCGCTACCATGGTGGGAAACGTCGGGATCACCGAGAGCTTGACCGTGAAGCCGCTCGCCTGGCCAGCATCGGCCATGAGCTTCTTCGCCTTCTCGACGTCCGGCTTGTAGAAGCGCATCCATTGCTCCTCGGGCAGCTGCCAGGCTTTCATGGGCGCGGTGGCGGGCGCGGTGAGGCGTCCAAAGCCGGCCGCGGCCACTCGGAGGACCGCCGTGCGGTCCACCGTCCAGCTGATGGCCTGGCGGACCCGAATGTCCTTGAGCGGGCCTCGGCTCGCGTTGATGTTGAGGAAATCGTAGCCAAGCCGCGAGCTGCGATAGCCGATCAGCGCCTTCTCGTCCTTCAACAAGTTCCAGTTCTTGTTGTCCTCGATGAAGGCGTGCTGGATCTGTCCAGTCCTGAGCGCGGCCACGATGTTGGCCTCGTCGGGAATGATGCGGAGAATGGCCTGGTCGACGTAGGGGAGACCCTGCTTGAAGTACTGCGGGTGCTTCTTCATCACCAGCTGCTGCTCGACCTTCCAGTCCTCGAGCATGTAGGGCCCGGTCCCCACGGCGGCCTTGTTCAGGTCGCCATGCCTCTTGATCCCCGCCTCGCTGATGACGAAGCCCCAAAAGCCGCCGAGCGCGGCCAGGAGCCCGGCGAACGGCTCCTTGGTCACGAACTTGATCTGATACTTCCCCGCCGGTTCGACCTTGTCGACCGCGATGAAGTCCGACTTGCCCGGGGACTTCTCGAACAGTCGATCGAACGTGAACTTGACGTCGGCCGAGGTCAGCTCCTGGCCGTCGTGGAACTTGACGCCTTGTCGCAGCTTGAAGGTCCAGCTCAGCCCGTCCTTGCTGATCTCCCACGACTCCGCCAGCTCGGGCTGGGGATTCATGTCCGCGTCGAAGCGGACGAGCTGGTTGTAGAAGAGCGGCGAGCGCCGGCTTCGCGAGAAGGCGGGGACAAGCTGGGGATCGAGGCCCGTCGCCTCCGTGGTCTGCGCGGAGACGAAGGTGCCTCCCGATCTGGGAGCCTGGGCGAAGGCCGGTCGCCCCAGGGCGAGGGCAGCCAGGCCGGCGCCACCTGCACGGAGCAGCTCGCGACGGCTGAGCGCGAGCGAACCAATCGACCTTGGGGGTTCCCGATCGAAGGTGTGGAAGAAGAGCGACCCCCGCTCCCCGTGACGTCGAGAGTCAGATCGGCGGTGCGTGGTCATCGTGGAGCCTCCTGTGATCGGGTCATGCAGTGTTTGGGTCGAGGACGTCGCGCAACCCGTCGCCGAGCAGGTTGAAGGCAAGGACAGCGACCATGATGGCGATGCCGGGAAACACGGAGATCCAGGGGGCGGTCTCCAGATACGTCCGACCCTCGTTGAGCATATTGCCCCACGACGGCGTTGGCGGCTGGGCCGAGAGCCCGAGGTAGCTGAGGGATGCCTCGATCAAGATGGCCTGGGAGAAGGCCACCGTACCCTGGACGACGAACGGCGAGATCACGTTCGGCAGGACGTGCTTGAGGGCCACCGCCCACCGCGAGGCCCCCAGGGCACGCACCGCCTCCACGTACTCCCTCTCGCGCTCGGCCAGAACTGGCCCGCGCATCACTCGCGCGAAGAGGGGCGTGTACACGATGGCGATGGCCAGCACCGCGCTGTTTACCCCGGGGCCGCGCATGGCGGCAATGCCCACGGCCAGGAGCAATCCCGGAACGCTGAAGAAGATGTCCAAGACGCGATTGATCGCATTGTCCCACGCGCCCCCTCGATAGCCGGCGGCGAGGCCGAGGGCGCCGCCGATCAGCATGGCCACCCCGATGGACGAGACAGCGACATAGAGCGAGATGCGCGATCCATAGATGACGCGGCTGAGCACGTCGCGGCCGAAGCGATCGGTGCCGAAGAGCGCCTGGGCGCCGGGTCGGGCCTCGATCAGCTCGATGTTCTGCTCGTCGGGCGGATGGGGAGCCAGCGTCCCGGCGAAGGCGGCCATCACCACGATGAGCAGCGCAAGGAACGCCCCGCTCACCACCACCGCGCTGTGGAAGGTGCGCCGGACTTGCCGGCCCCATTGCGACCAGGGCCGGGCGACGCGCGGCATCTCGATCACGCCGGGTGGGCTCGCCTCCCGGGGCGAGACTAGCCGGGCGGACTTCCGCCTGTCAATGGGAGCGGGTCGCTTCCGATTGCGTACTGACGAGTCGAGACCCAATCTCCGCCGCGCGCATTGATACCGCTGGCCCCCCTCTCTACAGTCGCAGGCACATCGAATCGACCGGGGAGGCGC
>JBKPAK010000008.1:0-128765 GCA_046726415.1 Candidatus Methylomirabilota bacterium
CGGCCATGCATCTGATCTCGACCATCACCACGCCGGCGAACATCGGGGTGAGCACGGCCATCACCACCACGCCTCCCCGGCCACCTTGCGCGAGCTGTTCACCCTGGGAATCACGGGCGGCATCGTGCCGTGTCCGGCCGCGCTGGTCGTCCTGGTGAGTGCGATTGCTCTGCAGCGGACAGGATTCGGTCTGGTACTCATTCTCGCCTTCAGTGTCGGGCTGGCGTCGGTGCTGGTCGGCATTGGGCTCTTGATGGTCTATGCGCGCTGTTTCATGACCCGCATCCAGGGAGACGGGCGGCTGGTGCGCCGCTGGCTCCCCCTGGCCTCGGCCGCGATCATCACCGCGCTGGGAGTGACCATTGCCGTCCAGGCCCTGGTCGCAGGAGGCATTGTCCAGATCCGGCTCTAGGCTCCTCTGACCGTAGGCTCCGCTGACGAGACCTTCCTCTCTGAGCCATCTGATCCACAGAGCCCGTGACAACGGTCGGGCAAGCCTGGTAGTATCCCGGGGCTTACCTACGACGTGGAGGACATGCACGGCGCCTACGCAGGTCAACCTTCTCGGTCCGGGGACGCCTCCCCCGAGTCCGAAGGGCCGCGACTTCTCCACGCTTCCGGACCTTGGCAACCAACGGGTTGGCACCGTCTGCGAGGAGTCGATGGAGGCCTGATGCCGGTTCTCCTCGCCCTCGTCCTCGCCTTGGCGGGCTGTGGGGTCAACCGCTCGGTCGTTCCCGTCAATCTCCCTGCCCACACCTTGGAGCGCCCGACCCATTCAGAGAGCCTCAACTCCCCAGATGCCGCCGTGCGCGGTATCGCGGCCATCATGGTGCACGACCTCGGACTAATCATGCCCGAGCGCGTCACGGTCTACGTGTACTCGGGTCGCGAGGTCTTCGAGCAGGGGCTCATTCGCGACGCCGACATTGCTCCCGCACGGGCCGCCGAGCTCAGCGATTTTGCCGTCGGGGTGGGCAAGCGGCGCCAACTCCTCCTCCACGATGAGCCGGGCATGAGCCAGGGTGGCGAGTGGCTTCGACTCATCGCCCATGAACTCACCCACGTCTCCCAAATCGAGCTCGCCCAGGGGGAAGGCAGAGCCGAGCAGTGGCTGGCGGAGGGCATGGCGGAGTGGGTGGCGTTCACTGTGCTCGAACGTCTCCGCCTCGATACGCTGAGCCGTCGCCGAGCAGTAGCAGTGGCCGGCGTTCGCTCCCAGGCCGCCCTGCAGGCAGGACGGCTCGATCTGGAGACCCTCGGGACGCCGCGGGGCTTCACCATGCGACACCTGCGCGAAGGATCGCTGCCGACCTACCAGCTCTCTTTCCTCATGACGGAGTATCTGATCCAGCGCGATGGCTTCAGCAGCCTCGTGCGGTATTTCGCCGCCGCCGCCGCGCGCAGTCGCGAGCGCCGTCTCGCCTTCCGCCACGCCTTCAGGCAGAGCCTGGAACAGTTCGAGCGCGAGGTGCTCGAATACCTTCAGCTGCTGGTCAACGAGGGGGAGCCGGGAGACCCGGAGGTTCTCGCCAGGTCTTCCGCCAGCTCGGCACCTCGCTGAAGGCTGCCCGCGGTGATGGGGCAGGGAGTGCGCCGTCTGCGGGAGGATCCCTCTGGCGCGCCGTGGTGCTCGTAATCATTGCTGGTTTCCTCGATGCGGTGGGCTTCCTCGCCCTCGCCGGGAGCTTCGTCGCGTTCATGAGCGGCAACACATCCGCAGGCGGTGCCTTCGCCGGAACGCTGGACATCTCTCTGGCGTTCCGGCAACTCTTTCCCCTGCCGCTCTTCGTCGCCGGCATCTACATCGGGGCGCTCGTCGTCCAGGCGGCGCTGCCGGAGTCGCAAAACCGGCGCTACGCCATGGTCCTCCTAGCCGAGTGGGGGCTGATCGCGTTCGTTCTGGCGGCGGCGACGATGGAGGGTCTCCAATCTGCCGTGCCACTCGACCCACCCGGGCGCTTCTTTGGGCTGGCCGCTCCCCTGGCCGTGGCGATGGGGCTCCAGAACGCGATGCGGATGGACGTCAAGGGCGCGACTCTTGCCACGACCTACGTGACCGGTACACTGCACGTCGCGGCCCAGGCGCTGGCTCGTGCCACGCTCCTCGCGGTCGCGGCGAGGCGAGCTCGGCGAGAAGCGCCGGTGGCCATCTCGGGGCGGGCAGGGCTCCGCATGGCGCGGGCGCCGCGGGGGGAGACAGCGGCGCTGCGCGCCGAAGCGCGGGGGGCTGCGGAGTTGGGGCCACCGCGCTCATGGTGTGGGCCGGTTTCCTCGTGGGTGCAATGGCCGGCGGAGCGCTGTTTGGGCGCGCCAGGCTGGCCACCCTGCTCCTGCCGCTCGTGCTCGTGCTGGTGTTGGATACGCTGTGGCACCCGCGTCCTTGAAGTGAGCGGGGAGGGGTCCCTATAATCGGCGCGCAGGCCCGATGTTCAATCCGCGCACGACGGTGAGGTCGCGTTCATGGCCAAAGCTGCCCGACAGTCTGAGCCTATCGCCGCCCTCCTCAAAGAGGGCCGCAAGTTCCCGCCGCCCAAGAGCTTCGCCAAGCAGGCGCGCGTCGCCTCCGCTGGCGTCTACCGGGAAGCTCAGCGGGATCCCGTCCGCTTCTGGGAGAAGCAGGCCAAGACTCTGCGCTGGATGAAGCCCTGGAAGAAGGCCCACGAGTGGAAGCTGCCGTACGCCAAGTGGTTTGTGGGCGGCAAGCTCAACGCCTCCGACAACTGCCTCGACCGGCACGTCGAGGGGCCTCGGCGCACGAAGGCCGCCCTGGTCTGGGAAGGCGAGCCGGGCGATCGGCGCACGCTCACCTACTACGACCTCTACCGCGAGGTCAATCGCTTCGCCTCCGCTCTGCGCCAGCACGGGGTGAAGAAAGGCGACCCGGTCACCATCTACATGCCGATGATTCCCGAGGTGGTGGTGGCGATGTTGGCCTGCGCCCGTATCGGCGCTCCCCACAGCGTGGTGTTCGGTGGCTTCTCACCAGAGTCGCTCCGCGATCGCATCAACGACTGCAAGTCGCGGATCGTCATCACCGCCGACGGCGGCTACCGCCGGGGAACGGTGGTACCGCTCAAGCGCAACGTGGACGAGGCCCTCAAGGAGTGTCCGACGGTGGCCTCGGTGATCGTGGCCAAGCGCGTGGGAAATGAGCTGTCGTGGCAGGCCGACCGCGACATCTGGTGGGACGATTTCGTCAAGGAGGCCCCGGCCTTCTGCAAGCCCGAGCCCATGGACGCAGAGGACATGCTGTACCTCCTCTACACGTCGGGCTCGACCGGCAAACCGAAGGGCATCGTCCACAGCACGGGCGGCTACCTCACAGGGGTGTCAGCGACGCATGCCATGATTTTCGATCTCCGCGAGGGCGATACCTTCTGGTGCACCGCCGACGTGGGCTGGGTCACTGGGCACTCGTACATCGTGTACGGTCCCCTCGCCAACGGTGCCACCGTGGTCATGTACGAGGGCACGCCCGATTGGCCCGACAAGGACCGCTTCTGGCGCATCGTGGAGCGGCACGGGGTGACAATCCTCTACACGGCGCCGACGGCTATCCGCACGTTCGTGCGGTGGGGCGACCAGTATCCCGCGCGCTGCGACCTCTCGTCCTTGCGCCTCCTGGGCACGGTGGGCGAGCCCATCAATCCCGAAGCGTGGGTGTGGTACTGGAAGGTGATCGGCGGAGGCCGCTGCCCCATCGTCGATACCTGGTGGCAAACGGAAACAGGCCAGATTCTCATCACCCCGCTGCCCGGCATTACCGTGACCAAGCCCGGATCGGCGACCTTTCCGTTCCCTGGCGTCGAGGCCGATATCGTCAACGAGCGAGGCGAATCCGTCCAGGCCGGCTATCTGGTGCTGAAGCGGCCGTGGCCCGCCATGCTGCGGGGCATCTATGGAGACCCCGAGCGATACGTGCAAACGTACTGGAGCCAGGTCCCCGGCATGTACTTCACCGGCGACGGGGCCAAGCGCGATAGGGACGGATATTTCTGGCTGCTCGGCCGGGTGGACGACGTCATGAACATCTCCGGGCACCGCGTGTCCACCATGGAGGTCGAGTCGGCGCTGGTCGAGCATCCGGCGGTGGCCGAGGCGGCCGTCATCGGGCGGACCCACGACATTAAGGGGCAAGCCATCGCCGCCTTCGTCACCGTCAAAGAAGGTCGGGATATGTCCAAGGATCTCCAGGAGGAGATCAAGGCGCACGTGACGAAGAAGATCGGCGCGTTGGCCCGTCCCGACGATATCATCCACGCCGCCGAGCTGCCGAAGACGCGGAGTGGCAAGATCATGCGGCGACTCCTCCGCGACATCGCCGAGGGGCGTGCCCTGGGCGACACGACGACCTTGGCCGACCCCAACGTCATCGCCGTCCTCAAGACCAAGTACGCGGAGGAGTAGGGGGCGGCCCGGCCGCTTGACGCGGTTTCATATTTCTATATACTTCGAAATATGAAGACGGTGCCGGTGGCCCGGCTCGAAGCGCAGGCGCGCCACGTCGAGGCCTTCAAGGCGCTGGCCCATCCCACCCGCCTGCAGGTGTTCTTCTTCCTGGTGCGGGCCGATCGCGAGGTGCCGGCTGGGGAGATCCAGGCGGAGCTGGAGATTCCCGGGCCCACCCTCTCCCACCACCTCGATCTGCTGCGCCGGGCCGGGCTGGTGACGCGCCGTCGGGAGGAGCGATTCGTCTACTACGCGCCGCGGTCCCAGATGGTGTCGGAGCTGGTGCGCCTGCTGACCGCCTGTTGCTAGACCACTGACATGGAGGACATCATGCTCGACGGCCCGAAAGTGCATGTGCACATGACGGTCTCGGATCTCGCCAAGAGCACGGAGTTCTATGCGAAGTTTCTCGGCGTCGGGCCGATCAAGGAGAAACCCGGCTACGTGAAGTTTCTCCCGGCTTTCGGGCCGCTTAACCTCGCGCTGTCCGAGTCGCGACCCGGCCAGGGCCGAGGCCACGTCGACCACATGGGCATCCAGGTGGAGACCACGGACATCGTTCTGCACGAGCTGGCCCGGGTGAAGGCTGCGGGATTGACGGTGCGCGAGGAGTTCAGCGTCAACTGCTGCCACGCCAACCAGGACAAGTTCTGGGTGGCCGACCCCGACGGCGTGGACTGGGAAGTCTACGTTCTGAACCACGACCTCGAGGACGGCCCAACCCGCGCTACCGACGCTCACCACATGACCCTGGGCAAGGGGCTGACGGTCGCCATGGCCAGTTCCTGCTGCTCGTCGTCGTAGCACAGTGAAAGCGCAGGCGAGCCCCGCAACCGCGTCCCCCGTGACGGTCACCGTTCCGGTCGAAGTGGTGTCGTGGGTCACGAAGTTCGTCGGCGGTGATGGCTCGGGGCGGCGTGTGTTCGAGGAACCACTGGTGCCCGGGACTACCGTGCGTTCCGCTCTCCGAGCACTGTCGGCGCGCTTCCCCGAGCTGGAGCGCGCGCTCTGGAACGGGCAGCAACTTGGCGAGCACATCGAGGTCCTGGTCAACGACGCCGTCCTGGACGTCCACCACACGATCGACTCCCCCCTCAAGCCAGGCGACCGCATCGCCCTCCTCGGGCAGTACATGGGGGGCTGACCGGCGGGGCTCGCCCACTGACGTGGAGGACAGTTCGTGGATCGTCGCGAGACGGCGCGCGGCACCATCACGCCGGTTCGTCAAGTGTAGGTGCTGGTCGTGTTAAACGGCCTCTGGTATCCCCAGGCGGCTGTCGAGATCGTCGGGAATGCGTGAAGTGCGAGGCAGTGGCCGCTCGTTAGTGATGCGTCGATCGGTACAGGTACTGGCCCCCGCCGAAGCCGGCGGCTCGCGACGCGATCGGAGCCGGAGCTGCTCTACCCTGCCCGTCGGGCGGCCACCTCACGCAGGCGCCGTTCCGGACCAGCGTGCCCTCTTGCCCTTCCCGCTGACGGCGCTGAGCTTGGTCACCGACTCCAAGAGCCTCGCCGAGTATGGGTTGCTCACCTCGCGCTTCACGATGATGTCGGTCGGCGAGACCTCCTTGTCATAGTACGCGTTGTTGAGGCTGCCGCGGATCGCCACGACGGCGCCATCCACTGAGACCCCGCCATACAGTCCCTTGGAACGGATGAAAGACAAGATGTCCGCGCTGAGGTTCTCGGTGGCAGCCTTCGCGCCCACGCCGACCGGGCCCGCCGCCACGCTCGCGTCGGCCCCCAGCTTGAAGCTGGTACTGAGCATCGCGCTCACGCCACGCTCGGTCATGGCTACCAGGATTACCTCCGAGGACTGGCCGCCCGCCTGGAAGCCGAAGCTCGCCTCGCCCATCGTGTAGAAGGCCGGCTGGCTCCAGCTATTCTTGTCGTGGGCAACGAAGACCCCGCTACCCCCGGCCGCCCCAAATATGAAGGCTCCCTTGAGGAGGGCTGGACAGATGAAAAGACCGCGGCCCTTCTCTGCGAGGTCGCGCAGGGCCGACATCATCTTGTCGCTGCGGAACGCGTCGACGGTGAGCCGCGCCTTGTCGACGAGGCCTTTGGCATCGCCGAGATCGTCGGCGCGAGCGAGGCCCGGCACGGCGGCGACGAGCGCGGCCGCCTGGGCACCAGCGAGAAGGAAGGTGCGTCGGGTTACGGCGTCACGCGGCATCGTTGGCTGGATCATGTCCGGCTCCTTTGTCTGGAAATCACTTCTGTCCACCGCCAGTCCCCCCGATGGGCAGTCGACTGGTGTCCTGGTCAAAAACCCCCGTTCGGCCCACCTCTTGAACTTACGCCATACCTCCCTCTGGGCCGGGTACAGTCGAGGCACCGACGCGACTCCGGGCCGGGAGCCTGAATGCTCCCCCCTGTTCGCGCTCTCGACGTTCCTCCGTACGTTGCTCTTCGGGTCGACGGCAGCGCCCTCGAAAACGTGGCGCTGCGCCATCAACTCGCCGTCCTCCAGCGCTCCGTTCGCCGCCCACGCCTGTCGCGCTGGGATCAGATCTTCTGGCTTGGCTTCTCAGCCTCCTCATCGTTAGGCCCCCCACGGTCCTTGCCTGGGCACCGCCGGGGCTTCTAGTTCTACTGGTGGTGGAAGTCCACGACGAGCGCGGTTGGCGCCCACGACTCGACGCCGAGATTCGCCACCTGATCCGACGCATGGCCTGGGGGAATCCCTGGGGCCGAGGTGGTTTTGCTGACTCCGCCTTTGAGCTTGAAGAGTGCGATCCGCTTAGCCATGCCATGCTACTCCTTGTCTCGGCCCTCCGCACGGCTGCCCGGCGCTTAGTCAGCCGATCGGCCAAGCAAAACGATCTTCTGCGAAGCTGGCTTCATCCTCGCGCTAGTGGATTCGGAGCGCCGTTTTCGACCGCTCAGATGTCGGTGTCAGGAGGATGAGTCCGCGCCCAAAGCAGGCGCAAGGTGGGCCAAGCACCACCCCTGTGAAGCGTCGGCGTCAGCGGGGCCCGTAGGCCACGCGAGCCGCGCCTCGCATATCCCGCCTCGCCCGCAGCGGCGAATCGCCTGATCGGGGCCCCCTAGCGACGTTGGCGCGCCGAGGTCACCGCGGGTTCATCTCGCTGGTCGAGAACGGCCGGCGCGAGCCGAGCCTTCGGACGGTGAGCCGACTGGCCAAGGCGCTCAGCGTCAGTGTGGCGGAGCTGTGGAGTAGCGAGGAAGTAGTGCCCGGCGGGCGGTCGGGGCCACGCTGCAGGCCGTAGGCGCACACGTGCGGTACATGCACAGACTGAGGGGACGATGAACCGCCCAACGATCAGCGACCACCACGGAAACGCAACCCGGCGGAGCCTGTTAGAATCTAACAGGAATCGCCACGACCAAGCACCAGGCTGGACTACTAACCAGAAACCGAGTAATTACTACAGGCGTTCACGACGACCATGGCAGCGTCGACGATGACCACCGCGGCACCGTTCTCTCATTTCCCACGCGAGCGAACGTGGCTGCTCCCCGCCCTCGACGCGGTGCAGCGCGCCGACGGCAGCGTCTCGCCCGCCAGCCTGGCGGCCATTGCCGCGCATCTGCGCGTGCCTCTCAGCGAGGTCTGGGGCGTGGCGACGCACTACCCGGAACTGCGCTTGACGCCTCCCGGTGGGCGACTCGTCCGCGTGTGTACGGGCGTCAGCTGTCGGGTGCGCGGCGGTATCGAACTGCTTCGCGAGTCCCAGCGACGGCTCGGCATACCGGCGGGCGCCACCACCGCCGATGGAGCGATCACTCTCGAGGAGATGGACTGCGCCTTCGCGTGCGGAGTCGCCCCCACCATCCAAGTGGGCCACCGTCTCGTCGGTCGCGTGCAGATCGGGGAGCTCGACGGTGTGCTCGGGCAGTCGACGTCGACCCACGAGCGTTCGACGCAGCATCCGCGATTCGCCGGCACTGCCGCGGAACCCGCGGGCCTCTCGACGGCGGATGCGGTAGCCGCATCGCCGGCGGCCCGGTTCGCGCACCTACGGCGCGAGGCCGAGCGCCGCGCGGGAACACCGCGTTTCGTGGTGGGACTGGGCAGTTGCGGGCTCGCCGTGGGGGCCGGCGAGACGCTCGACGCGCTGAGGGCCGAGATTGCGCGCCGGGAACTGCCGTTCATCGCCGTGGCCGGAGGCTGCAACGGGTCCTGCTGGGCGGCTCCGGCGGTCAGCGTGCTCCGCGACGGCGCCCCGCCGCTCGTGGCCGGTTCTCTGGCCGCGCCCGACGTGCCGCGCTTCGTCGACGACATCGCCTCCGGCGCCGAAGCGGGCCGATGGGAGCTCGATCCGCGCTGGTTCGCCGCCCAACATCGAGTTCTCCTCTCGGGCTGCGGCACCATCGATCCTTGCGACATCACGGACGCCCTTCGGCGTGGGGCGTACGGCGCGCTGGTGCGCTGCCTCGAGGACACTCGCCCCGCCCGGGTGATCGAGGAGGTCCGGGCGGCCGGCCTCCTGGGGCGGGGAGGTGCCTACTTCCAGACGGCGGTGAAGTGGGAGGGATGTCGCGCGGCCCACGGAGCCCCCAAATACATCGTCGTCAACGGGGAGGAAGGCGAGCCGGGGATCTTCAAGGACCGTCACCTCATGGAGGGCGACCCGCACCTGCTCCTCGAAGGCGTTGCGCTGGCCGCCTTCGCAGTCGGCGCCACGCGGGGCATCGTCTACGTGCACGGCGAAGCCGATCTGTCGGCAGCCCGGCTGGCCGCGGCGATCGAGCAGGCGCGGGCCTGGGGGCTCCTCGGCGAACGCATTCTGGGTTCCGACTTCTCGCTCGATCTGACGATCCGCCGGGGCCTGGGCGGTTTCGTCCTCGGCGAGGAGACCGCGCTCCTCGAGTCCATCGAGGGGCGGCGGGCCATGCCGCGGACGCGGCCGCCGTTTCCAGTGGAATCCGGCCTCTGGGGCAAGCCGACCGTCATCAACAACGTCGAGACGCTGTGCGCGGTGCCGCCCATCATGGAGCGCGGCGGCGCGTGGTTCGCCCGTCACGGTCGAGGATACGGCACCAAGCTGTTCGGGCTCTCGGGGCAGCTGCGGCGGCCTGGCGTGGTGGAGGTCGACGTCGGCGTCACCCTCCGCGATTTGATCGACGACTTGGGCGGCGGCCCGTCGTCGGACCACCCGGTGCGGGCGGCGGTGGTCGGCGGCCCCTCGGGCAGCGTCGTGCACCCCCGCAACTTCGATGAGCCGCTGATCCCCCGTGGCCCAGTGAATCCGGGGACGGGGGGCGTCGCTGCGCTCGATACGGAGGGTTCTGTGCGCGACGCCGTGCGCACCGTGCTGGCCTTCAACACGCGCGAGTCGTGCGGGAAGTGCACGCCCTGCCGCGAGGGGACCGCACGTCTCTTGGCGATGCTCGACGCGCCCCTCGACGTCACGCGGGTGAAGGCGCTGGCCGAGATCATCCAGTTGGCTTCACTCTGCGGTCTCGGGCAGGCCGCGCCGGTTGCGGTGCTGTCAGGGCTGGCCGAGTTTCCGGAGGAGTTCGGCGCGGTGGACGCGGGGAATCGGCCGTGATGGCCGAAACGCCGGCCGCGGGTGCGTCAGCTCCGATGCTCCGCCTGACCATCGACGGCCGCGCGGTCGACGTGTGGTCAGGCGCCACGGTCCTGGACGGGGTCAAGCGCCTGGGGCTATCGCTGCCGCACCTCTGCAAAGATGCCGACCGGCCGCCGCTCGGGGCCTGTCGAACCTGCCTGGTGCACGTGGAGGGGATGCGCGGCGTGCCGGCCGCCTGCCACCTGCCCGCGCGAGACGGGATGGTCGTCGACACGCAGCACCCCGACGCGGTCCGTGTCCGCCAGGGCGTGCTCGACCTCACGCTGTCCATGCTGACGCCGGCTGAGGAGCGCAACGGCTTTGGTCAGCTCAGCACCGACGTGGTCAGGCACGGCACGCTTGAGCCCACCTATGAACCCTTGCATCACCACCCCGTCGACGCCAGCAAGTCGTTCTTCGTCCTCGACCGCGAGGCGTGCATCCTGTGCGGCCGCTGTGCGGTGGCCTGCGACGACGTGCAGCACATCGGCGCCATCGCCCTGCTGGGGCGCGGTCACGCCACGAAAGTGGGCGTGGCCGGAGACGGCCTCATGGCCTCCTCGGTCTGCACATCGTGCGGCCAATGCGTGGCGACGTGCCCGACCGGCGCCCTCCGCCCGAAGGAGCGACCGGCCAAGATCGCGCGCACCGTCGAGACGACCTGCCCCTACTGCGGCGTGGGCTGCGGGATCGACCTGGCCGTGCGCGAGGACGAGCGGCTGGCCGTCATGGCTGACGACGTGCCGGCCAATCGCTCCAGCGAAGGCATGCTGTGCGTGAAGGGGCGCTTCGGCACCGGTTTCGTGCACGCGCGCGACCGCATTACCGCTCCCATGGTCCGGCGCGACGGGCGCTGGCAGGAGGTTGCGTGGGATCACGCCCTGGACGCCGCGGCGGAGGGGCTCGCGCGCCATCGCGGCTCCTTCGGAGCGCTGGCTTCCGCCAAGGCCACTAACGAAGACGCCTACGTCATCCAGAAGTTCGTGCGCGCGGTGATGGGCACCAACAACGTCGACCACTGCACGCGCCTCTGCCATTCGCCCTCGGTGGAAGCCATGCTGGTATCGATGGGCTCGGGCGCGACGTCCAATTCCTACGTGGACTACGAGGAAGCGGGCTGCCTGCTGATTGTGGGAGCCGACGCCTCCGCCAACCATCCGGTCATCGCGATCCGCTTCCGCCGCGCTCTGCACCGCGGTGCGCGCATCGTGGTCGTGAATCCCAAGCGCATCGAGCTGTGCGACCAAGCCGATCTTTGGATCCAGAACCGGCCGGGCACCGATGTGATGCTCTTCAACGCCATGGCCCGCGTGATCCTGGACGAGGGTCTCGCCGATCTGGACTTCATCGCCCGCCGCACCGAGGGCTTCGAGGCGTGGCGGGCGTCGGTGGGGGAAGCGACCCTCGAGCATGCCGCCGCGGTGACCGGAGTTCCCGCAGAAGACATCGCCCAGGCCGCGCGCTGGTATGCTCGACCGCCCTTCGCGGGCTCGTGTCTCGTCTGGGGTATGGGCATCACCCAACACACCAACGGCATCCACAACGCCCACTCACTGCTCAATCTCTCCCTGGTGGCCGGGCAGCTCGGATTTCCCGGCTCGGGGATCTCACCGCTGCGCGGCCAGAACAACGTCCAGGGGTGTGGCGACGCCGGCTGCATCCCCACGAATCTCCCCGGCTATCAGAACTACGCGCCGGCGACGCTCGCGCGGTTTGAGGAGCGATGGGGCATTCGCCCGCCGGGGGCGCCGGGCCTCGTCGTGACCGAAATGGTCGAGGGATGCCTGACGGGCGACGTCCGGGCCATGTACGTGGTGGGCGAAAACCCCCTGCTCTCCGAGCCCGATCTCCATCACGCCGAAAAAGCCATCGGCCAGCTCGACTTCCTGGTGGTGCAGGACCTGTTTCTCCACGAGACCGCCGAGCACGCACACGTGTTCCTGCCCGCGGCCGCGTTCGCCGAGAAGGAAGGGACGTTCACCAATTCCGAGCGGCGCGTGCAGCGCGTGCGCAAAGCCATCGAGCCGATCGGCCTGGCCCGTCCGGACTGGTGGATCACCGCGGAGTTGGCCAAGCGCGCGGCGGCGAAGCTCGGCCTCGACGTGAAAGGCCAGTTCGAGTACACCGGCGCCGCCCAGATCTTCGACGAGATGGCGAGCGTCACGCCGTTCCTGGCCGGCATGTCCCACCACCGCCTGGACCGCGAGGGCGGCCTCCAGTGGCCCTGCCCCAGCGCGGACCACCCCGGGACGCGTTTCCTGTACGCGGAGTCGTTCCCGCTCGGCCGGGCGCGGTTCGTCCCGGCCCTCCAGACACGCGAAGCGGCCGAACTGCCCGATCCCGACTATCCCTTCGTGCTCAACACCGGGCGACTCCTCTACCACTGGCACGGCGGGACGATCACCCGGCGAGTGGAGGGTTTGCTGGAGCTGGCGCCGCGCCTGGAGGTCGCCGTACATCCGAGCGACGCCCGCCGCCTCGGCATCGACACCGGCTCGCTCATTCGCCTGACGTCGCGCCGCGGAGAGCTGACCGGCTACGCCCGCGTCACCGAGGCGGTTCGCGCCGGTGCGGTGTTCGTGCCCTTCGTCAAGCTGGCCGATTCCGCCGCGAACTTCCTGACGAACTCCGCCTTCGATCCGTCGTCCAAGATCCCGGAGTACAAGGTCTGCGCGGTCCGGATCGAGCGCGTGGAGGCGCCGTAAGTCTCGGCTGCGCTTCTCGGCAGCGGCGGCGATCCCGATGTGTCCGGGCGCCGTGCCCAACGAACAGGCTATACTGCTGCCGATCTTGCACACCACGCCGACTCGCTCGGCTCCGACCATCCGCGCGAGGAGATCCCGCATGGGGAAGAGTGACATTCAGATCGCCCAGGAGGCCAAGCTCCAGCCGATCCAGGCGATCGGTGAGACGCTCGGTCTGAGGGAATCAGACCTCGAGGTCTACGGGCGCTTCAAGGCGAAGCTGACCACTGAGGCGATCGAGCGGCTGCGCGAGCGGCCCGACGGCGTGCTGGTGCTCGTCACCGCGATGACCCCCACGCCCGCCGGCGAAGGGAAGTCGACCACCACGGTCGGGCTGGGTGACGCTTTCCGGAGAATCGGCAAACGGTCGATGGTGGCGATTCGCGAGCCGTCGCTGGGGCCGTGCTTTGGCATCAAGGGCGGAGCGGCCGGCGGCGGATACGCCCAGGTCATGCCGATGGAGGACATCAACCTCCATTTCACCGGGGACTTCCACGCGGTGACCTCCGCCCACAATCTCTTGGGCGCCGTGCTCGACAACCACATCTTTCAGGGCAATGCCCTCGGCTTCGACGTCCGGCGGGTGGCCTGGAAGCGCGTGCTCGACATGAACGAGCGCGCCCTGCGCAACGTCGTGCTGGGCCTCGGCGGATCCGCGCACGGCGTGCCCCGGGAATCGGGCTTCGAGATCACCGCGGCCTCCGAGATCATGGCCGCGCTCTGCCTGGCCTCCGATCTCGCCGATCTGAAGGCGCGTGTGGCGCGGATGATCGTGGGCGAGCGCCCCGACGGGAGCTTCATCGCCGCGGGTGAACTGAAGGTGGCAGGGGCGCTGACCGTGCTCCTCCGGGATGCGCTCAGGCCCAACCTGGTGCAGACCCTGGAGGGCACGCCGGCCTTCGTGCACGGCGGCCCGTTTGGCAACATCGCCCACGGCTGCAACAGCCTGATCGCCACGCGGGCGGCCCTCAAGCTCGCCGAGGTTGTGGTGACCGAGGCCGGCTTCGCCACCGAGCTGGGCGCCGAGAAGTTCTTCGACATCAAGTGCCGGGCGGGAGGGCTGACGCCATCGGCCGCGGTGATCGTGGCCACCGTGCGCGCACTCAAGATGCATGGCGGCGTGGCGCGGGATCGCCTGGCCACCGAGAACGTGGAGGCCGTTGGCGCGGGCCTGGCCAATCTGGAGAAGCACGTGGAGAACGTGCGGCACTTCGGCGTCCCGCCGGTGGTCGCCCTCAACCACTTCACGACAGACAGTGGCGCGGAGGTGGCCGCAGTCATGGAAGCCTGCGCGCGCTTCGGCGTGCCCGCACGGCTCTCGCGCGTGTGGGAGCGGGGCGGGGACGGCGGCACGGATCTGGCCCAGGCGGTGCTGGCCGCGATGGGCACCGGTTCGGAATTCCACCCGCTCTATCCGGCCGCCATGCCACTGACTCAGAAGATCCACGCCATCGCCAGAGCGCTCTACGGAGCTGCCGGCGTGACCCTGCTCACGGCCGCGGCCACCAAGCTGGCGAAGTACGAAACCATGGACCACGGCCATCTGCCCGTGTGCATGGCGAAGACCCAGAATTCGCTGTCGGACGATCCCCAGAAGCTGGGTCGGCCCCGCGACTTTACCGTGACCATCCGCGACGCCAAGCTCGCGGCGGGGGCCGGGTTCGTGGTGGCGTATGCCGGCGACATCCTGACGATGCCCGGCCTTCCCAAGAAGCCGGCGGCGGAGTCGATCGACATCGACAAAGACGGGAACGTCGTCGGGCTGTTCTGAGCCGCTGAGCACACCCTCGCCTTCCGCGCCGACCCGGCTCGAGTGCGTGCCCAACGTCAGCGAGGGTCGCGACCCTCGCGTGATCCGCGCCCTGACTCAGGCCGTCCGTTCCGGAGGCGCCGATCTGATCGACGTGCATAGCGATGTCGATCATCATCGGTCCGTCTTCACGTTCCTGGGTTCGGCTCCGGCCGTGGAGAGATCGGCCCTCGCACTAGCCGTCGTGGCCATCGACCTGATCGACCTCCGGCGACATGACGGCGTCCATCCCCGCGTGGGCGCGGTCGACGTCATTCCCTTCGTACCCCTCCGCGGTTCATCCATGGACGATGCCGTCGCCGCCGCGCGCCGACTAGGAGCCGCCCTGGCCGCGGCGTGCCAGCTGCCCGTCTTTTTCTACGGTGAAGCGGCGCGGAGTCCGGCCCGCCGCGAGCTGCCGGAGCTGCGCCGCGGGGGCTTCGAGCAACTCGCCCACCGCCTCAGCGGTCCTGACGGGAGGCCGGACGCCGGTCCGCCGGCGCCACATCCCACCGCCGGCGCTTGTGTCGTGGGTGCTCGCCGTCCCCTCATCGCGTTCAACGCGGTTCTCGACGGCGACGACGTCGACGTGGCTCGGGCTATCGCACGCGCCATTCGCGCGTCGTCAGGAGGTCTGGAGGGCGTGCAGGCCATGGGGGTGAGGCTACCCAGCCGCGGGCTCGTGCAGGTGTCGCTGAATCTCATCGACAACCGGCGCACGTCACTTCTCACGGTTGCCCAGACGATCGCGGCCGAGGCGGCCCGCCGGGGCACAGCGGTGCGAGAGTACGAGCTGGTGGGATGCGCGCCGGCCGATGCCGTGGCCGACTGGCCCGCCCCGCTCGCCCCCATCGTGGGACTCGAGCCGGCGCAGCTGCTCGATCCCGCGCTGTTCGCCGCCGAGTGCTGATCGGTACGACCGGCGATCTGCGGAACACTTGTCAGCACGTCCGGCAATGCGCGGAGGCGCCCTCGCTCGGTCAGCTCTCGCGACGTTCCCTCGCCACCGCGCCACCGCGCCCGAGCGCCCGTGGTCGGGTGCGGCGAGCTGACGGCCGGCGCCGGGCGTGCGGCGCGGGAACCTCGCGGACGGCGGCCCGGAATACCTGAAGCAACGCCCGGGCCTCGACCTTGAGGGGACGTTGCCGCGGATGGATGACGTCGAGGCTGCGCCGGAGGGGCTCGGCGTCCACGATATCGAGGGCCAGGAGCTTGCCATCCTGGATCTCGCGCGCCACGGCCAAGTGGGGAAGGAGGGTCAGGCCAAGACCTCGTTCCACCATGCGCTTGGCCGTCTCGATCGTCTCGACCTCCATCACCACATTGGGCACGAGTCCCGCCGCGCGGAAGAGTCCGTGGGTCAGCGTCCAGTCGCTCGAACCGCGATCGAAGAAGATGAGCGGCTGATCAGCCAGCTCCTGAAGCCGTAGGCCCCGGGTGCGTCGCGGCCAGGCCGCCGGCGCCGCCATGAGGATGAGCGGGTCGTCGCGTAGGCTAAGGGTCTCGACCTCGGGATGGTGCAGCGACCGGGCCAGTCCCAGTTCCGCCTCACCGCGGAGGACCATGTCCAAGACTTCCTTGGAGTGGCCCGATCGCACGGTGATGGTGACGCCCGGGTGGGCGGCTCGAAAGCGCTTGAGCACGTCGGGTAACAGATAGGTGCAGATCGAGAGGGCGGCGGCAATCTGCACGGCGCCGCCCGCGGCGGGGCGCAGATCGTGCACAGCCTGGCGGGCGAGGGCCACCGCGCGTAGAAGCTGCTCGGCCTGGGGGCGCAGCGCGCGGCCTGCCGGGGAGAGGCCGAGCTCCGACCCGCGTTCGAAAAGGGACACGCCGAGGGAGTCTTCGAGCGCGCGGATGCGCGCGCTGACCGCCGGCTGGGTGAGCCGCAGGGCCTCGGCCGCCCGCCGGAATCCGCCGAAGGTACCCACGGCCAGGAAGGCCTCGATCTGCCCGATCTCCACGGCGGCACCTCCTGATTCTCGCGCTGTATAGGCCGATAAAAATAATCTGTTATCGCCCTGATAGAAACAATGATTTTGATCGAGATCGATCGACGCGGCATGCTGACCCCGGCGCATCACCACGAGGCCCGGAGGAGACCATGCCCGCTCGGTGTGATTGTGGACGAGACCTGTCGCACACCTTCGAGCTGCTCGGCTGTCTCGCCTGTGGTGCCGCCCTGCTGCGGCGGTGGCGCCGTATCCCTGGAGTCCGCGCCCTCCTGCCTCGCTGCGCGATCTCGCCGCTCGACGGCCACGCGCCGCGGGGGGCGGGCGCCTTCACCCTTCACAGGAGGACCACCATGCCCCCCATCTGCACGTGCGGAATGCTCGTGGAACCGCCGACCCGCGCCGCTCGCTGCCCCGACTGCGGGGCGGCATGCTGTCGAAGCTGCACCATCGAAGTCGACGCCCAGACCTATTGCCGGTGGTGCGCCACCGCCTTCCTCGCGACCTGAGTCGGGCGAGCCGCAGGACGCCGCGGGGCCGGGGCCCCGCCGTCCGCGTATGAAAGGAGACGCCATGGAACACACGGGACGCGCCTTTCGCCAGCTGCTGAAGACCGAGCCGTACCTGTTCACCGGCGGTGTGTACTCACCGCTCGACGCGCAGATTGCCGAGCGGGTCGGGATGAAGTCGATCTACCTGAGCGGCTATTCGGTGGCCATGGCCAACGGCTGGCCGGACATGGGATTCCTGACGCAGACCGAGGTGGCGCGGGTCGCCCACATGGTGGCCAGCGCCGTATCGATTCCCGTCATCGCCGACGCCGACGACGGCTACGGCAATGCGCTCTCCACCATCCGGACGGTCCAGGAGTTCATCAAGACCGGTGCGGCGGGGATCCACCTCGAGGATCAGGTATTTCCGAAGCGCTGTGGCCACATCGCCGGCAAGACGGTGGTCAGCCGCGAAACGGCGCTGGGCAAGTACCGCGCCGCCATCGACACGCGCAACCGCCTCGATCCGGACTTTGTCATCATCGCGCGCACGGATGCCTACGGCGCGGTGGGAGGCAGCCTGGAGGAGGCCATCTGGCGCGGCCGCGCCTACGCCGAGGCCGGCGTCGATCTCGTGTGGTGCGAACTGTCGAATGCGTCGCGCGAGCCGGCCGTCGCGTTCGCGCGCGCCATGCGGGAGACCCATCCCGACCTGCCGCTGGCGTTCAACTACTCGTCGTCCTTCCGGTGGAACCAGGACCCTCACCCGTTCACCTTCAAGGAGCTGGGTGATCTGGGCTACCGGTTCATCTTCATCACCCTCTACGCGGCCCACGCCGGCACGTACGCCGTGTGGAACGCCATGGAGGACCTGGTGCGCGACGAGGAGCAGGCGCAGTGGCGGCTGGAGAAGGTGAAAGCCGGCCACCCGACGGAGAGCCATCACGTGATGGCCCGCGTGGCTCACTTCCAGGAACTGGAGCGGCGTTACATCCCCGGAAGTGACGACCGCCTCAGGTCGTCGGATGGCTTCGGGGAGGCGCCCGCCGGCCACTGACGATCTGGCCACGCTCCCGTGAGGTGTCAGGCAGGCCGGGGCGTAACGCGGCGGATCGTTCGGGCGTCATGCCTGAACGCCGAAATTGATCGGGGGTCCCCCGAAGTTCGATGGCTCCCGGACGCAGGTACCGTCGGCGCCCATCTGCCAACCCGGGGAGCATGGCGAGGGATTGACGACCGGGGGAGGGGCTGGAGGGAAGGGCGCGCACCCCGCCGCCGCGGTGCCCAACCCCGCGAGCAGCGCGATGGCGCCCCATCGGCCGACCTCCCCCGCCGCCGAGCGCCCCCGGAATCGCCGGTCGATCACCACGTCATAGTACGGGATGAGGGCTGGGCTATCATCGAACGCGCCCATGGCGAGTTACGAGATCATCTCCTGGCGAGGCGTGCCGACGGTGGTCGAGGCGCGCGACGCGCACGAGACGGTTTCTCGATCCCTCAGTGACCGCTTCCAGTCTCTCGTCGACTCCGTGGCCATGCAGCTGGGGCTCTCGGAATCGGACGAGTATCTGGATGCCTGGTCCCGCAGCGCGCCCGAGGAACGGCCCGGCACGGCCGCGGAGGTCGCGGAGAGCGTGGTCGCCGAGTTGGAGGATCAGTTCCCCGAGTTCATCGCGCAGGCCTTCCGGAGGAGCGACTCGTGACGAGCTTCCTCGCCAGCTTGCTGGCCGAGCTGGAGCAATTCGGTCTGGCCAACGACAGAGCCACGACCGAGCGGCAGCGTCGCATGCTCAACATCACCCGCGACACGGGCGAGTTCCTGGCCATGCTGGTCAGGGCCACCCTGGCCCGCCGGGTGCTCGAGATCGGCACCTCCAATGGATACTCGACCCTGTGGTTGGCCAGCGCCGCCCGGGCGACAGGCGGCTCGGTCACCACGGTCGAGCGATCCCAGGACAAGGTCGGCCTGGCCTCCGCGAACTTCGCGCGCTCCGGCCTCGCACCCTTCATCTCGCTCCTGCACGACGACGCGGGTCGAGTGCTGGAGCGCTCGCCCGATGGCGGCGTCGACCTCATCTTCCTCGACTCCGAGCGTCCCGAGTATCCAGGGTGGTGGCCGCATCTCAAGCGCGTGCTCCGGCCCGGGGGCTTGTTGGTCGCCGACAATGCCACCTCTCACCCGGAGCAGATGGCGCCGTTCGTGGCGCTGGTCAAGGCGGATGCCGACTTCGTCACGAGTCTCGTTCCCGTCGGGAACGGGGAGTTCCTGGCCGTGAAAGCGATGGGGTGAGCGACTGCTGTTCACCGCAATCGGCCGCGATGCTGCTGGCCGAGGGGAATGTCGAGCGCGAAGAGGACGGGGTGGTGGACCAGACTCTCCCACCACGAACCGAGCGCACGCGTTTCGACCAGGCGCAGGCCCCGCGACACGAACAGGTCGCGCCACCCCTCCGGAGACCGGAAAGCGAGAGGGACGTTCATGGCCCCGCCGTGCCGGCGCGCGTTGACGCGCCCATCGAGGAGATCCAGCCAGAAGCGATCGAGCCGGTTGCGCACAACGGATTCCGTCACCACCAGCCGATGACGGGTCACGCGCCAGGCTTCGTCCAGCACGCGTCCGGCGTCGTCACAGTGGTGCAGCGTGAGCAGGAGGATGGTCGTGTCGAACGCATGGTCGCGAAAGGGCAGGCGGGCGCCATCGTACACGACGTACGGCCCCGGAGCGCGCCGGAACGGACCCACGTCGCACGAGCAAGCCCAGCCGCCGCGAAGCCGGATGAGCGCGGGCGCCACGTAGCCTTCGCCGGCGCCAAAATCCAGCAGGCGCGAGCCAACGGCGAAGGGCGCCACGGCGGCGGCCTGGCCGCGCGCGTACCAGCGGAGAAACCTCTGCAGCACGCTCGTCGTCTTCCTCTGGGCTCATCGGAGACGGCGGGCCGACCGGGGTCAGCTCGCCTCGCCCACCTATCGCTTGTCTTTCAGAGACTCCAGCAGCGCGCGGGCGTCGGGTGCGTCCTTCATCGTCCAGTCGGCCGGACTGAAGGGAGCCGGCTCGTCGAGAACGGCCTGGGCTTCGCGCCGCGCATCCGCGGCCTTGCCCTTCTTGGCAAGGGTCCGAGCCAGGCCCACCCGTGCCGTCGTGAAGTTTGGCACCTGCTTGAGAGCGGTGCGAAAGCTCTCCTCGGCGCGGTCGAGATCCCCGCCGAAGAGCCCGGGGACTTCGTAGTAGACGTAGCCGAGAACCACGTAGGCGCCGGTCAGGTTCGGATCGAGCTGGAGGGCAGTGCTGAGATGCTCGCGAACGGTGGACAGCAGGAACAGCGAGCGCACCACCCCATTGATCTGACCCCACCTTCCGGTGTTCGTGGCGTACCAGAAGTGCGCCGAAGCGTCTCTGGGCGAAAGCTCGACAGCCCGCTGGCCGGCCTTCCGGCCGCGGTCATAGGCTTCGAGCTTCTGCTCGCGGGTGGTGGCCCGGATGTCGCCCCACAGGAAGCAGATTCGCGAAAGTCCAGTCCAGTGAGAAGGAGTGGGATCCGCGGCGATCGCGCGCTCGAACGCTGCGCGCAGGCGATCGAGCTGGGCGGGATCTTCGTGATACTGCTTCGCCGCCGCGTCCAGCTCGGCGAGCAAGGGAGATTGGGCGGACGCGGTCCCGCTTCCCAGGGCAAGCAGGCCGAGGACAAGAAGCCGGAGGGCGAGTCCGTCCCGACGAGTCAACTGGGCTATCGTTCAGACCCCAGGCCGGCTCGGCTCCGCCGCCCATGAAACGCGTGGTTGATCAGTCGGCGGACCTCGGCGCCCTGCAGCGTTGCCGGCGCCAGACCATGGCGCCCCAGGATGCCGCGCGCATGGCGGTCGTCGAAGCAGACGTCGTGAGTCAGATAGTCGCGGTAGCGCCCGAGCATTGCGCGGAGGCGGCGTTCGAGCCGAGAGGCGTCGGCGATGGGACGCCCGCGCGCATCCACGAGGGCGAAGCCCCGCACGCCCAGTCGCGTCGTGAGCATGCGAAGCATCGCATCCTGTCGGGGGGCATCGGCCACCACGAGGTGGAAGGTACCGCCGGCCGCCTCCGAGCATCGCGCGAGGGCGAGAATCCCGCGGGCCACATACCCGATCGGTACGATGTTGAAGCGAGCGCCAGGCGCGGCCTCGATGCGCAGGGGCACGGTGGCTCCGGCGGCGAGGGTGGAGGCTATGCGAATGAACTGAAAGAAGAGATTCGAAGGGGTGCCACCGGGCGTCTCCGGCGCCCGCCCCACGACGATGCTCGGCCGGAACACGCGAACGTCGAGCCCCCGGCGCCCGCCGGCCGCGCGGATCGCCGTCTCGGCCTCGAGCTTCACGCGTTCGTAGGGGTTGCGGAAATCCTGGCCGACGTCGCCCTCGGTCTCGAAGACCGTCCCGGAGCGTCGCCCGCAGACGTAGGCCGTGGAGAGCTGCGCCCACGTCGCGAGGCGTCCCGGGGCGAGCATCTCCAGAAGGCTCACTGGCCCGTGCACGTGACTGGCGTAGAAGCCCTCGGGACATTCGGGGAAGAGGGCGGTTTCGCCCGCACAGTGGATCACCGTCTCCACCGTATCGCGGAGCCGGGTGCGCTCGGCCGCGGCGAGGCCGGCGGCGGGTTCGCCGAGATCGCCCTCGATGAGCTCGAGGTCGACCGGTTCCCGCCGCCCACCCAGCGCCGCCGCAACCCGAGCCGTCGCGCTCTCGCCGTGGCGAGACCGCGCCAACACGGTGACGGGCGCGCCTCCGGCGAGCAGGCGCCGGGCCACCGCGCCCCCGATGAAGCCAGTGACGCCCGTCACGAGGATGCGCGCCGTGGACCTCACGGGAGGGAGCCTCGCGGGACCGATGACACCCATGGGCTCCCCGGCGGCCGGTCGTCCGGACCTCGCCAGCGACGTGCGTAGCGCTGGGTATCCAGTCCGAGCGTGTGGAGCAACAGCAGCCACACGATGAAAGCAAACGTCCGACAGGGGCCGCGGGCGAGGAAGCGCCGCCCCGAGGTGAGGATTGGTGTCCTGATGAGAGCGGTCTTACCCAGGCGTTTGAGCCGCTGGCTCAGGATCAAATCCTCCATGAGGGCGAGATCTGGATAGCCGCCGAGATCGCGGAAGACCGATGCACGGACGAAGATCCCCTGGTCGCCGTAGTAGTTCCGCGTGAGGCGATAGCGGATGCGGTTGATGAGGTTGATGACGGCGAGACTCCACGCCGGCTCGATGAAGCGGTGGGCGAAGGCGCCACCCACGATGCGATCGTCAGCCATCACCCCTTTGATGAGCGATACGGCGTCAGCCGGGGGCAGTGAGTCGGCGTGCAGGAACCACAGGATGTCGCCGCCCGCGACGGATGCGCCGTTGTTCATCAGGGCCGCGCGGGTCGACCCCACGGGGGTCAGGGCGCGCGCCCGCCCCCCCACAACGCGCGCGGTCTCGTCCGCGGATCCCGCCGCGGCGACGATCACCTCGACGTCGCCCTGGTGGGAGAGTGTGACCAGATGATCGAGCGTCCGGCCGAGAGCCTCGGCGTCGTTGCGCGCCGGAATGATGAGCGAGATGGAAGGCGCCATCAGGAGCGCTCGGCGCCTGGCGCAGCAGCCATGGGATCGTTGGCGTTCACGCCGAGATCCGTGGATCCGTTTGACGATAGGGGCGTGGTGGTGTGGTCACGCTTTCTAGGATGCCCCATCGACCGCACGGCGTGTCAAAGTTCAGTCAACTCCCGAGCGTCGCCCGCCTGCTCCGTCGAGCCAGTAGTGCGAGCCGCAGGACGGCGTGGGGCTGGGGCCCCACCGTCCGAGGCGAGCGTCTGCAGTAGTGCGAGCCGCAGGACGGCGTGGGGCTGGGGCCCCACCGTCCGCGTACGATTTGACACCGCTGTGACGACTTTCGGTTCGCCCCGATCGAGACTGGCATCCATGAGGACACGATCGTCGGCAGGGGTGATACTGGTCGGCGCCGTGGCCCTGCTGTTGGTGGGGCTGCTCCCGGCCCGAGCGCAGGCGCCCCGCATCGGCCAGCCCGCCCCGGACGTCACGGGCGGACCGTGGATCAATAGCGCCCCGCTTACCCTCGACGGGCTGCGCGGGCGTGTGGTGTTGGTGGAGTTCTGGACGTACGGGTGAATCAACTGCCAACACGTGATCCCGCAGTTGCGGGCCTGGCACGAACGGTACGAGGCGCGCGGACTCACCATCGTCGGCGTGCACAGCCCGGAGTTTTTCTGGGAGCGCTCGCGCGACAGCGTGGTGAACGCCTGCACGCAGTTGGGCGTCCGGTACCCGGTGGTGCAGGACAATGACATGGCCATCTGGAAGCGCTACGGGGTGCGAGCGTGGCCCACGGCTGTCCTCATCGATCGGGTCGGCATCATTCGGTACCGACACATCGGCGAAGGCGCGTACGAGGAGATGGACGCCATGATCCGGCGACTTCTGGCGGAGAACGGGTGAGTCCGACCTGACGTCCATCCGCGCCCGCCTCTGGCTCCTGGCTCTCCTGGCCATTGCGGTGCCGGCCGCCATCGTGGCTGTCCTGGGCTACGTCTCCTTGCGCCACTGGCAGACCTCGGCCGACCTCCTCTTCCGCGAGCAGGCGCGCGACATGGCGGCGATGGCCGTCGACAAGATCGAAATGACCTTGCGCGAAACGGAGAACGACATGCTCGGCCAGCTCCAGGGAGCTCTCGATGCGCCGGCTCCGCTGGCGGCATCGCTCGACGCCTTCCTGAAGGCTCACTCCCTCGTGCGCCGGCTCTACCTGTTCGATCGCGGCGGCGAGTTGCTCTACCCGGCGACGCGCCATGAGAGCGACGCGCTCATCTTCGCCCGGCTCCTGGCCGAGGTCTCGCAGGAATTCTGGGACCGAGGTGGACGACGGGAGCTGACGGGTGGCGACCAGATCGCGCTGGCGACTATCCTCCGTGGTCCGGATGGGCGGCCGGCCCTCGCCACCTTGACTTGGAACATCGAGGTCCTGTGCGAGGCCATCCTGGCTCGCACCGTCCGCGCGCTGGAAGCGCCCACCATCCTCGCCGTCGTCGACGGCCGCGATCGGCCGATCTTTAGCAAGGAGTCGCTCGCAGGTGCCGATCGCCTGGCCGCCGTGCCGTTTCGTGAGCGACTGGCCAGCTGGCGCCTGGCGGTCTACCAGCCTCCCGGCGATTCGCCGCGCCAGGCCGTCCGTCGCCAGGTGATGTTCTTCACGTGCGCGTTCGCCGCGCTCCTGGCCGTCATCGTGGCCGGTATCGCGGTCACCTGGCGCCTCGCGCGGCGGGAGGCGGAGATGGCCCAGCTCAAATCCGACTTCGTGGCCAACGTATCTCACGATCTGAAGACGCCGCTTTCCGTGATCCGGATGTTCGGAGAGACGCTCGAGATGGGACGTGTGACCGAGGAGACCCAGCGCAGGGAGTACTACGGCGTGATCGCGCGAGAAAGCGAGCGGCTTTCGCGGCTCATCGAGAACGTCCTGGACTTCGCCCGCATCGAGGATGGCCGCCGCACCTACGCGATCGTGCCCACGGCCGTCGAGCCCGTGATCCGCGATACCCTCGAGGCCTTCAGCCATCCGCTGACGAGCGGTGGATTCGAGGTTGAGGTGTGCATACCCCCCGATCTGCCCGACGTGCCGATGGATGGCGAAGCCGTTTCCCAGGCCTTGTCCAATCTGCTCGACAACGCCATCAAGTACTCAGCCGCGCGCAAGGTGCTTGCCATCGAAGCGCGGGCCATCGACGGGGAACTGGCCATCTCCGTAGCCGACGCCGGCGTCGGCATCCCGCGCGGGGAGCAGACCCGGATCTTCGACAAGTTCTATCGGGTGGGGCGGAGCGAGACGCAGGGCCGGCGCGGGAGCGGGATGGGGTTGGCTCTCGTCCGGCATATCGCCGAGGCCCACCGCGGCCGGATCACCGTGCAGAGCACGCCGGGTGAGGGGAGCCGCTTCACCCTGTGGCTTCCCCTCGGCTGAGCCGTGCCGCGGGTCCTGATCGTCGACGACGAGCCGGAGATCGTGCGGGGCATCGAAGACAATCTGCGGTTCGAGGGCTACCAGACGCTCGCCGCCACCAACGGGGAGACGGGCCTGGCGCTGGCGTGCCAGGAGGCGCCCGACCTCATCCTGCTCGACATCATGATGCCGAGAGTGAGCGGCTGGGACGTGTGCCGCGAGCTGCGCCGCCGCGGCATCGACGTGCCGGTGATCATGCTGACCGCCCGCGCGGAAGAAGCCGACCGCGTGCGCGGGCTCGAATTGGGCGCCGACGACTACATCACCAAGCCCTTCTCGGTGCGGGAACTGATGGCGCGCGTGCACGCGGTGCTCCGGCGGCCGGGACCGCGCCGCAAGGCGGCGCTGCTGGCCTTCGGCGACGTCCGCATCCATATCCAGGCCCGGCAAGTGTTCAAGGGCGGGCGCGAGGTTCCGATGACGCGCAAGGAGTTCGATCTGCTCGTCTATCTGGTCGAACACCGCGGGGAGATCGTCACGCGGGAGCGGCTGCTCGATCAGGTGTGGGGTTACGAGCGCTTTCCCACCACGCGCACGGTGGACACGCATATCCTCAGGTTGCGGCGGAAATTCGAGGTCGACCCCGACTGTCCCGCGTTCATCTTGACCGTGCACGGACAGGGCTACAGATTCGCGTGAGCGTGAGATGCTAGAACGCGAGCGGGAGGACACCCCATGCTGATCCGACGCGCTCCGATGATCCGGGAGTCCGACGTCACCGACGAAACCGTCTACCTCAATCGGCGCGCCTTCATGACGGGCCTTGGGGCGGTGGCTCTGGTCGGCACCGCCGCGCACTCGGAGGCGGCACCGCCCGCGCCAGCCGGGCTGGCCGCCACGCCGAATGCCGCGTACCGGCTGGCCGATCCGACGACGAAATGGGAGGAGGCCACCACCTACAACAATTTCTACGAGTTCGGCGTCAACAAGGACGATCCCGCCCGGCTGGCGCACACCTTGCGGCCGCGGCCGTGGACCGTGCAGGTCGAGGGCTTGGTGGCCAAGCCCCGCCCCTTCGATATCGACAGCCTCATGAAGCTGGCGCCCATGGAAGAGCGCATCTATTCGCTGCGCTGCGTGGAGGGCTGGTCGATGGTGATTCCCTGGATCGGCTTCCCGCTCGGGGCCCTCTTGAAGCGGGTGGAGCCGACCAGCCAGGCGAAGTACGTCGAGTTTGCGACCTTGGTCGACCCGGAGCAGTTTCCGGGCCAGCGCAAGGGCCTCTTCGGTTTCTCGAGCCTCGAGTGGCCCTACATCGAGGGGCTACGGCTCGACGAGGCCATGCACCCGCTGACGCTCCTCACCTTCGGGATGTACGGCAAGGTGCTGCCCCACCAGAACGGCGCTCCCGTGCGCGTCGTGATTCCGTGGAAGTACGGCTTCAAGAGCGCCAAGTCTATCGTGCGCATCCGGCTCACCAGCGACGAGCCCAAGACTGCGTGGCACAAGGCCCAACCGAGCGAGTATGGCTTCTATTCGAACGTCAACCCAACGGTAGACCATCCGCGCTGGAGTCAGGCCACCGAGCGCCGAATCGGCGAGTTCCGCCGGCGCAAGACCCTCATGTTCAACGGATACGACCAGGTGGCGTCGCTCTACACGGGCATGGATCTGGGGAAGTACTACTGACTCGTGTCCCGCCGCGCGCGACTCGGGTTGAAGGCCGGGGTGTGGGTCCTCTGTCTCCTCCCCTTGGCGTTCCTGACCACGTGGGCGTGGACCGGCGATCTCACCGCCAATCCCATCAGCTTCATCACGAACTGGCTGGGCGACTGGGCGCTGCGCATCTTGCTCGCCAGCCTCGCCCTCACCCCAATGCGCCTGCTGTTCGGGATCGCCTGGCAGATGCCGCTGCGCCGCCTGCTCGGGCTCTTCGCGTTCTGCTACGTGTGCCTCCATTTTCTCGTCTGGCTCGCCGTCGATCACTTCTTCGACTGGCGACAGATGGGCACGGACATCGCGAAGCGCCCCTACGTCACCTTGGGCATGGCCGCCCTCCTCTGTTTGATCCCGCTGGCGGCCACCTCGACCTCGCGCATGGTCAAGCGCCTGGGCGCGCCGACCTGGCGCCGGCTCCACCGCCTGGCGTACGCCGCCGGCATCCTCGCCAGCCTGCACTTCCTGTGGCTGGCCAAAGTCGGCCGTGTCGAGCAGTATATCTACGCCGGCGCGCTCGGACTCCTGCTGGGAGTGCGCCTCTGGTATGCTGCCCAGCGGCGCATGCGAAGCTGGATCACCCAGCCGAGAGAGATCGCGTGACCGTCCGATCGGGCGTGCCGACGCTCGGTGCGGCCCTCCGCGCTCTCATCTTGGTGCTCCTCCTCGGCGGCTGCGCGACGGCGGGATCGGCCCCTTCGCCGATGGCGCCAGGTGACACCGAACCGGTGCGGACGGCGCTCGGCAACGGTGTCGTCCTCATTGCTCAAGAGCATCGCGCCAGCGACGTGGTGGCCCTTCAGCTCTGGTTTCGGGTCGGCGGCCGCGTGGAGTCCGCGGACGAGCTGGGTCTCTCACACTATATCGAACACATGATCTTCAAGGGCACGCCGACGCGCCCCGTGGGATCGATCGATCGCATGGTAGAGGGCCTGGGCGGGACCAGCAACGCTTACACCTCGTACGACTACGTGCACTTCGATGTCGTGCTGCCGGCCCGAGAGGTGCGAGCCGGCATCGACCTGATGGCCGATATTGCCGTCAACGCGAGTTTTCCGCCCGACGAGATCACCAGTGAGAAGAAAGTCGTGTTCGAGGAGATGAGCCTCCTGGAGGACGATCCGGAAAAGGCGCTCGTGCGGCGGCTCTACGAGCTGGGTTACGAGCCGTTCCCCTACGGGCGTCCCATCCTCGGAACGCGCCGGGACATCGAGGCGCTCGGGCGTGACCAGCTCGCCCGCTATTACAAGAAGTACTACGTGCCCCGAAACATGGTGCTGGTGGTCGTCGGCGCGGTGAAGCCGGTGACCGTGCAATCCATGGCCGAGGCGGCCTTCGGACGCCTGTCGGGGGGTGAGGGCCGGGGGCCTGCGCTGCCTTCAGTGCCCGTGCTCGACCGCTCGCGCCGGCGCGACATCCGCCGCCTCGAGAAGCAGGCCTATCTCGGGATGGCCTGGCGCGCCCCCGCTGTCGCTGACGCGGATGTCTTCGCCGTGGACCTGCTCACCTACATCCTGGGCGATTCGCCGAGCTCTCGGCTCAACCGGGTTCTCCGCGACCAGCAGGGGCTCGTCGACACCATCGAGGCCGGATACGGCGCCTGGCAGTTCAGTGGCCTGGCCACCGTGACGGCTCGCCTGGAGCCCGCCAACCTGGACCGCGCCGAGACGTCAATCCTGGAGGTGCTGCGCCGCGTCCGGGAAGAGGGGGTCACCGAGGCAGAACGGCAGCGGGCGATCATCTCCGCGGAATCACTCTACGCGTTCGACATCGAGACGGCCGAAGGGCTCGCCAAGACCTACGGCCAAGCGGAAGTGACGTACAACCTAAAGGACGAGCTCGCGTATCTCTCGCGACTGCGCCACATCACCGCCGCCCAGATTCAGGCGGCCGCCCGCAAATACTTCGGCGACGACAACTACGCCCGGGTGCGCTTGATCCCGCAGGAGCTCGGCCGGTGAGCGTCGCCACCTTCCTCGCCGCCGCCATCGTGGCCGGGCTGCTGTCGGGAGCGGCGCAGGCGGCGGATGCCATCCGGGTGGAGCGCCTCGACAACGGCTTCACCATTCTCGTGCGCGAGAATCCCGTGGCCCCCGTGGTGGCGCTGTCGCTGATGACCAGAATGGGGACCCGCTGGGAGACCGCGGAGAACGCGGGCATCTCCAACTTTCTCCAAGCCGTGATGATGAAGGGAACCACCAAGCGCAGCGGCGCCGAGCTGGCCGACGCGATCACCGCGCTCGGGGGGAAGCTCAGCGCCTCCGGCGACATCGATTACTCGGAGATCCGCGCCTCGGCCCTCGCCCGCTTCTGGCGCGAGCTGCTCGGCCTCACCGCCGAGCTGGCTCTCGAGCCCAAGCTGGCGCCCGAGGAGGTCGATCGGGAGCGCGAATGGCTGCTGCGCCGCGTGCAGCGTCGACTCGACAGTCCGGCGTCCCATGCCTTCGACGCCTTCTACGCCCTCCTGTATGGCCCGTACCCGTATGGACTGCCGACCCTGGGGACGTCGGAGACCCTGCGCCGGATCGATCACGCCGCCATCGTGGCTCGCTACCGGGCCTTCTACCGGCCGCCGCGGATGGTGCTCGCGGTGAGTGGGCAGGTGCGCGCGGACGACGTCGTCGCTGAGACCCGACGTCTCTTCGGAGGGCTGACGCGTGAGGGCGCCGCCGCCGATCTCTCCCTCACGCCACCGGTTCCGCTCGGCCAACGCCCGGCGGCGTCACTGCGTCGAGTCGTCGAGCAACCGGCCCAGCAAGCGCAGGTCGTCGCCGGCGGCTTGGCGCCTGCCCTCGACCATCCTGACTACGCCGCGGTCAAAGTGTTGAGTGGCATCCTGGGCGGCGGCATGGCCGGACGGCTGTTCGTCGAGTTGCGCGACAAGAGCGCGCTGGCCTATACCGCTACCGCCTTCTACGACCCGATGCGCGGGCCCGGCGCGCTCATCCTCTATTTGGGCACATCGCCGGAGAGCGCCGCGAAGGCCGAGGAGGGGCTGCTCCGCGAGATCGCGCGCATCCGAGACGAGCGCGTGCCCGAGGAGGAGCTGGCGCGGGCCAAGGCGTATACGCTCGGCAAGTACGACATGGATCGGCGCACCAACGAGCGGCAGGCCTGGTACCTCGCCTTCTACGAGATCGAGGGCGTGGGACTCGAGTACCCCGAGCGCTACCGGCAAGCATTGGCGGCGGTGACGGCGGCTGACGTACAGCGCGCGGCGCGGACCTACTTGACGCCGACCGCGGTCCTCGTCCTGCGCCCGCCCGCACCCTGACGCCTCTTCCGCGTCTCCGCTATTGTTCTTAGTGGATCGGCTCCGCGCGCTCTACCCCGAGAGCTCTGGTCGCGCGCGCAAGCACTGGTTGGGCGCGGGACGCGTGCGGGTCAACGGCGAGGTCGTTCGCCGTGGCGACGTGGAGCTGCGGGCCGGCGACCGCGTGGAGCTGGGCAATCCCTCGGTGGCATTTCCCCATTCACTCCGCCTCGTCCACGACGATCAGGACATCGTCGTCATCGAGAAGCCGCCGGGCCTGCTCAGCATCGCCACCCCGCACGAGCGGCGCCGCACCGCCTACCGGATGCTCGCCGACTATTTCGCCTCGCGGCGCGGCGTCACGCCGCAGGGCGCGTGGCCTGCGGGAACCGGGCGAATCTTCATCGTGCATCGCCTCGATCGCGAGACCTCGGGGCTCTTGTGCTTCGCCAAGTCTCCCGAAGCCAAGCGCGCGCTCCAGGTGCAGTTCGCCGCTCGCTCTGTGCGGCGAATCTACGTGGCCCTCGTGGAGGGACGGGTGGCGCAGGACGAGGGCGTTCTCACCGATCGCCTGATTCAGGATCGGTCCCTGCGCGTTCGACCGACCCTGGAGGGCCCGCGGGGAAAGGAGGCCATCACCCGGTATCGCGTCCTGGAGCGCCACCGGCGCACGACACTGCTCGAGCTGACGCTCGTCACGGGGCGGCGCAGTCAGATTCGCGCCCAACTCGCCCATGCCGGCCATCCTGTGGTTGGCGATACTGACCATGGCAGCCGCCCCGACCCGGGGCACCGGCTCGCCCTGCACGCCACGCAACTGGGGTTCCGGCATCCGCGCGGACACGCTGTCGAGTTTCACAGCCCCGTGCCGAGCGCATTCCGGCGCGGGTGACGGTGGCGACGGCTCGTCGCCACCAATCTCGGCGCGGCGAGCTCGGCGATCGCTAATCTCGGCGGGCCCGAGCTTCCTCGGCCGCGCGAATCTCGTCGGCGAACAGACCGATGTGAAGCGGGCAGGGCGGCTTGTTCTCGTCGACGTATTGGCAATCCAGTTGGTTGCACTGAACGAAGTAGCCCTGGGGTCGCCCGAAGCCGGGCGGCCGCTTGAGACGAATCAGGACGGTCTCCTGGACGACAGGACACCAGAACTCTCGCGGTCGGCTGCGCGGCATCGCTCTCCTTCGCGTGGATGATCGGGACCAGCGGATCCCCTCCACCTTAACCGGGGCAGCGGCCCAGTGACAAGGCCCGGCCCCCGGGAGACTCGCGATCTCGGCCATAAAGCCGCAGACTTCGCATATAGTGTGGAAACACCCGCAACGACAGCAGGAGGGGATGCTTGCGCCGCTCGTCCGTAGCCAGCCTGAGTCCGCCGATCTTCTTCGCCGTCATCGCCCTCACGGCCATCGGCTGCGGCACCTTGTCCCGAGCGCTCGAGGCGGGCTCGACCGCCTCGGCGACCATCTCTCTCGCCGCACCAACCCTGTCGCCCGACGGCGACCGCCACGACGGAAGCGTCCCGCACCGCGAGGGGGTCTCCACCGACGACAACGCGCTGGCGGCCGTCGGCATACCTTTGATTATCGCCGCCGGTGAGCACACCGCCGTCGCGGTGGCCGAGCCGAGCATCGCGGCTCACCGAGCGGGGAATGCGCCGACGGGCCGCGCGGGTACCCAGCGTCCCGAGGCCGCAGGTGAACCGACCAACGCGGTCGGCGGCGATCCCACCGCAGGCATGGCGCAGGTCCGCGAGACGACCATCGGCGACGTCCCCGAGGACTACGACCCCTGGGAGCCCTACAACGAGCGGATGTTCGCGTTCAACTACAACGTCGACAAGTACGTGATGAAGCCGACGGCCAACGTGTATCGACACATCATGCCGGAGCCGTTTCAGCTCATGATCTCCAACGGCTTCGACAACATCCGGTATCCCGCGCGCCTGGTCAACCATCTCTTGCAGTTGCGCTTCTGGGGCGCCTTCATCGAGACCTCGCGCTTCTTCATCAACACGGTCATGGGCTTCGGCGGGCTGTTCAATCCGGCCACCGACTACTTCGGAATCCCCAAGTCGCGGGCCGACTTCGGCCAGACGATGGCCCGCTGGGGCGTGGGGCCGGGGCCCTTCTTCGTTCCGCCGTTTCTCCCTCCGGCCACGGTCAGGGACTTTATCGGGCGACTCGCCGACTCGGCCATCAATCCCATCGCGTGGTTTCTGATCGACTTCTGGCCCGAAGGCATTTCCATCGGAGTGGGCGAGATGGTGAACGAGCGCGCGCTCAACTACGAATTGTTCCAGGGCGTCGAGGAAACGACCCTCGATCTCTACACCGCGGTGCGGGACGGTTACCTGCGCAGGCGCGAGCGACAGCTCCGAGAAGACGTGGAGTAACACCGTGTGGAGGGTCTCCGCGGTGCTCGGCGCCGCGGTCATCGCCGGCGCCACGGCGCTCCTGGGTCTACGCGGGCTGGCCGCTACGCCCGCTCCTGCCACTGCGCCCGGGCCCGGGCAGGCGCTGTACACCATGTACTGCGCCGTGTGCCACGGCGAGTCCGGCCGAGGTGATGGCCCCTCGGCGGCGAGCTTCGCCTCCAAGCCCTCGAACTTGACCGATGGCCGGCGGTTCAACCAGCTTCCCGAAGAGTTTTTCGTCAACGTCGTCCTCAACGGAGGTCCCGCCGAAGGGCTCTCCCCCGGCATGCCGCCCTTCCGGGGCAACTTGAACGAGGAACAGATCCGCCAGATCGTGGCTTACCTGCGCTCCATGGCCGATCCACCCTTCAAGCCGGACGATCCTCGACCGATCGTCACCACGCCGGGAGCACCGCGACAGCCAATCTTCTTCAGTCACCTCATCCATGCCGGCTCCTATCGAATCGACTGCCAGTACTGCCACGCGGAGGCACGACGCTCTCCGTCCGCAGGCGTGCCGTCCGTGGATCGCTGCATGGGATGCCACAAGATCATCGGGGCTCAGGACAACCCCGAGATCCGCAAGATCCACCAGTACTGGGAGAAGCGCGAGCCGATCCCCTGGATCCGGGTCTTCAAGATTCCCGAGTTCACCTACTTCACGCACAAGCCCCACATGCAGGCCGGGCTCCCCTGTCAGGGCTGCCACGGCCCCATCCAGCAGATGCGGGTCGTCGGTGCGCGGACGGGACCTTCGCTCGTCAACGATCTCCAGAACCTGGTCGGGCTGCGTCCCGCGGCCCCTCCGTTCACGATGGGCTGGTGCATCGACTGCCATCGCGAACAGAACAAGACGAAGGGACGGCAGGCGCCGCTCGACTGCGTGGCGTGTCACCATTGAGCTGGCCGCCTTGCTCGGCATGAGTAACTGGGTTTAGAAATGGTAGGATCCCGCGGGGACATGGGATGCCGGTACCGTTGCCGATGCGGATGCTCTCCTCCGCCACCCCGAGGTTGATCGCATACCTGAGCCAGTGAGGACGGGGTGGCCCACCGCGTGCGACGCGCTGAGCCGCCGCCGCTCTTCACCGAGGAGGTTCGATGGCGCTCGCCATGCTCGATCGACGGCCGCACACCGTGGACGCCTTGGCAACCGAGCGCTGCGTCGTTGTGCCGGAACAGCACATGCAGCGGGCCTCGCGGTTCGCGCCACGGTGCGATTGCCCGCCTCCCCGGAGGGGGCGATGAGACTCGCCCTGGAGGGCATTCGCGTTGTCGATCTCTCCCGCGTGCTGGCCGGGCCCTTCTGCTGCGCGCTGCTCGGTGACATGGGGGCGGACGTTGTCAAGATCGAGGACACGGCCAGCGGCGACGAGTCGCGTACGTGGCCCCCGCACAAGGACGGCGAGTCGGCAGGCTTCATCGTCAACAATCGGAACAAGCGCGGCATCGCCGTCGACCTCAAGACCCCTGAGGGCGTCGAGCTCGTCAAGCGCCTGGTGAGCCGGGCCGACGTGCTGGTGGAGAACTTCCGGACGGGGACGATGGAGCAGTTCGGTCTGGGCTATGAGACCCTGGCCGCTCTCAACCCCCAACTCGTGTATTGCTCCGTCTCCGCCTTCGGCCGCACGGGCCCGCGCGCGCACGAGGCCGGGTACGAGGCCCTCATGCAGGCCTTCAGCGGGATCATGAGCATCACCGGGGAGCCGGACGGGCCGCCTGTTCGCTGCGGGGTGTCCTTTCTCGACCTGACCACCGGCATTCTCTGCGCCTTCGGGGTGGTGAACGCGCTGTTGCTGCGCGCGCACAGCGGCCAGGGGGTGCGGGTGGACGGCTCGCTGCTGGAGACGGCCCTCGGGCTGCTCAATTTCCAGGCCGAGGGCAATCTCCTCACGGGCAGTATCCCGAGGGCGCTGGGCTCCGCCCATCCGTCGCTCTCGCCCTATCGCAACTTCCGCTGCCGAGATGGTCAGTGGATCTTCATCGCGGGCGCCAACGACCGGCTGTTCCGGCGTCTGGTCACCGCCCTGGGGCGGCCCGCGTTGGCCGAAGAGCCGAGATTTGCCACCAACGTGGAGCGCGTGAAGCACCGGACGGAGCTGGAGTCGACCCTCGGCGAGGCCATCGGCAAGCACGATCGGGCTCCGCTCATCGAGTTGCTTCACGCGCACGACGTACCGGCCACGCCGGTCAATACCGTGCCCCAGGTGCTCCAGGACGAGCAGACGCAGGCGCGCGGCATCGTGCAGCGGGTGCGGCATCCACGCCTGGGGGACATTCCCATCGTCAGCATACCCCTGACGTTCGCCGGCATGCGGCCGCCGGTGCGTCGGCCAGCGCCGGCGCGCGGCGAGCACACCGAGGCCGTGCTGACCGAGTACGGGTACTCGCCCGCCGACATCGCGACCTTGCGGGACAAGAAAGTGATTCTGTGAGGGGGTGCGGTTGCCAGACAGGGCCGTGAGCCTTCGGCGACGTCGTGGGATCGGTGAGCGGACCGGTCGAGGTGTGACGTGAGAGCAATCGCCACCGGCGCTTTCGCCATCATCCTGGTCAGCGGGGCGCCGGCGGCCGCACAGGTCTATCGCTGGACCGATGCCACCGGGGTGGTGCATCTCACGACCAACCCCGAGAATATCCCCGAGCAACACCGCGACGACGTGCATGTCATCGACGCCTGGCGCCCTCCCAGTGACTCGCCCGCTCCCCCCGTGCCCTCGCCGGCGACGATTCCGCTCTCCGGGGGCGAACCCATCATGGTGACCGCCCAACTGAACGGGGTGCCACTGACCTTGATGCTCGACACCGGCGCGGACCGGACGATGCTGGCGCCGGCGGCGGTCGCGCGGGCCGGGCTGGACGCCAGCCGCGGGCGGCCCGTGCGCGTGATCGGCGTCACCGGGGCGAGTCACGCGTTCGAGGTCACCGTGCCCCGCCTCGACATCGCCGGCGCTCGCCTCGGCCCGGTGGCGGTGGTGGTGCACGACGTGCCGGCGCCCGACGTCGACGGCTTGCTTGGCCGTGATCTGCTGAACGCCTTCACGTTGACCATCGATCCCACGAGCGGCCACGCCACGCTCACCCCGCGTTGACGATGGGGCACCGACATCGCCCCCCATCCCCCCACGCTCGGAGCGCGGTCAGCGAGGCTTGATGCTCGGAGCCAGACCCCCCATTGCGGCTAGGACGTCGAAGACCACGGCAAAGTCGAAGTGTCCCACCCCGAGACCGCGGGCGGCGGTGAGCATCTCTTGGGTCACGCCCGTGGTGGGAAGCGGAACGCCGAGCGTTCGCCCCATCTCGAGGGCGAGGCCCAGATCTTTCTGCATCATGGGCACGTCGAAGAGCGCCTCCCTCGGCATCTGGAGAACAAAAGGTCCTCGGTACCTCACCATGGGTGAGGCGATCACCGACCGGAGAAGTGCCTCGACCGCGCGTTCGCGCGCGATGCCGGCCTTCTCGGCGAGGGCGACCGCTTCCGAGAAGGCGAGCATCTGCACGGCCAACCCCAGATTGGTGGCGATCTTCATCGCGCTGGCCAGGCCGACCTCGCCGACGTGCGTGATGGTCGGGCCGATGGCGCTGAGATAGGGCCGCACCCGGTCGAGGACGGCAGAATCGCCCCCCACCATGAACGAGAGCTGGCCGGCATCGAGCGTGATCGGGCTGCCGGAGACGGGGGCGGCGAGCATGGCCGCGCGGCGCTCCGTCACCTTCGCGGCCAGGGCGCGCGAGGCCTGGGGGCTCACCGTGCTCATGTCGATGATGACGGCGTTGGGCCGCAGGCCGGCGAGGAGACCGTCCGGCCCCTCGCTGACCGCCTCGAGCGCGGCGGGATCGGTGACCATGATAAAGATCACCTCGGCCGCGGTCCCGACCTCCTTGGGCGAGCTCGCCAGTCGCAGGCCGGCATCGACCAGCCAGCGAGCCTTGCTGGCCGTGCGGTTGTAGCCGACCAGCGCGTGCCCGGCGGCGAGCAGACGCTTGGCCATTCGCCCGCCCATGGCGCCCAATCCGACGAAGCCGAGCGTTCCCACCGCCAGCTCAGCGCGACCGTCGCCCGCGTGCTCGCGCGCGGCGCGAGGCGCCAGGCCGCACGGGGCGTCGCGCGGGAACGACGGCGATGGCGCTGATCTCGAGTTTGCAGCGCGCGTGGGTAGCCAGCCGTGACACCTCGACCGTCGTCGTCGTGGGGAGGTGACCGCCGAGGTAGGAGCCCCATACCCGATTCAGGTCGTCCTGTTCTCTCACGTCGGTGAGGTAACGCGTGGCGGACACGAGGTCGTTGAGGCTTCCGCCCGCGGCCTCGATGGTCTTCTTGAGATTCTCCATGGTCAGCACCGCTTGCTCGCGCATGCTCTCGGGGAGGTCGAACTCCTCGTCGCGGTGCGGGTGGCTGTGGTAGACGGGGGCCGCGGTGACCCCGGACAGGAACACGACGCGACCCCCATGGACGAGGATGGCGGGCGCGTAGGGCATCAGTACGTCGGTCCGCCGATCGGCGTGATGAACGATCTCGAGGTGCTTGGGCATCGAGACGCCTCCTCTTGGCCGTGCGAGCCGCGGCACGGACCGAAACTGAAGGCCCGGGGTGCGAGGCGAACCCACAGCCCCCAGCGTGGCATCGTAGCATGCGGACATTGACCCCGCGGGGGAGGGCGGCTACCCTCAGAAGGGTTCGCCGCCCGCATTCCCCATTCACCCTGAGGAGGATCACGCGCATGGAGTCGATTCGCGACCGCGTGGCCGTCGTCACCGGTGCCGGCTCGGGCATCGGCCGCGCCCTCGCCCAGGCGTTGGCCCGTGAAGGGGCGCGGGTCGTCGTGGCCGACATCGACGAGGCGGCGGCGGCCGCTGTGGTGGCGGACATTGGCGGGCGAGGTGGTGACGCCCTCGCCGTGCGTGCCGACGTCAGCGACCTGGCCCAGGTGCAGGCGATGGCCGATCGCGCCTTCGCGCACTTCGGCGCCGTCCACGTCCTCTGCAACAACGCGGGGGTGGCTCTTCACGGGTCGCTGCAGGACGCCACCCACCAGGATTGGCAGTGGGTGCTCGCGGTGAACCTGTGGGGCGTCATCCACGGACTGGAAGCCTTCCTGCCGCGGATGATCGCGCAGGGCCAACCCGGCCACATCGTCAACACCGCCTCCATGGCGGGCCTCATCGCATCGCAAGGGCTCGGTGTCTACAACGCCTCCAAGTACGCCGTGGTGGGAATCTCGGAGACCCTGGTCAAGGATCTGCGACCACACCACATCGGAGTCAGCGTCCTCTGCCCGATGGGCGTGAGCACGCAGATCCTCCACAGCGGCCGCAATCGGCCCGCGCATCTTCGCAACGATCGACAGCGGACCGAATCCGCCCCGGAGTTGATCGGCAAGTATCTGGATCCGGAGGCGGTGGCGGATATGGTCCTGGCCGCAATCCGGGCCAACCGCCTTTATGTCATCACCCACGACGAGAGCCTCGAGCCGCTCCGGCGGCGGTTCCAGCGCCTCGAGCAGGCGATCCTCGATCGACCCCGTTAGCGCGATCTCCGAGGCGCCCGCGTGGACGTGGGTCGGGACACGAGGCACCCTCGAGGGCCTCGCTCGGGAGCTGGCCCCACGCCGCGAAGTTGCTCTCGACACCGAGGGCGACAGCTTGCATCACTACCCGGCGCGCGTGGCTCTCGTCCAGCTCGCCCTCGATGCCGGCCCGGCGTGGCTGGTGGACCCGCTGGCGTTGCCCGATCTCACCCCGCTCGCTCCGGTCTTCGCCGATCCGGCCATCGTCACCGTCGTCCACGCCGGCGACAACGACCTGGTCCACCTCAAGCGCCGTTACGGATTCCGCTTCGCGCATCTGTTCGACACCTCGATCGCGGCGCGCTTCCTCGGCAGCCGGGCCCTCGGGCTGGACGTCCTGCTCGCCGAGCATCTCGGCGTCGAGCTGCCGCCCTCGCGCCAGAAAGACGACTGGTCGGCCCGCCCGCTCTCGCCTGCGCAGGAGCGCTACGCCGCAGCCGACGTGCAGTACCTGATTGCCCTCAAGGGCCGCCTCGTCGAGGCGCTCGAGCGCGCCGGCCGCCTGGCGTGGGTCGAGGAGGAGTGTGCCGCGCTGGCTGCTGATCCGGCGGTGGAGACTCCGCCCGATCCCGACGCGTACGCGAGCCTGAAGGGGGCCCGCGAGCTGTCGGCCCGCTCCCTCGCCGCGCTGCGCGAGCTGTACGAGGCGCGCGAGCAACTCGCGCTCCAAACGCGGCGGCCGCCCTTCAAGATCATGGCGAACGAGGCGCTCGTCGCCGTGGCCGCGGCGCTGCCCCGCGACGAGGTCGGGCTGACGGCCATCCCGGGATTCACGCCCCGCGCCGTGCAGCGCTGGGCGACCGCCGTGCTCGCCGCAGTCAGCCGGGCCCTCGATCTGCCCGAGTCGGCCTTGCCGATCCTGACCCGGCCGGCACGCCTGCACGTCGACGGGCCGACGCGTCGGAGGATCGAGGCCCTCCGCGTCTGGCGGACACCCGCCGCGACCCGCTTCGGTCTGGATTCCGGTGTGCTCTTGCCCAATCGGCTCATCGGGGAGGTTGCTCGCGCCGCGCCGCGCGACCGCGATCAGCTCGCGCAGGTGGACGGGCTCCGGCGGTGGCGCGTCGAGGTTGTGGGCGATGAGATCCTGAATGTGCTGGCCCCCACGGCGTCTCGCGTGAGTCGCGAATCTCGGTAGGATGGAAGATATGAGTGACTGGCGGGAGAACCTGATCGACGATGACCCAGGGCTGTCGCGGATTCTCACCGAGGCCAAGCGGATCGCCGTGCTCGGCGCCAAGGTGGGGCGCGGCGAGCCGGCGTTTTACGTGCCGGCTTATCTGAAGGCGCAGGGTTACGAACTCGCGCTGGTCAATCCCACGCTCGCCGGCCAGAAGGTGCTCGGCGTGCCGGTAGTCCCAAGCCTCGCGGATCTCGAGGGCGCCGACGTGATCGACATCTTCCGGCGGCCGGAGTTCTTGCCGGGGCATGCCGCGCAAATCCTGGCACTTCCGTGGCGGCCGGCGGCCGTGTGGCTCCAGCTCGGCATCCGTCATGCCGGGGCCGCCGAGCAACTCGCCCGGGCGGGCATCCGCGTCGTGCAGGACCGCTGCATGATGCCCGAGCACCGCCGCCTGGTGCGCCCGCGGTAGGAGCGAGCATGCCGCATCAGTTCGTGTACGTGATGAAGGACCTCCGCAAGGTCGTCCCGCCCAAGCGCGAGATCCTCCGCGGTATTTGGCTGTCGTTCCTACCCGGCGCCAAGATCGGCGTGCTCGGCGCCAATGGCGCGGGCAAGAGTTCGCTGCTCCGGATCATGGCCGGTGTCGACGACGATTTCCTCGGTGAGGGCTTCGCCGCCGACGGGTTGCGGGTGGGTTTCCTGACCCAGGAGCCGCAGCTCGATCCCGCCAAGGATGTGCGCGGCAACGTCGAGGAGGGCGTGGCCGAGACGCGAGCCCTGCTGTCGCGGTTCGAAGAGATCAGCGGGCGGCTTGGAGAGCCGATCGACGCCGACGAGATGGACAGGCTCCTCGAGGAGCAGGCCGCGTTGCAAGACCGGATCGACGCCGTGGGCGCCTGGGATCTCGATCGCACCATCGACATTGCCATGGACGCCCTGCGCTGCCCGCCGGGCGAGACCGACGTGAGCACGCTCTCGGGCGGCGAGCGGCGGCGCGTGGCCTTGTGCCGGCTGCTCCTCGAAAGGCCCGACATGCTGCTGCTGGACGAGCCCACCAATCACCTGGACGCCGAGTCGGTGGCATGGGTCGAGCGCTATCTCAAGGAGTATCCCGGTACGGTGGTCGCGGTCACCCACGATCGCTACTTCCTCGACAACGTGGCCGGCTGGATTCTCGAGCTCGACCGCGGCCACGGCATTCCCTGGGAGGGCAACTACTCCTCCTGGCTCGAGCAGAAGGAGCAGCGGCTGGAGCGAGAGGAGAAGGCCGACGCAGCCCGGCGCCGCACCCTGGAGCGCGAGCTGGAGTGGGTGCGCATGGCTCCCCGGGCGCGGCAGGCCAAGAGCAGGGCCCGTCTGGCGGCCTACGATGCCATGCTCAGCGAGCCCTTCGAGCAGCGAGCCGCGTCGCTGGAGATTGCCATCCCCTCCGGGCCACGGCTCGGGGACGTCGTGGTCGAGGCCGATGACCTGAGCAAGGGATATGGCGACCGGCTGCTCATCGACCACCTGAGCTTCAAGCTGCCCCGCGGGGGGATCGTGGGCGTCATCGGCCCGAACGGGGCCGGAAAGACGACCCTGTTCCGGATGATCACCGGCCAGGAGAAGCCAGACGGCGGCCGCCTGCGCGTGGGGGAGACGGTCAAGCTTGCCTATGTCGACCAGAGCCGCGACGTCCTGCGGCCCAACAAGACCGTGTGGGAGGAGATCTCCGACGGCCAGGACATCCTCGCGCTCGGCGGTCGCACGCTCCAGTCGCGCGCCTACGTCGCGGCCTTCAATTTCAAGGGGACCGACCAGCAAAAGAAGGTCGGCACTCTGTCCGGTGGCGAGCGCAACCGGGTGCACCTGGCCAAGATGCTCAAGAGCGGCGGTAACCTGTTGCTGCTCGACGAGCCGACGAACGACCTCGACGTCGATACGCTTCGCGCTCTCGAAGACGCCCTATTGAGTTTCGCCGGCTGCGCGGTGGTCATCAGCCACGACCGCTGGTTCCTCGACCGCATCGCTACCCACATGCTGGCCTTCGAGGACGAGGGGCAGGTGGTGTGGTTCGAGGGCAACTATGCCGACTACGAAGCTGACCGCAAGCGCCGTCTCGGCGCCGAGGCCGATCAGCCGCACCGGCTCCGGTACAAGAAGCTGCATCGCGGGTAGACGTTTGGGCGCAGGCCGCGCCCCGGCGAGCGAGGCGGGGACATGCTCATCGGGCAGATCAGCGACACGCACATCAGCACGGCGGGGAGTCGCAACGATCGCTTCTTCCACACGGCTGAGCTCCTGGCCCGCGCGGTCGCCCACCTCAATGGCCTCGAGACTCGGCCGGATCTCGTCGTCATCACCGGCGACCTCGTCGAGCATGGCCAGGTCGAGGAGTACGAGCGACTGCGCGAGATCCTGGGGCCGCTGGCCATGCCCACGTTCCTGATCCCCGGCAATCACGACGACCGGGGCAACCTTCGGAAAGTCTTCGCCCATCACGCATATCTGTTCAGCGACGGACGCTTCGTCCAGTACGCCGTCGAGGACTGGCCGGTGCGCCTCCTCGCCCTCGACACACTGGTCCCGGGACAGAGCGGTGGCCGACTGTGCGGGCAACGCCTGGCCTGGCTGGAGGCCCGACTGGCCGAGGCGCCGCGGCGCCCGACGGTCGTGATCATGCATCACCCACCGTTCGTGACCGGGATCGCCGCGATGGACGACATGGGCCTCGACGGTACCGAGGCCATGGCTGATGTGATCCAGCGCCATCCTCAGGTCGAGCGAGTCCTGTGCGGGCATCTGCACCGTACGATCGTGCGCCGCTTCGGCGGAACCGTGGCCTGCACCTGTCCCTCCACGGGGCATCAGATCGCGTTGGATCTCCCGCCCGCGCAGGGCCTGGCCGCGGTCATGGAACCTCCGGCCTGCATGCTGCACCTCTGGCTCGGCGATGCCGGCGGCCTCGTGAGCCACGTCAGTCTGATCGGCGACGGGCATCCGCGGTTCACCGTTTACGATGGTCAGCGCTGGTTCAGTGACGCCGTTCCGCCCCCGGGATTCTTCCGGGGTCCATGAGAATTCCCGGCGCGGTCTGACCGGATCGGCGACGTGCCGCAGACGAGGATATTGTCGGCTTCGCGCCGGATGCGCCGAAGGCGGATCTCGGCGAAGTAGGGCCCCAGCGCCGCTGCGGTTTCCCGCGCGTGCGGGCGCCGGTGGCGGTTGACGATGAGGGCGCCGCGGTGGCTCACCAGCTGGGCCAGGCTCACCGCGAGCGGGATCGAGCGCGCGGCCGTCTCGTCGTACGTGCAGTCCTCCATGATGAAATCGAAGCGGCGACGGGCCCGCTGCAGGGAGGCCACCGCCCATTCGGCCTCCGCGCACAGGAACTCCAGGCGCGGCACCGCGCCCAGCCCGAACCACCGCGTGGCCACGCGGACAATGACGGGATCGCGCTCGATGGCGGTGACGTGGCGCGGGGTGAGCCGCGTGCGCAGCAGGTGCAGCTGCGTCCCGCCCCCGAGTCCCACGAACAGGACCGAAGGGCGGAGCGGGAGATCCACCATGGCGAGCGCCTCGCCCCAGTACTCCTTGAGGGCGCGGGTCCAATCGCCATCACGCGCGAAGATCGACAGCACGGCGCCATCGAGCATGAGCCGCCGATCGACCCCCACGTCGACGACCTTGACGAGGCCGGAGAGCGGCGACCGCGTCTGGTAGACGACGCGCCGGCTCACTCCCGCGGCGACCGCCGTTTCAGCGGGGGGCCATGCGGATGGCGCCATCGAGCCGGATCGTTTCCGCATTGAGCATGGTGTTCTCGATGATGTGCGCGGCGAGGAACGCATACTCCTCAGGCCGTCCCAGCCGCTGGGGGAACGGCACCTGCTTGCCCAGCGAAATGCGCGCGGGCTCGGGCAGGGTGGCGAGCATGGGCGTCTCGAAGATGCCGGGCGCGATGGTGACCACGCGAATCCCCAACTCGGCGAGGTCGCGGGCGATCGGCAAGGTCATGCCCACCACGCCGCCCTTGGAAGCCGAATACGCGGCCTGGCCGATCTGCCCGTCAAAGGCCGCCACCGACGCCGTGTTGATGACGACCCCTCGCTCGCCGTCCGCCGTCGGCGTGTTCTTGGCCATGAGCGCCGCGGCCAGCCGAATGCAGTTGAAGGTGCCGATGAGATTGATCTGGATGACGCGCGCAAAGTCCTCCAGCTTGGCCGGCCCCGATCGCCCGAAGGTCTTCATGGCGGTGCCGACGCCCGCACAGTTCACCAACACGTTGACGGCGCCCAGGCGTTCGTGGGCCGCCTTGAGCGCGGTGTCGACCTCGTCGCTGCTCGTCACATCGGCCGGGGTGAAGACGGCCGATGTGCCCAGCGAGCGCGCCACCTCGGCCCCCGGGGAAGCGGGCCGGTCGAGGATGGCGACCCGTCCCCCGGCGGCGATCAGGTGCGCGGCGGTGGCGCGGCCGAGGCCCGAGGCCCCGCCGGTGACGACGGCATTCACGGACTTGATCTCCATGGAGTCCTCCCGGGTGCCGGATGAGCCGCTCTCTATGTAGCACGTTCAGCAGCCCGGGGCGATTGCGCCGGCGAACGCTGACGCGAAGGCCGGTCACCAAGACGGCGACCGCCCTTGAGATCGGCGGGGTGTTCCAGCTAGGTCCCGGTGCCCGGAGTGGCGGCGGATGTCTCGGCGTCTGCGGTGACCTCCGCGCTCTCCAGCGCAACCGCGGCGGCATTGATGGTGGCGGCAATCCGGACGGCGTCGTTGACGTGGTCGGCAGTGAGGCCGCCGTCCATCACCACCTTCTCGTGGGCGCGGATGCACATCTCGCAGCCGTTGATGGCGCTGACGGCGAGCGAGAACAGCTCGAAGTCCGTCCTGTTCGTAGCGGGCTGCACCAGGCGGTTCATGCGCAGTCCGGCCGCCTTCTCGGCGTAGACGGGCTTGCCCACCATGTGGCGGAATCGGTAGTAGACGTTGTTCATGGCCATGAGCGCGGCGGCGGCCGTGGCATCTTCCAGGACGGCAGCATCCACGACCCGCGCGGCATCGGCGGTGATCGCGGCCCGCAGCCGGCGGTTGCGGGCGGCGATGGCCGACGCCACCGCCACCCCCCAGCGCTGAGGCTCGGAGAGCGCGCCGCCCTTCAACACGGTCGGCAGATTGAGCCGGATGTCCTTGGCGGCCTCGGGGAGGGCCGCCCGGAGTGCGTCGATCGCGTGCATGACTACGCCACCTGAAGGGTCGGCTCTCCCGCCTTCCAGTTGCAGGGGCACAGCTCACCGGTCTGCAGAGCTTCGAGGACCCGCAGCACCTCGTCGACGTTGCGGCCAACGGACAGGTCATTGGCGGTGGCGAAGCGAATGATGCTCTCGGGATCGGCGATGAAGGTGGCGCGAAGCGGGACTCCTTCGCCTCGGTGCAGGATTCCGAGCGCTGCCGACAGCTCGCGCTTGGTATCGGCCAGCATGGGGAAGGGCAAATTCTTGAGCTCGGCATGGTCGCGCCGCCACGCGAGATGGACGAAGTGCGTGTCGGTGCTCATGCCGAGCACCTGCGCATCGCGGTCGACGAAGTCGCCGTGGCGCTTGCCGAACTCCGCGATCTCGGTCCGGCAGACGAACGTGAAGTCCATGGGCCAGGCGAAGAGCACGAGCCATTTGCCGGGATAGCTCCCCTTCGTGATCCGGCGGAACTCCTGGCCACGGTCGAGACTCACCACGGCCTGCAGGTCGAAATCGGGCAGACGATCCCCAACGGTCAGCATCACGAGCGGTCTCCTTTCGAGGTTGAGTGAGCCTTACTTTCAGTATTAGGAAACCTTAATTATACGCATGCATCAACCGGAACGGTCGATGCTCGGGTCGCCGACACCGATGCCCGCGCCATCTCCAGACCGGTCGAGAGAGCGCCGGGGACACCGCCTGTCGTGTGCCGCAGAGTCTCGACCCCCATATCTCCCGGCTTGCCAGCATCCTAAACATGAGATGAGTATTTCGATATGAGTGACCCAGAGGCGAGACCGGATGCACTCACTGCGCGGGTGGTGCGCCCTGGGGCGATCACCGAGGTGGTCGGTGGTCTCTCCTCAGGGCGTACCAGTGTCCTGATGGCGTGCCTGCGGGATCTCACCCTGGCGGCGGCCGTGGTCGCGCTGGTGGACACTGATCACGCGTTCGATCCCGGCTCCGCCAGGCGGGCGGGGCTCGATCTTCGACGTCTCCTCTGGGTGCGCTGCGGAGGCCGTCGCGATGTGGCGCTGCGCGCGACCGATCTCCTCGTACGCTGCCCAGGCTTTGCCCTGATCGGGCTCGATGTCGGCGAGTCGCCGCCCCGCCTGCCGCTCACCGCGGCCTTCCGGCTGAAGCTCGCCGTGCGCCGCTCGGGGGCGGCCCTGCTCGTCGTCGGCGCTCGGCGCATCACCGGCGCGGGAGCGTCGCTGGCACTGGAAAGCGCGCGGGAGGCGCTCGCCTGGTCTGGTCCCGGCCCCACTCCAACGCGACTCGTGAGCATGCGCTCGCGCCTCTCGGTATTGCGTGGCCTGGGCGACGGACTCGCCATGGAGTGGACGGCATGAGCCGCTGGGCCTGCGTGCTGGTTCCTCACTTCGCGGCGGCGGCGGCCGAGCGTGTCGAGCCGGGGCTATGCGAGCGTCCTCTGGCGATCGTGACGGGCGCGCCGCCTGTCACGCGTATCGTCGAAGCCAACATGTCCGCCCGCGAGCAGGGCGCGGCACCGGGAATGACCGAGGCCGAGGGGCGCACGCGCTGCCCCGCGCTCGCCTCGCGTCCCGCCACCCCGGAGCTCGTGGAGTGCGCCTCACAGGCGCTGCTCCAGGCGTGTCTCGGCGTATCCCCACGGATTGAGGACGCCGCCCCCGGTGTCGTCCATCTCGAGATCGACGGGCTCGAGCGCCTGATCGGCGACGACGGCGCGATTGGTCACCGACTGGCGCGATTGGCGACGCGCGTGGGACTGCCCGCGCGCATCGGCATCGCGGATAGCCGCGTGGCGGCGCGGGTCGCGGCGCGGCGGGCGACCGGACGCGTGACGGTCGTTCCGCCTGGTGCCGACGTGACCACGCTCGCCGCTACACCGCTCGAAGTGTTGGAGCTGGGGGACGATCTTCGGGGGACGCTCGCGCGCTGGGGAGTGACCACGCTCGGCGACCTGGCCGCACTGTCGCCCGCGGGGCTTGGTGACCGGCTCGGCGCGGCAGGGTTGCGGGCACACGACCTCGCGCGGGGTCGGGACCTCGGGCCGTTCCGGCCCTACGTGCCACCGCCGTTCTGGGAGGAGGCGCTCGGGCTCGACTGGGAAATCGACACGGTGCCTGCACTCGCCGTGGCGCTGGAGATGGTGCTCGGGCGGCTCACCGCCCGACTCGCCGCCGCGCGTCTGGCCGCCGATGCGCTCTGCCTCCGCATGGGGCTGGCCACTGGGGGACACGACGAGCGGCAGATGCCGCTGGCCTATCCCCTGCGCGAGCCGGCACCGATGTTGACCTTGCTCCGACTCTCGCTCGAAGCCCACCCGCCGGCGGCGCCAGTCACCCGCATCGTGGTGAGCGCCAGCAGTGTGGCCGCGCGCCCGGCCCCGCGCGAGCTATGGGAGCCGGCGGGGCCCCCCACGCGCGACCTGGGAGCGGTGCTCGCGCGGCTGGTCGCCCTGGCCGGTCCCCAGAACGTGGGCTCGCCGGTGGTGAGCGACTCGCACCGGCCTGACGCCTTCACGATGGTGCCTTTCGTGCCGCCGGCCGGAGGGCGACCGGAGCTCCCCACCTCCCTGTTCCTCACTCCGCTGGTTCTTCGGCGCCTTCGCCCTCCGCGGCGCATCGAGGTGGAGACGGACGGGACGGGGCGAGCCAGCGGACGGCTTCCGGCGCGGGTGACCCTCGGCGGTCGTGCGCCCGTGCGCGTCGCCACCTGCGCGGGCCCGTGGCGGGTCAGCGGGGAGTGGTGGGACGCACGCCCGTGGGCGCGAGACGAGTGGGACGTGGAACTCGCCGACGGCGTGGTCTGTCGCCTCGCCCGCGATCGCATCTCCCACGCCTGGTATCTCGACGGGGTCTACGACTGAGTCCCATGTTCGGCGAGCTCCACGCCCAGTCGGCGTTTTCGTTTCTCGAAGGCGCGGAGCAGCCAGAAGCGCTGGTGGCCGAAGCCGCCCGCCTGGACATGGGCGTGCTGGCCCTCGTCGACCGCGACAGCCTCGCGGGGGCTCCCCGCTTCTACCAAGCCGCCCTGCGCGCGGGGATCCGCCCGCTCATCGGCAGCGAGCTCACCCTTCGCGACGGCACTCGGCTGCCGCTGCTCGTCGAGGACCGCGAGGGCTACCAGAACCTCTCGCGGCTGATCACCCTGATGAAGCTCCGTGCCCCCAAGGGGGAGGGGGCGCTCGATCTGGACGAGATCGCACCCTACTCGACCGGGCTCGTGTGCCTCACGGGGGGAACTCACGGTCCCCTCGCACGCCTGGTGGCCGCCGGCGATGCTCGCGCCGCGCGCGCGGCGCTCGATCGCCTGGTGGGGATCTTCGGTGCCGACAATTGCTGGGTCGAGGTTCAGCGTCATCTCGACCGAGGCCAAGAACGCGTGCTCCAGCGGCTCGTCCGCCTTGCCCGCGACGCTCGTCTGTCCTTCGTGGGAACCAACCAGCCCCTCTACTGTGGCGAGCGCGGGGCGATCGTCGACGACGGCGCCCCATGGTCGAGCGGACGGGCTCTGGCTGACGTGCTGACGTGTATCCGCGAGAAGACCACACTCGATGCTGCCGGCCACCTCCTCGCGGTGAATGACGAACGCCGCCTCAAGCCCGGCGTCGAGATGGCCCGTCTCTTTGCCGATCTCCCGGAGGTGGTCACGAATACCGGCGAGCTGGCCCTGCGCCTGGCCTTCACGCTCAAGGACGTGGGCTATCGCTTTCCTGACTTTCCCCTGCCCCCCGGCCAGACCCCCCACGAGTATCTGCGGGCGCTGGCCGAGCGAGGCGCGCGGCAGCGCTACGGCCAGGGATCGCTCGCCGGCAAGGCGCGCCGCCAGATCGCCCACGAGCTGGAGATCATCGGGCGCCTCGACCTGGCCGGCTACTTCCTCATCGTGTGGGACATCGTCGAGTACTGCCATCGCCAGAACATCCTGGTGCAGGGGCGGGGCTCGGCCGCCAACAGCGCGGTCTGCTACGCGCTCGGCATCACCGCCGTCGATCCGGTGAAGATGGAGCTGCTCTTCGAACGCTTCCTCTCCGAGGCGCGCGGCGAGTGGCCGGATATCGACCTCGATCTGCCCAGCGGCGACCGCCGCGAGGAGGTCATTCAGCACGTGTACCGGCAGTACGGCCGCCTCGGCGCGGCCATGACCGCAAACGTCATCACCTATCGGGGCCGGAGTGCTGCGCGCGAGGTCGGTAAAGCCCTGGGCTTGCCGGAGGATCTCCGCGAGCGGCTGTCCAAGCTCGTGCCCAACTGGGGCTATCGCGACCCTGCCGACGTGCTGACCCGCCACCTCGCCGCCGCCGGCTGCGATCCCGCGCATCCTCGGATCCGGGCCTTCGCCGCCCTGTGGACGCGCATCCAGGACCTGCCCCGCCACCTCGGCCAGCACTCGGGGGGTATGGTCATCGCGGCCGGCCGCCTCGACGACATCGTGCCGCTCGAGCCGGCCACCATGCCGGGGCGCGTGGTGATCCAGTGGGACAAGGAGGACTGCGCCGCCCTCGGCATCATCAAGGTCGATCTCCTGGGATTGCGGATGATGTCGGTGATCCAGGAGGCCATCCAGATCGTGGGGGAGACGGGCGGGGAGATCGATCTCGCGCATTTGCCTGCCGACGACGAAACGGTGTACGGCATGCTGCGCGAGGCCGACACCATCGGGGTCTTCCAGGTGGAGAGCCGCGCCCAGATGGCCACGCTGCCGCGCATCCAGCCCGAGCGCTTCTACGACCTGGTGGTACAGGTAGCCATCATCCGCCCCGGCCCCATCGTGGGCGACATGGTGCATCCGTACATCAATCGCCGCCGTGGGCGTGAGCCCATCACCTATCCGCATCCCAGTCTGAAGCCGATTCTCGAGCGGACGCTCGGCGTCCCACTGTTCCAGGAGCAACTGCTGAGGATGGCCATGGCCACGGCCGGCTTTACCGGAACCCAAGCCGAGGAGCTCCGCCGTGCCTTCGGCTTCAAGCGCAGCGAGGCGCGCATGAAGGAGGTGGAGGCCAAGCTGCGCACGGGGATGGCCCGTCAAGGCATCGAAGGTGATGCCGCCGAACAGATTGTCCACGCGATCACCGCCTTCGCGCTGTACGGGTTTCCCGAGTCGCATGCCTCGAGCTTCGCGCTGCTTGCCTATGCCAGCGCGTATCTCAAGGCACACCACCCGGCGGCGTTCTACGCGGCGCTGCTGAACAACCAGCCGATGGGGTTCTATCACCCGGCCACGATCGTGAAGGATGCGCAGCGCCACGGACAGCGCATCCTGCCGGTGGACGTCAGGCAGTCGGAGTGGCTCTGCACGGTGGAACCGTGGAGCCGCGACGCGGCGACCAGAGGTGAGGGCGAGAGGCCTCTTCGGCAACGCGACCTTGATCAGCGGGGCGTGCCGCCAACCGGCACGTTCGCCGTCCGCCTCGGCCTCCGCTATGTGAAGGGACTGCGGGAGAGCGCGGCCAAGGCCCTGGTGGCCGCCCGGGCCGAGCGACCCTTCGCCTCGCCGATCGACGTGGCCCACCGGGTCCCGCTCGATCGTGCCGAGCGCGAGACCCTGGCGTCCATCGGCGCCTTCGCATCCCTGGGGGGGACGCGTCGACAAAACATGTGGGCGATGGCTCGGTTGCCGGGCGGTCCGCTCTTCGCGACGGTTGAAACTCGCGAGGGGATGTCTTGCCGAGGTGACGATGAGGCGGGGCAGGAGAGGCGCTCACGCTCCCCGGCAGGCTCGGCAGACGAGCGGTCGCCTTTGCGCGAGATGACCCAGATCGAGCGGCTGGAAGCTGACTATGGCGGCACCAGTGTCACGGTCGGCCGTCATCCCATGGCCTTCAGGCGTGCGGATCTCGCTGCCCGTGGAGTGAGGCGTGCGTGCGATCTGGCTCGTGCATCCCCCGGCCAGCGCATCCGCGTGGCCGGCAGCGTCATCGTGCGCCAGCGGCCGGGGACCGCCAAGGGCTTCGTGTTCCTCAGCCTGGAGGACGAAACGGGCATCGCCAATGTGATCGTGACCCCTCAGTTGTTCGAGCGCCACCGCCTGGTGCTGGTCACCGAGCCCATCCTCATGGTGGAGGGTGTGCTCCAGAAGCAGGACGGCGTAGTATCGATCAAGGCCGGCCGCGTGCAGGAGCTGCCGCGCCTGGCCCACAATGTCCCCTCCCACGACTTCGGATAACGATGCGGGGCGGATGGCGCGCTCTCGCGTGCCGCGCCTCCCCGGGATGCGGGGCGCTGCCGGCGCGCCTGGCCGAGGTCTCGTCACGAGCCCGGTGTCCGGCACGTCCAGCTCCACGCGTGGGCCGTGTTGGGTGGCCGCCTGCCGGCGCAGCGGCCGGACCCCTTCGCGAGGGGGCGACCATGAGTATCGAAGATAGGCTGGCCATCCAGGAGATCATCGCTCAGTACTCGTATGCATACGACGGCAAGGACGTCGAAGGCTTTGCCCGGCTGTTCGTGGAGGACGGCGTGTTCGAGGTCTTCGTCCCGGGCAAGACCATCGCCTCGGTCCGACTCCAGTCGAGAACGGAGATTCGCCAGTGGGCCGCCCAACGACTGCAAGAACGTCACGGGCGATTCACCAGCCGTCACTACCAATCCGGTATTCTGTTTGAGAAGCTGACATCGGATTCGGCCGTCACGCGAACCATGGTGCTGGTAACCCACCAGGAGGTGGCTGAGGCTGCGCCGCGTCCGACCGTCTCGGGGGTCTATCACGATCACTGGCGCAAGACACGCGCAGGATGGCGGCTCGCGCGCCGGGCCGCCCATGTTGACCGAGATCCCGGCTTTTCGACGTAGCGGCAGAGGACGCCAACTGCCCTGCCGGACGTGGCGTCCCGCCGCGGACGACCCCGAGATGAGACCGAGTGGAGGATCGCTCATGTGTCGAAGCATCAAGACGCTCTACAACTTCACACCGCCGGCCACGGATGAGGAAATCCGGGCATCGTCCCTGCAGTTCGTCCGCAAACTGAGTGGCTTCACCAGGCCTTCCAAAGCCAACGAAGTCGCTTTCACTCGGGCCGTGGACCAGGTAGAGCAGGCCGGGCGGGAGCTATTGGCTTCGCTCGTCACGAGCGCCCCGCCTCGCGATCGCGCGGTCGAAGCTTCGAAAGCTCGCGCCAAGGCGGCCGGGCGTGTTCACGCCTCCGATGCGAGGCTCGCTACCCACCCCGGGATGAGCGCGGACGGGGACTCACCCGACTCGTCACGGCAGGGTGGCCGTGGCGCCGGCCGCTCAACGGCAGGTGGCGCGCGGCCCGAAGAAAGGAGGACTCCATGACGCTTCCATCGGCGGTCTTACTCCGCGGCGGGCTCGGCTTGCGCATCGAGTTCATCGATGGCCAGGCGACGTTCTACGCCGGGGGTGGGCGAGACGGCGTGATCAATGACCTTGGCGGCAACGACCTGTGCTTCGGGATGGAGTCGAAGCAGCCGCTCGCCACGCCGTGACGCGAACGGTGCAACCGGTGCGCGAGCGGATTCCGGGTTACTGCGCCCTATGTGTCTCGCGGTGCGGCTCGATCGCCGTCGTCGAGAACGGTCGCTTTGTCGCCCTGGAGCCGGATCCCTCCCACCCCACCGGCCAGGCGCTCTGCGCCAAAGGACGGGCGGCCCCGGAGCTCGTCTACCACCCGGATCGACTGCTCCATCCGCTGAAGCGAACGCGGCCCAAGGGCGATCCGGACCCGGGCTGGCAGCGGATCAGCTGGGACGAGGCTCTCGATCTGACGGCCAGCAGGCTGCGACAGCTCGCCGCGCAGCACGGGCCGGAGAGCATCGTGTTCAGCATGGTCTCCGCGTCCACGTCGGCGATAGGGGATTCGGCGGTCTGGATCCAGCGCTTGATGCGAGCGTTCGGCAGCCCGAACTTCTGCGGGTCGATGGAGCTGTGCGGCTGGGGTCGAATCTATGCCACCCGCTACACCTACGGCATTGGTATGGGGTTCGCGGGGACCCCCATGCCGGATCTCGAGAACGCTGGGTGCATCCTGTTCTGGGGCTATAACCCGAGCCTGGCCCGGCTTGCCCACGCGACCGCGGCCGTGGCGGCACTCCGACGTGGTGCTCGCCTCATCGTGGTCGATCCGCGCCGCGTCGGGCTCGCCAGCAAGGCCCACCTCTGGCTGCGGGTGCGACCCGGCAGCGACGGCGCGCTGGCCCTGGGGATCGCGAACATCATGATCGAGCGTGGCTGGTACGATCGCGCCTTCGTGCGGGACTGGACGAACGCCCCGCTGCTGGTCCGCTCGGACAACGGGCGATTGCTGACCGAGGGCGACGTTTTCCCTGAGGGGAGCCCACGGAAGTATGTCGCCTGGGACGCGGCGGCGGGGCGACCGCTCGTCTATGACCCGGCCCTCGGGCGCTACGCAGAGGGCGCCGAGCCGGCTCTCGTGGGCGAGTACGCGATCGGCTCGCCGCGAGGCGAGATCGCCTGTCGGCCCGTCTTCGAACTCTGCGCCGAGGTCTGTCGGCGCTACTCTCCCGAGGCCGTCGAGGCGACCTGTGGCGTCGGGCGCGACCAGATCGAGAGCGCCGCCCGTTTGCTCTGGGAAGCGCGGCCCGTTGCCTACTACGCATGGAGCGGCCTCGAACAGCAGAGCAACGCCACCCAGATCTTTCGGGCTATCTCGCTGCTCTACGCCGTGACCGGCAGCTTCGATGCCCCGGGCGGCAACGTGCTCTTCCCGGCGGTGCCGGCCGGGGACGTCGCTGGCGAGGAATTGTTGTCGGCGGAGCAGCTCGGCCACGCACTCGGTCTCCCAGAGCGGCCCCTGGGTCCGTCCCGCTGGGGTTGGGTCACCACGGACGAGGTGTACCGCGCCATCCTGGAACAGCGACCCTACGCAGTGCGGGGATTGGTCGGGTTCGGAGCGAACTTGCTCCTCGCGCATGCCGATGTCCGGCGAGGGCGCCACGCGCTGGCCGCGCTCGAGTTTTACGTCCACGCCGACCTCTTCATGAATCCGACTGCCGAGCTGGCCGACGTCGTGCTGCCGGTCGCGACCCCTTTCGAGAGGGAGGGCCTCAAGATCGGCTTCGACGTGAGCCCGGTGGCGCAGTCGCTGGTGCAACTGCGACGGCGCGTGGTGGAGTCTCGCGGCGAGGCCCGCTCGGATACCGACATCGTGTTCGACTTGGCGTGCCGTCTCGGTCTCGGCGCCCACTTCTGGGACGGTGATGGGGAGGCGGCGAACCGCTACCAACTCAGCTCATCGGGCGTGTCGCTCGAAGCGCTCCGCGACAATCCAGGTGGGGTGCGGGTTCCCCTCCAGACGCGCTACCGCAAGTACGCCGAGAAGACGGATGGCGTACCGGCCGGGTTCGCCACTCCAACACGCAAGATTGAGCTCTACTGCGAGACGTTCCTGGAGCACGGCTACCCGCCGCTGCCAGAGCACGAGGAGCCGCTCATCAGCCCGCTCTCCCGACCGGACCTCGCCCAGCGCTACCCGCTGATCCTGACCTGCGCCAAGCACACGCAGTTTTGCGAGAGCCAACACCGCGGGCTTCCGAGCCTGCGCCGGCGAGCTCCGGATCCCGAGGTGGAGCTGCACCCCGCCGCCGCCGCTGCACGCGGCATCCGCGCCGGCCAGTGGGTGATCGTCGAGACTCCGGAGGGGTGCATCCGAGCCCGGGCCCGGCTGAACGAGAGTTTGGAGCCGAGTGTCGTCTGTGGTCAGCATGGTTGGTGGCAGGCCTGCCCGGAGATCGGCGCGCCTGGCTACGATCCCTTTGGCCCGGGCGGCGCCAACCTCAACCTCATCATCGGCAACGCGGCGATCGACCCGATCAGTGGTTCTGTCCCCCACCGCGCCTACCTGTGCCAAATCCGGCCGACTGAGTGAGTGTACTCGCGGCGAGCGATGGGCGGCGCCAGCGGACTTGAATGAGGTGGACTTGGGCATCCGGCCGCTTCGCCCCGAGGACGCGGCCTTCCTGATCTCGCGTCGTCGAGCAGCTTGGAGGGGAGCATGAGCAGGGTATTAGTAAAGAGTGCGTGGGGTTCCGACGACCCCACCAAGGCAGCGTTCCCGTTTCTGCATGCGAACGCACTGGCGGAGGCCGGTCACGAGGTCCAGATCTTCCTGCTCGGGGAGGGCGTGTCGTTGATGCGCGATCCGGTGGCGACCGCCGTCGTGCCCGTCGGTTGGCCGCCGTTGGCGGAGACGCTGCGAGCGACGGTGGCTCTTGGCGTACCGATTCACGTATGAGGCGCATGCTCGAGGGCTCGTGGAGTCCTCGATGCAGACCTGGTGGGCAAGAAGGCTTCCTTCGCGAACCCGGCTATCCTCGTGCAGCTCATTGAATGGGCGGACAAGCTCCTCACTGAGTGACGGCGCCGGCGAGGACGGCGGCGGGTGGACCAGCGCTTGGCGGTCGGGGTGTTCGGCCGAATCCGCGTCAGTGAGGATCAGGGGCGGGAAGAGGGCGTTCTTCGAGGCCCCGGCGGTCGAACGGATGACCGGTAAGGCCACGTTGCTGCCGGCCATCCAGAAAGAGAGTGCACGTCGATGAGCGTGGTGACGGCGGTGAGCCGCAGCGCGAGGCACTCACTGACCAAGCCCAATCAGGACAGCATCCGGCTTCTGGCCGGGCTGGGCGTCGAGGGCGACGCGCATCTAGGTGAGACGGTCAAGCATCGCTCGCGGGTTGCCCGCAACCCGAGCCAGCCCAACCTGCGGCAGGTGCACCTGATCCACGCCGAGCTGCATGACGAGCTGGGGGCCGGCGGCTTCGCCGTCTCGGCGGGACAGATGGGCGAAAACATCACCACGCGCGGCGTCGATCTGCTCGGGCTGCCCGCCGGCACGCGGCTGCACCTTGGCGACACGGCGGTGGTGGTGGTGACCGGCTTGCGCAATCCCTGCGCCCAGCTCGACCGGATCCAGCCGGGCCTGATGGCGGCAACCTTGGGGCGCGACGAGCGCGGCAATCTCATCCGCAAGGCCGGCGTCATGGGAATGGTTCTGACCGGCGGCGAGGTACGGCCCGGGGACGCGATCCGGGTCGAGCTGCCGGCCGAGCCGCACCGATCGCTCGAGCCGGTCTGAGTACGCTGCTCCCGGTTTCTGTCCTCGGGCTCGGTGAAAAAGACGATCCAGGACTATCTGACAGGGCGCTGGAGTGGGCGTGGAGCAGCCGAGGAAGGCGCCGGTGGAGAACCTCACCATCCGAGCGGCGCAAGAGTGCGACCTTCAGAGAAATTTTCTGAGGACCGAGGGGCGCCGGCCGCTCGACGGCGGCCAGACCGCTCGCTGAGGTCGACGAGACTCGAATGCTTCACATCACGAACGGGGACAGCGCGGCCGAGGTGATCCGACGTGCCGGCGTTCAGGGCGACGTTCTTCCCTGGCGCGATGTGCTCCATGAGGGCCCGGTGCCCCAGGGACTGTCACTTGAGGAGCTGCGCGGTGTGCGCGCCCGCTTCATCGCCGCGGCGGGCTGGGCGTCGTTCGATGACGCGCTGGCCGATTTCGGCGAGCGCGACCGCGTTCTCAGGGAGTCGCTGGCCCAGGACGAAGTCGTGCTCTGGTTCGAGCACGACTTATACGACCAGCTCCAGTTATTTCAGGTGCTGGACTGGTTTGCCGCGCAGGACGGCCGCGCATCGCGACTGAGCCTGATCTGCAACGCCGAGTACCTGGGTTCGTCGACGTCCGAGCAGCTTCGCCACCGTTTCCCGGACCGTCAAGCGGTCTCCGCGTCGCACTTGAATCTCGGCCGGCAGGCGTGGGCGGCCTTCCGGTCGCCGGACCCGACTGCGCTGATCGAGCTTCTCCATCAGGACACCTCGGCCCTGCCATTCCTGGGCCCGGCGCTCCGCCGCCACCTCCAGCAATTTCCCTCGGTCACCAACGGGCTGTCGCGCTCCGAAGTTCAGGCGCTTGAGGTGATCGCCGGCGGGGTCACCCGGCTCCGAGATGTCTACCGCGCCTCCCATCACGAGCGGGAGGAAGCGATCTTTCTGGGAGACAGCATCTTCGGCCTCTACATGGAAGCGCTGAGCCGGGAACGGACGCCGCTCGTCGTCGGGCGCGACGATCGAGTTCTGGCGCTGCCCCGTGGCGCGGTGGATGCGGGGAGCTTCTGGAACAGTCATGCCAGGCTCACCGAGATGGGACGGGCGGTGGTGGAAGGCCGGGCAGACCGGGTGAACGTCAACGGGATCGACCGCTGGCTCGGCGGGGTGCATCTGCACGGGCCGGATGCGCGATGGCGCTGGAACGACGCCGCTCAGCGCCTGGAGGAGGGCCGCGTGGACTCGCGCAGCCTGGAGAGGTGAGCGAGATGGGACGGCGCGAGCGCATCAGGGTGGCCGCCATCGGCGTCAGTCACTGGCACTCGCTCTACGACTCCGCATATCTGCGCCACCTCGCCGACATGCCTGACATGGCGCTGGTCGGGGTGCACGATACGAGCGCCGACGTCGCCGCCACCCGGGCGGCGGCGCTTGGCGAGCCGCCCGTCTTCACCGACTACCGCGAGATGCTGGTGCGAACCAGGCCGGACTTCGTCATCGCGCTGGGCCGGCACCGCAGCATGGCCGAGATCGCCCACTATCTGCTCGACCATCGCCATCCGTTTTTGATGGAGAAGCCGATGGGCGTCAACGCGGCCGAAGTGCGCGGGATCGCCGAGAAGGCGGCGGCAACGAACGGCTTTGTCGCCGTGCCCCTGGGCCAGCGCTACCAGCCGTTCGTCACGCCGGCGCGGCGCCTGCTCGCCGAGGGGCGGTTCGGTCCGCTCTCCCACATCTACTTCCGGCTGAACCGCCCCACCTCGGCCCGCTACACCGCCTGGGATTCGCCATGGATGCTCGACCCGGTCGAGGCGGGCGGAGGCTGCCTGAGAAACCTCGGGCCGCATGGCCTGGACCTCTTCCTGTTCCTCACCGGCGAGGACGCGGAGGTCACCGGGGCGCAGTTGAGCTGGCGCGCCCTGGGTCAACCGGTGGAAGACTATGCGTCGGTGCTGGTGCGCACCTCGACAGGTGTCCTGGGGACGATCGAGGTCGGCAACACATTCCCGCGCGATGGCACCGATGGCCAGGTCAAGATCGCGGGTCGCGATGCCATTCTGGTGGCCACCGACGATACGGTGCGCCTTCAGACCAGGAGCGGTGAGGAAGCCATGCCAGGACGGCCCCCCGAGCCGCTCGCCCAGACCGCGCTTCGCGATGCCCTCGACCACTGGCGGCGCGGCGCACTCCCTCCGATCAGCGTCCACGACTGCGCCCGCGTCGTGGGCCTCATCGACCGAGCGTACGAGCTGGCTGGCCGCCCGTACGGCTGAGCGAATTCCCGATCCCCAGGGGCCTGAGGGTCCGCAATCGGTGCGCGCGGCGCGCCCTTGATTCTCCCTCGGCGGCCGGCAACCTGGCAGGCTTCGCAACTTGTTGTTGACATCAGAAGTCTGCTGTAAAGTACCCGCCAATCGTCGAAGGCAACGCTCGCCCGCTCCGCCCCGTTCGATCAAGGCTCGATCAGCAACAGGGAGGATAGATGCTATGCGCTCACGATACCTTCCGGCAAGCCTCATACTCGTCGCGGCGCTGATTGCCCCACTCGCCGCGCCCCCCGCCCCCGACGCCCAGACGCCGAAACGCGGCGGCACCCTCCGCGTTTCCTACGGCAACGAGATTGCCAACCTCGATTTCCATACTGCGCCCGGATACGAAATGATGTGGGTGGCCATGAACGTCGGCTGCGGGCTCGTCAATATCACGGCCGACGGGAAGTTTGTGGGTGACGCCGCCGAGTCGTGGCAGGTCTCCCCCGACGGATTGAGCTACACCTTCAAGCTCAAGCCGAACGTCCTCTTCCACGACGGCACGAAGGTGGATGCCGCCGCGGTCAAATTCAGCATCGACCGCCTGATGGACCCGGCCACCAAGTCCGGGATGCGGAGCTTCTACTCTGCCGTCCACAGCGTCGAAGTGCTCGACCCCCTCATCCTGCAGATCCGTCTCAAGCACCCCTACGCCTTCATGCTGCACATGCTGGCCGCCTACCGTACGGGCCTCGTCCTCTATTCGCCCACGGCCACCCAAAAGTACTCGCTGGAGGACCGCAAGGCGGGCAAGCCGGAGGCGGTGGTCGGCTGCGGGCCCTTCCGGCTGGTCGAGTGGGTCAAGGGCAGTCACCTAGTCATGGATCGGTTCGACAAGTACTTCGTGCCCGGCATCCCCTACCTCGATCGGGTGCAGATCCGCACCATCAAAGATCCGGTCACCGAGATGGCCGCCTTCAAAGCCGGTGAGGTTGACTTCATCGCCTCCTTCTCGCCCGAGCACGTCGACACCCTGAGGGCCCAGGTGTCGAATGCCCAGATCATGACGGGGAAGGAAACGACGCCGATGATGGCGACCATGAAGGTGACGATCCCCAAGGACGGCAAGCCCATGTCCAAGGAACGAATGCCCCACCCGATCTTCGGCGACATCCGCGTGCGCAAGGCCGTTGGCTGCTACGGGATCGACCGGAAGGAGGTCGTGAAGATCGCGTTCAAGGGCCAGGCGTCGCCGTGGGTCGGCATGATCCCGCCCGGCACCCTCGACTCGGTGGACCTCAACGCCCTGTGCCCCTACGACCAGGCCAAGGCGAAGGCGCTCCTGGCCGAGGCCGGCTACGGGCCCCAGAAGCCCCTGACCTTCGAGCTGATGACTAACACCGAAAAGTCCGTCTTCAACGTGATCGCCACCGTCATCAAGGAGCAGATGGCCCGCATCGGCGTGACCGCCAACATCCGGCTCGTCGACAAGGTCACCTGGATGAACACGACCCTCCAGGACGCCCCGTGGGACATGTACGTCGAGGATCTCCTGTCGCTCATCACCCTGGACAGCAACGCCTACCTGACCACGACGCCCTCGACGTGGAACACCTCGCGGCACACCGACCCCAAGGTCGACGAGTACTACGCCCGCTACGCCAAGGAGCTGGACGCCGCCAAGCGCAAGGTCATCGCCAAGGAGCTGGCGGAATACATGGCCGACAAGGTCTACTGGAACGTCATCTCCGGCTCGCCCTTCTACATGGTCGCCCAGCCGTGGATGAAGAACTACGTCTACAACGCCGAGTTCGAAGTGCACTACCACAAGGTCTGGCTCGACAAGTAACAGATGCGGATCTACATCCTGCGGCGGCTACTCGGGATCGTGCCCACGGTCCTCATGATCACCCTCGTGGTGTTCGTGATGATGCGCTCGATCCCGGGCGATCCCGTGGTGTCCCTCCTCGGCGACGCCTATACCGAGGAGGACGCCGTCAAGGTGCGCGAGGAGTACGGGCTGAACAAGCCGATCCTGATCCAGTACGTGATCTGGCTCGGCCGGCTGGCCCAGGGAGACTGGGGCCACTCAGTCCTCAGCGGGCGCCCGGTCCTTCAAGACGTGGTGTTCCGCCTCCCCGTGACCCTGGAGCTGGTCGTGCTCTCCATGTTGGTGGCGCTGATGATCGCGATTCCCGCCGCGATCATCGGCGCCAAGCGCCAAAACACCTGGGCCGACTACTCGGCCACGTCGATCGCCATGATCGGCGTGTCGATCCCGGAGTTCTTCCTCGGAGTGCTCCTCCTGCTCGCCTTCTCGGTGGGGCTGCGGGGCGCGCTGCCCAGCTCCGGCTGGGTGTACCTTCCCGGCACCTGCACGAGCGTGGTGTGCGCGGCTGGTCTCTGGGGCAACCTGCAGCACGTGCTGATGCCCGCGGTGGCGCTGGGCGTCGGCCGGGCGGCCATCCTCACGCGCCTGCTCCGTTCGAACCTGCTGGAAGTCATCCGCACCGAGTACGTGACCACCGCGCGCGCCAAAGGGCTGGGGGAGCGGAAGGTCGTGTTGAAGCATTCACTCAAGAACGCGCTCATCCCCACGGTCACCGTGATGGGGCTGCAGGTCGGCTTTCTGATTGGCGGCGCCATTGTGGTGGAGACCCTGTTCGCCATGCCTGGGCTGGGCACCTACGGTATCGACGCCATCATCGCGCGCGACTATCAGCAGGTGCAGGGCTTCGCGCTGGTGACGGCGTTCGCCTTCGTGGTGATCAATCTGCTGGTGGACCTCACGTACTCATTCCTCGATCCACGGATCCGTTATGGTTCCTGACATACGCGTCGGCGGTGCATCCCCGCGACGAGGGAGGCGGTCATGAGCGCGATGCGCGAGGTCGATCTTGGCGCCGCCGGAGAGCTCGTCCTCGAGCGCCCCGCGGTCACGCGCTCGGAAAGCCCGCTGGCCCAGGGGCTCCGGCGGCTCCGGCGCAGCACGACGGCCCTGGTCGGCATGGCGATCGTCATCGCCCTCGTCGTGGTCGCCCTCTTTGCAGACGTGCTGGCCCCCCAGAGCCCGATCGCCAGCGACCAGACCAAGACATTCCAGCGGCCGAGCTGGGACTATCCGCTCGGCACCGATCAGCTCGGCCGAGACATGCTGAGCCGCCTCGTTCATGGCAGTCGCATCTCGCTGGCCGTGGGGGTGTCGTCGGTGTTGCTCGCGCTCTTCGCGGGTGTGCCGCTCGGGCTGATCGCGGGGTACTACGGAGGGCGGGTCGACACCGGTGTGATGCGGGTGATGGACCTGATCCTGGCGTTCCCCATCTATCTGCTGGCCATCATCCTGATGGTCATCTTCAGCCCGACGGCGGGGCTGATCGGCACCATGAAGGTCACCGGGGCTATCGCCATCGTGCGGATTCCCATCTACGCGCGGTTGGTTCGGGGCAGCGTCCTCTCGGTCAAGGAGAAGGAATACATCGAAGCATGCCGCGCGCTCGGCGTCCGAGACCCGTGGATCCTCGTGCGTCACGTGCTGCCGAACTGCCTGGCCCCGATCATCGTGACCACGACGCTCGGCATCGCCACCTCCATCATCGTGGAGGCCACGCTCTCCTTCCTGGGCCTGGGCACCCAACCGCCGACGCCGAGCTGGGGCTGGGACCTCAAGGCCAACGTCGCCTTCATCCACGACTACCCGTGGCTCTCGCTCTTCCCGGGCATCGCCATCTTCGTCACCGTGCTCGGCTTCAACCTCTTCGGCGACGGCCTCCGCGACGCCCTCGACCCGCGACTCAAGTAGCCAGCGATGCGGACTTCGTGACCGGCGTGACCATCGACGTCACTGGCGGGGTCTGATATCAGGGGGCGCCGCGCTGCCCCCTAGTACCGGTTGGCGATGGGAAGCTCCTCGGCCGGGAAGAGCGTGATGATCAGCGCGCCACTGGGCGCCACGATAACTTCTTCCTCGATGCGGGCGGCCGAGGTGCCGTCGGTGGCCGGGCAGTAGGTCTCCACGGCGAACATCATGCCGGCCTCCAGCTCCATCGGATCGTCGAAGGAGTTCAGGCGGCTGATGATCGGCCGCTCGTGCAGGCCGAGCCCGATGCCGTGACAGAAGTTTAGCCCGAAGGCCGCCATCTCGCTCTCGAAGCCGATCTCCGGGGCCTTCGGGAAGGCGCGCGCGATCTTGTCCGTCGTGATCCCCGGCTTGATGAGGGCGATAGCTTCGTCCATCCACTCACGGGCCTTCCGGTAGGCCGCCACCTGGGCGCGGGTGGCTCGGCCGACGTTGAAGGTGCGGTAGTAGCACGTCCGGTAGCCGACGTACGACATGATGATGTCGAAGAAGGCCTGGTCGCCGGGCCGGATGAGGCGGTCGGTGAAGTTGTGGGGATGCGGGCTGCACCGCTCGCCGGAAATCGCGTTGATGGCCTCCACGCAGTCCGAGCCCATCTCGTAGAGGCGCTTGGTGGCCAGCGCCACGATCTCGTTCTCGCGCACACCTGGCTTCAGCGCCTCGAAGATGTCCTGGTAGGCGCCGTCCACCATGGCCGCCGCCATGTTGAGCAACATCAGCTCGTCCTGGCTCTTGATCATTCTCGCTTCCAGCATGACCTGCTGACCATCGCGGACCTCGACCCCCGCCTCTTGCAGGGCGAAGAGGAATGGCGGCTCCACGAGGTCGATGCCCAGCGGCATGCTCCCCACACCCTCCGCGCGCAAGATGTCACGGATCTCCTGAGCCGCCTTCTTGAAGAGTCCGGCCTTCGGTGAGACGGCCCCGCGCATGCCCACCATGCCGGCGAGCGACTGCCGCTCGGGGATCCACGGCGCGTACAGGCGATGATGGCGGGCGGCGGAGCCGAAGTCCCACACCCAGGGCTCGCCGTTGCCGGTGAGCAAGGACCAGCGCGTGAGCTTGTCGCGCGCCCACTCTCCGATGACGGTTCCCGAGAGATAGCGGATGTTGTGCTGGTCGAAGACGAGCACGGCGCCCAGCCCCGACCTGGCCAGCGCCTGCCGCGCGCGACCGAGGCGATAAGCGTGCAGGCGGCGGAAGTCCACGCGCTCCTCGAAGTCCACCTGCATGTGGCCCGGCGCCTGGAGCGGCCGCTCCCAGCGGTGGCGTGGGCTCACCTCATCGGATGTCAGGGGCCGGGGCGGCGTTGCCTCCTGCCGTCGAGCCATCGCTGCCTCCTGGGCGGGAGATTCGTCCGCTACTGTACTGCAAGTCGCCGGGACTCGCCCTCCGGGCGCGCCCCATCGGCGGGGGGTGAAGATTCCCGACTCTGCATGGGCCGGCGGCAGCGAGGCGGGCACGACCCGGGTACACCGCGTACACTAATGCGGTCGGGCGCTCGGCGGGCGCCCCGATCACTCCAACGGCAGGGGGAACAACGTGTTCGATCTCAAGGGCAAGGTGGCGGTGGTGACGGGCGGCAATGGCGGGATTGGGCTCGGCATGGCCCGCGGTCTCGCCTCGGCGGGCGCCCAGGTGGTCGTGGTCGGGCGCAACGAGGCAAAGTCGCGCGACGCCGTGAAGGATCTCGAGGGACGCGGGGGGCAGGCCTTCGCCCTGAGCCTGGACGTGAGCGACGAGGCCGCGGTGGCGCGCCTGGTCGGCGAGGTAGACCGGCGCTGCGGCCGGCTGGACGTCCTGGTCAACAACGCGGGGACCAATATCCGAAAGCCTCCGCACGAGGTCTCGCTGGCCGAGTGGAGCTTCGTCCTCAATACGAACCTCACCAGTGCCTTCCTGTGCTCGAAGGCCGCCTATCCCGTGATGAAGCGAGCGGGCGGCGGAAAGATCATCAACATCGGCTCCATGATGTCGATCTTCGGGGCCTCCTTCGCCCCGGCTTACTCGGCCAGCAAAGGCGGCATCGTCCAGCTCACCAAGTCCATGGCGGTGGCGTGGGCCAAGGACAACATCCAGGTGAATGCGGTCCTGCCGGGCTGGATCGATACCGAGCTGACGCGGAAGGCGCGGGCCGAGGTCCCCGGGCTCAACGAGAACGTCCTGCGGCGCACCCCAGTGGGGCGGTGGGGCACGTGGGACGACTGCGCGGGGATCGCCGTGTTCCTCGCGGCGCCTGCTTCGGACTTCGTCACGGGCACGGCCATCCCGCTCGACGGGGGTTTCTCGATCCAAGGCTGATGGCATGCGGGCGCTTGTCACCGACGCCATCGCCGAGGAGGGACTGGCATACCTTCGCGACCACGGCGTCGAAGTCGACCAGCTTCTGAAGGCGCCGCTCGGCACCCTGTACCGGCGCCTGGCCGACTACGACGCGCTCATCACGCGCTCCGGCACGACGGTGACGGCCGACCTGCTCGACCACGCCCCGCGCCTGCGCTTCGTGGGGCGGGCCGGCGTGGGGGTGGACAATATCGACGTGGAGGCGTGCTCGCGACGTGGCATTGTCGTCGCCAACGCGCCGTATGGCAACGTCGTCTCCGCGGCCGAGCACACCCTGGCCATGCTCCTCGCGCTCGTCCGGCGCATCCCCGAGGCGCACGCGCACCTCAAGCGGCTCGACTGGAACCGCGGCCTCTACGGGAGCGAGCTCTCGCGCAAGACCGTCGGCGTGGTGGGGCTGGGCAAGGTCGGCTCGCGGGTGGCCGCGCGGCTGCGCGCCTTCGAAACGACGGTGCTCGTCTACGACCCGTACATTCCCGAGTCCCGAGCCCGCGAGGTGGGAGCCCAGCTGAGCGACTTCGAGACGTTGCTGCGCGAGTCTGACATCATCACCTTCCACGTGCCCCTCACGCCGGAGACGGAAGATATGGTGGCGGCCGCGGAGCTGGCTCGCACCAAGCCGGGGATACGGCTGGTGAACTGCGCGCGCGGGGGCATCATCAACGAACGCGATCTGCTGGCGGCGCTCGAGTCGGGACATGTGGCCGGGGCCGCCATCGACGTGTGGAGCGAGGAGCCTCCCGCCCACCCTCCAGTCACCGCGCTGATCCAGCATCCGCGCGTGGTGGTCACGCCTCACCTGGGGGCGAACTCCACGGAGGCGCAGGTCAACGTGGCCGTGGACGTCGCGCGCCAGCTCGTGGCTTTTCGCGATGGCGAGTTGGTGGAGTACGCCGTGAACATCCCGGTAGGAGAGCCGGCCCTGGTGAGCGAGCTGCGTCCCTTCGTGGCCCTCGCCGAGCGCCTGGGGCGATTCATCGTGCAGCTCGATCCCGAGAACGTGGCCAGCGTGGAGGTCACGGTGGCCGGGGTACTGGCCGACCGCGATCCCGAGATCCTGGCCCGCGCGGTGCTCGCCGGCCTGCTCGATCCCGTCACCGCGGAGCGGGTAAATCTCGTGAATGCGCGCCTGGTGGCCGCGGAGCGGGGCATCCACGTCAGCGTGTCCAAGGAAGAGGAAACGTCCGGCTACAAAAGCCTCCTCACCGTGGCCATCGAGGCGCGTGGGGGGCGCAAGGTGCTGGCGGGCACCGTCTTCGATGGCCAGCCGCGCATCGTCCGCATGCGCGACCTCAAGATCGAGTTCACGCCCGAGGGCTACATCCTGGTCCTTTCCTACGAGGACCGGCCGGGCGTGGTGGGTGCGATCGGAACGCTGCTGGGCCGGCGGAACATCAACATCGCGGCCATGCATGTGGGACGCCGGGTCCGGCGGGGACGGGCCATCGTCGTTCTCATCCTCGACGAGGACCTGAGCCAGGAGCTGCTCGACGAGGTGACCGCTACCATCGGTGCGGACTTCGCCCGCCTGATCCGATTGCCGTGAAACATGGGAGGCCTCGACATCCCCGCAAGCCCCGGGGGCCTCGGTCCCCGCCGGGGCCGGCGCGCGACAACCGTCAGACGCCGACGCGATTCCCCACGACCGTCACGCTCGGGCGCCGAGTCGATTCTCGACGAAGCGCTTGGCGTCGAACTCTTCGGCGACGCGGTTGTCCTTCTCCAGCAGGGCCTCGGCATCGACCTCCGCGAAGTCCAGCACCCCCATGTCGGCATAGGCCTTGCGCACGCGAGAGCCCCACAGCCCGATGTCCTTCACGGTGGGGACGATTCGGGTGAAGAGCCGCGTCCGGAACTGGCGCATCTGGTCAGACTGGAGCGTGACCCGGACGCATTCCTCGACGGGCAGGCCGAGGTTGTCCCACACCTCGCGCTGGTTGAAGCGGTCGCGCATATGATGGCAGGCGTCGACGACGAATTCCTCGCGCTCGTCGCGCTCGGCTTCGGTGAGCCGGGGGTAGTAGTCGCGCAGGGCCAGCCGGCCGAAGGCCACGTGGCGCGCCTCATCCTGCATCACGTAGGCGTTGACGGCCGCGGCCAGCGGGTTCTTGGCCGTGTCCCGAATGCGCTGGAAGGCGGCCAGGGCCAGCCCCTCGATGAGAATCTGCATGCCGAGGTAGGTCATGTCCCAGCGCCGGTCGGTGAGGGTGTTTTCCAGCAGCGCCTTGAGGCCGGGCGTGATCGGGTAGACGATCTCGAACTTCTGGTGGAGCAAGCGCGCGTAGGCTTCAACGTGCCGGGCCTCGTCCATCACCTGGGTGGCGGCGTAGAACTTCGACTCGGTGTCCGGCACGGTCTGGACGATCTTTGCCGTCGCGATGAGGGCGCCCTGCTCGCCGTGCATGAACTGGGAGATGGACTGGGCCTGTAGATGGTGGCGGACGCAGCCCCTTTCCTTGTCGGTGAGCCGGTTCCAGATATCCGAGCCGTGGATCTGCACGGTCCGGTCGTCCAGCCCCATCGGGTTCTCGGGGTCCAGAGCGACCGACCAGTCGATGCGCTCGGCCGCGTCCCACTGTTGCTTCTTTCCCTTGTCGTACAGGCTCAGCAGCTTGTCACGGCCGTCCTCGTATTCCCAGGAGAAGCGGGTGTCGGTCGTGCCCTCCACCGTCCACCCTGTCTGCTCGACGGGAACCGTATAGCGAAATCTCGTGGCCATCCAACACCTCCCGGGCCCACCGTACCAGAACTGGGGGTCCCATCGTCGAACTTCCCCCGGAGTGGTGGCCGTTGGGCGGCCGTCAGAGCTTCTCGCCGTCAGGCCTGGCCACGCCGGCTATACTGAGCTGACCGTGAGCTACAACGCATGGTTCCAGTGCATCAACGGCTGCCCGGGCCAGTACAGCCTCCTGGAGGTCATCTATCGCTGCCCCACCTGCGGGGACCTGCTGGAGGTTCAGCACGATACCGACGCCCTGCGGAGCCGCTCGGCCGCCGCGTGGATGCAGCTCTTCGATGACCGCTACCGCCGCAACACCTATCCCTACGGCTCCGGCGTGTGGGGCAAGAAGGAGTGGGTGGTGCCCTTCATCGACAACGAGAGCATCGTGTCGATGTACGAGGGCAACTCGAATCTGCTCTGGGCCGACCGATACGGCAAGCAGCTCCACGTCGAGGACCTGTGGGTCAAACAGTGCGGCAACTCACACACCGGCTCGTTCAAGGATCTCGGCATGACCGTGCTGGTGTCGATCGTCAAGCAGATGAAGGGGGACGGCGTCCCCATCGACGCGGTGGCCTGCGCGTCGACCGGCGACACCTCGGCCGCGCTCGGGGCGTACTGCGCGGCGGCGGCGATCCCGGCGGTGGTGCTGCTGCCGCGAAACAAGATCTCGATCGCCCAGCTCGTCCAGCCGCTGGCCAACGGCGCCCTGGTACTCTCGCTCGACACCGACTTCGATGGATGCATGGCGGTGGTGCAGAAGATCACCCGGGACCGTCGCATCTACCTGGCCAACTCCATGAACAGCCTGCGCATCGAGGGTCAGAAGACGGTGGCCATCGAGATCGTGCAGCAGTTCGACTGGGAAGTGCCCGATTGGATCGTCATCCCTGGGGGCAATCTCGGCAACGTGCACGCCCTCGGCCAGGGGTTCACCATGATGCGCGAGCTCGGGCTCATCCAGCGCCTCCCGCGCATCTGTCTGGCTCAAGCCGAGCGGGCCAACCCGCTCTACCGCTCCTATCTCGAGGAGTTCAAGCGCTTCGAACCCATCGAGGCCCAGTCCACCCTGGCCACGGCGGTTCAGATCGGCAATCCGGTGTCAGTCAAGCGCGCCATCCGCACGCTGCAGCGCTTCAACGGCGTGGTGGAGCAGGCGACGGAGCAGGAGCTGGCCGACGAGGCGGCCCGCGCCGACCGCACGGGGATGTTCAACTGCCCGCACACTGGGGTGGCGCTGGCCGCCCTGCGCAAACTCGTCGAACGCAAGATCGTCCGTTCGCACGAGCGGGTGGTGGTGATCTCGACCGCGAACGGGCTCAAGTTCGCCGATCAGAAGGCGGCCTATCACATGGGTGCCCTCGAGGGAATCCGGCCGTCACAGCGCAACACGCCAGTGGAACTGCCCCCCGATCCGACGCAGGTAACCCGGGCCATCGCCCGCCACGTCGAGAAGGCGCGCCTGCTCGTGTCATGACGTCCCGGCGATCGAGCCCAGGCGACCCGGTGACCCCCCCGCACAAGCCGCAGGGGCCGAGCACCATGGCCGTTCACGCAGGCGAGCCGCGGCCCAAGGCCGGTCACTCGCTGGCCACACCCATCATGCAGACGGCCACCTTTACGTTCGCGAATTCTCAGGAAATCCGGGATCACTTCGACGGGAAGATCGACCGCGTCGAGTACGGGCGCTACGGCAATCCCACCCAGCGCATCGCCGAGGCCAAGCTCGCGGCCCTGGAGGGGGCGGAGGACTGCCTGCTTTTCTCGAGCGGCATGGCCGCGGTGACGACGGCCCTCTTCGCCATGCTCTCGCGGGGCACGCACGTGGTGGTCACCGACGACAGCTATCGCCGCACGCGCCAGTTCCTCAACCAGACGCTGCACCGCTACGGCATCGAGGTCTCGACCGTGCCCCCCGGGGACTACGAGGCGCTCGAGGACGCCATTCGCCCGACCACTCGGGTGCTGGTGAGCGAGTCGCCGACCAACCCGTACAACCGCATCGTCGACCTCGAGCGCTTCGCCGCCGTCGGCCGGCGCCACCGGGTGAAGACCCTCATCGATGCGACCTTCGCGACGCCGTACAACCAGCGGCCCCTCGAGTGGGGGGTGGACGTGGTCATCCATTCGGCCACCAAGTACCTCGGGGGACACAACGATCTTCTCGCTGGCGCGGCGCTCGGCTCCCGCGACGTCGTGGATGCTCTTCGAGGGCTCCAGGGCGTCACCGGCGCGGTCGTCGATCCGTTCGTGGCCTACCTACTCGTGCGAGGGCTCAAGACTTTCGCGCTCCGCATTGAGCGGCAGAACGCCAACGCGCAGGCCCTGGCCGAGTTCCTGGCCGGGCACCCGCGGGTGGTCGCGGTCCACTACGCTGGGCTGCCGAGCCACCCCGAACACGACATCGCCCGCCGGCAAATGCGCGGCTTCGGCGGCGTGGTATCGTTCGAGGTGCGCGGTGACCTCGATGCGGCCTCGCGCGTGGTCGACGCCTGCGGCATTCCCTACATCGCCGTCTCGCTGGGCGGCGTCGAAAGCCTCATCGAGCAGCCGGCCCTCATGAGCTTCTACGAACTGACCACGGAGGAGCGGCTGCAGATCGGCATCAAGGACACGCTCATCCGATATTCGGTCGGCATCGAAGACATCGACGACCTGATCGCGGACCTCGGACAGGCGCTGGACCGCGCGGACGCCTGACGGGGGGCGGTTACGTGAGCGAGCGCGCGCCAATGAACCCACTTCGCGAGGAGACGGTCGCCCCTCGGGCGCACTTCGCCGCTGAGCTGCGCGCCGGTCAGGTGCTTCGTATTGTCGACATCGAGGGCCAGCAGGTGGCTGACCTCGTCTGCTTCGCCCTGGCCGATCTGGCCGAGCGGCTCTCGATCGTCAACACGATCAGTCTCAACCGGCAGGTCTATCCGCGCGTGGGCACGGTCCTGTGGTCCGAGCAGGCCCGGCCGATGCTGACCATCATCGCCGACACGTGTGGCGTCCACGATTTCCTGGCCGGTGCCTGCAGCCGATTCATGAACGAACGCCGCTACGGCGTGAAGGACACCCGCAACTGCCGCGATAACCTGGCCGAGGCCGTCAAGCCGTGGGGCATCGCGGGCAAGGATGTCCCGTTCAATATGAACGTCTTCATGAATTGCCCGATTGGTCCCGATGGGACCTGGTCCATCCAGGTGCCCCGGAGCAAGGCCGGCGACGCCTTCGACCTCCGCGCCGAGATGGACGTCCTGGTGGCCTTCTCCAACTGCCCTCAGATCTACAACGCCTGCAACGCGTTCAGACTCAAGCCGCTGAAGGCACTCATCTACCAGTACAGCCCTTCCTGAGGGGCACGGCCGAGGCGGCCGCCCCACCGGTCACCCGGGACGGGCAATTTTCTTGGGAGCGGCGCGGGCTTCTTGCTAGGCTGCGAAGCATGAAGACACCTCAGCGCACTGTCGCCGCGTTCGCTCTGCTCCTGTCCGCCGGGTGTGCGTCCTCGCAGGTGAAGCCGCCGTACACCGCGTTCGAATCCATCCCGGTCCCGAAGGGGCTCGAGTACCGTCCCGATGACTCGACGATCATCGAGACGCCGGAAGTGAAGGCTGGCCGGGTGATCTACCGGGGCCGGCTCGAGCCTGAGAGCCTCGCCCTTGGCCTGCGGTCGAATCTCGAGGCGGCCGGCTGGCGCATGGTGGGGAGCACCACCACCTCGCGCTACGGGACGACGCAAGTCTACGAGAAGGGCGGGACGTCGCTTCACGTGAGGATCTGGGAGGGCGGTCCCTTCTCCTGGTATACCTACGTGGAGCTGGCGGCCGTCGAGATGTCGCCTGGGCGGCCGGGCTCGAGCCAGGCGCCCGTTTCGAGGGCCGCGCCCGCCCCGACCGCGGCACCGATGCCCAGTGTGTCGGGGGTGCCGGTCGTGCCTGCCCCCGTCATTACGCGCTAGGTCCCGGGGGTCCGACAGGAACGATCAGCCGATCTGGGGTGATTCCGGTCGCGTGAGACGGGAATCACAGCCTTGCGTCGAGCCGGCGTTGACGGTGGAGCGCGTCGCGATACCGCGCGTGGCGCGGGGGATCGGGCTCGATGGTCGTGCCCAAGGGAAGGTGCGCCGCGCGCAGGTCGGGCAGGCGACCCAGTGACTGAAGCGCCAGCAGCGCGCACCCGCGGCTGGTGGCCTCTTCCTCAGCGGATAACGCGAGGGGACGCCCGAGCGCATCAGCAATCATCTGCGCCCACGTCCGAGAGCGCAGCGCGCCACCTGAACCGATGATGGCGTGGCTCGGCCCCACGAGCGGGGCGAGGAGGCCATAGACGAGGGCGAGGCGAAGGGCCACCGCCTCCAGCCCGGCCCGGACGAGTTCGATTGCCGTCGTGTCCAGCGAGAGCCCGGCAATCGCCGCCCTCCGTTCGCTTCGCCAACCCGGCGACCGCTCTCCGGCCAGGAAGGGAAGGACGGTGAGGCCGTGCGCGTCGGCCTCTTCGCGCCCCAGAGCCGCCTCCAGCTCGTCATCGCCAGGAAGACGGAGCAGGCTCCGCAGCCACGCGTACACGTTGCCACCCTCAGAGGTGGCCCCGCCGACGAGGGCACGCATCCGATCGATGCGATAGCTCCAAAGGCCGCGGGGAGGGGCCAGGAAGTCCTCGGCCACGAAGCGCAGGGCTGCCGATGTCCCCAGGTTGAGCGCGATGCGGGTCCGGTCGATGCAGTCGGATCCAATGGTGCCGGTGGCCCCGTCGCCGATGGCGGGAAACCACATCGCGCGCGCCAGGGCGGGCCAGCGGCGCGCCCACGGCGATCGGAGACCCCGCCGCCCGGCATCGCGGTCGCGCAGGGCGAAGAGCTGACCCTCGTCGATCCCCGCGGCGGCCAGGGTCTCGGGGTCCCAGGTGAGCGCACGCTGGTCGAAAAGGCCGGTGGCTGAGGCCATCGAGATGCTGGTGGTTGCCTCTCCGAGAAAGGTCAGCTCCAGGTATTCGCCGATGGACCCCCAACGGGTCACGCGGCGAATCGCCACTGGGCGGTCATGGGCCAGCCAGTGGAGCTTGGCGGGCCAGTAGCACGCATGAATGTGGCAGCCCGTACGCGCGTGGACCGGATCGTCCCCCAAGGCGTCGCGCAGCAGGGCTGCATCGCGAGCGGCCCGACTGTCAGCCCAGGTGAAGATGGGCGTGGCCGGTCGCCCTGCCGTGTCAAACCCCAGCAGGCCGTGCCAGAAAGACGTCACGCCGACAGCCAGGATCTCCGGTCGGTGGGGGCCAGCCAGCGCTCCATCGACACAGGCGATCACGGCGCGAAGCAGGCGGTCGGCATCGTGCTCCACGCCACCGTCCGCCGTCGTGGTGGGGTGGTAGCGCTCCTGATGGGCATGACCCTCGATAGGCACCCCCCGTTCGCCGTAGATCCGGGCGCGTGCCGAGGAGGTACCGACGTCGAGGGTGAGGATCACCGGGCCATCGTCGGGGAAGTTGCGCGTTAGGGCAAGAGTCGACCCATTCGGGGTGTGAGGTAAGATGGCGGCCAGAGCAGAGGCTCCGCCGGCCGCTGGACAAGGAGAAATCATGGCACGCATCCGAGTGATGAGCCCCGTCGGAGAGGTCACGCAGGAGCGAATCGCCGTTCCGCCCGTGCCGGAGGACCTGGCGGGCCGGGTCGTCGGCTTCATCGACAACACCAAGCACAACTTCGACCGGTTGGCCGAGGGGCTAGGGACGCTCCTGCAGCAGCGCTACGGCGTCCGCGCCGTCGTCCATCGGCGCAAAGCCAATGCGTCCACGCCAGCCGGGCCCGAGCTGATCGCGGAGCTGTCGAAGGAGTGCGATGTCGTCTTTGCCGGCTCAGGCGACTGAGGGTCGTGCACGTCGTGGAGTCTCCACGACGCCATCGAGGTCGCGAGGATGGGTACGCCCGCCGGTCTGATCGCAACCACGGCGTTCCAGGGGCTTGCCGTGAGCGAGCTGACCTCGCTGGGCGTGGCGGGACTGCCGCTCCTCGTCGTTCAACATCCACTCGGCGGGGAGCGCCCCGAATCTGTCGCTCGCCGAGCACAGCAGGCGCTCGAGCAGCTGGCCAGTCTCATCGGGGGACGTCGTGAGCATCGCGGCGGGGGGCCCGGCGACGGGCGCTGAGAGCGAGCGGTTCATCGAGGTCGACGACGATCCGCAGGCGCTCCTCGCCGCCTTCTGCGAGCGTCGCTGGTGCGATGGACTTCCCATCGTGGCACCCACCGAGGCGCGCGTCGCCGCCATGCTGGCCGGCCGCACTCCCGATCGCGCGCTGGGAGCCGTGCCTCCGCTCTGGAGGCAGGCCACCCTCGAGAAGCTCGCCGTCAACGCGGTCATGGCCGGCTGCGAGCCGGCCTATTTCCCGATCATCGTGGCCGCCGTCGAGGCGATGCTCGATCCCACGTTCAACCTCTACGGGGTGCAGGCCACGACCCATCCAGTCGCTCCGCTCGTTGTCGTACACGGCGAGTACGGGCGCTCAGTCGGTGTTCACGCCGGAAGTGGCTGCCTCGGCCCGGGCTTTCGCGCCAACGCCACCCTCGGTCGCGCCATCCGGCTCATCCTGCTGAACATCGGCGGCGCCTGGCCGGGACGGCACGACATGGCCACGCAGGGCAGCCCGGCCAAGTTTTCCTACTGCGTCGGCGAGAACGTCGAGGCCTCGCCGTGGGGCCCGCTCCACGTCGATGACGCCGTCACCGTGTTCGGCGGGGAGCCGCCGCACAACGTGAACGACCACGTGTCCACCACCGCGTCCGGCATTCTCACCACGGTGGCGGACACCGCGGTGTCCCTGGGGTCGAACGTCGGGTGGTTCATGGCCCAGAGTCAGCTCATGCTGATCCTCGGCCCCGAGCACGCGGCGACCATCGCCAGCGATGGTCTCTCTCGGCGCGACGTCCAGCAGTTCATCTTCGAGCACGCGCGGCTGCCCCTGCGCGTGCTCAAGCTCAGCGGCATGTGGGGGATGCACGATTGGCCGGCGTGGATGCTGGCCACGCGAGACGACGACGCCCTCATGCCGCGGGTGCTGTCCGCCGACGAGGTGTTCGTGGTGGTCGCCGGAGGGCCGGGCAAGCACTCAGCCGTGGTGCCGAACTGCACCTTCAGCCGCGCGGTCACGCGCCCTATCCACCCCTGACGTCCACTCCATTGACATGGAGGCTCGGCCATGAAGATCGCGTTCTTGGGCACCGGCACCATGGGTCGGCCGATGCTGGCCAATCTCGTGAAGAAGGGTCACGCGGTGCTCGCCCACGATATCGTTCCCGAGGCGCTCAGCGCCGCGGTGAAGCTCGGAGCCACCGCGGCGGGCTCGGCCGCGGAGGCCACCGTCCAGGCCGAGGTTGTCATCGCCATGCTGCCTTCGTCTTCGCACGTGGTCACCGCTTTCCTCGGCGACGGCGGCGTGCTCGCGGCGGTGCGCTCCGGTCAGCTCTGCATCGACATGTCGACCATCGATCCCAGCACCTCACGGATGGTGGCCGAGAAGGTCCGCGAGCGCGGTGCTCGCTTCATCGACGCGCCCGTCTCGGGTGGGGTCCCGCGCGCCGAGGATGGCACGCTGGCCATCATGGTGGGCGGCGACGTGAAAGATGTGGAGGGCGCGCGGCCCATCCTCGGCTGCATGGGGGCGAGCATCTTCCACGTCGGCCCGGTGGGCAGCGGTGAGGTGGCCAAGCTGTGTAACAACCTGATCGCCGGCGTGGCCGCGGTGGCGGTGAGCGAGGCGTTTCGCATCGCGGAGGGCTTCGGTGTCGATGCCAAGATCCTCACGGACGTCATCGCAAAATCGTCGGGGAACACCTGGGTGATGGAGGCGATGCATCCGGTGCCGGGTCTCGTGGCGAAATCCGCATCGACTCGCGACTACGCCCCCGGCTTCATGACCGACCTCATGGCCAAGGATCTCGGCCTCGCCGTCAACGCCGCTCGCGAGCTGCGCGTGCCCGTCATGGTCGCTCCCGCCGCGCAACAAGCTCTGCGGTTGGCGTCCTCTCACGGCTGGGGTCGGAAGGACTTCACGTCGATCTACCAGTTCCTGAAGCCCTCGAGCGACCAGGCGCCTGTTTGAGATGGGGGGCCTCGAGCGGGCCCCCCAAACCCCCCGGCGCTCGTCGCGCCCCGGCGAAGCCGGGGCGCTCCTCCAAACCCCTGGGCGCCCGGCGCGCCCCGGCGAAGCCGGGACGCTCCTCGAAGTCAGCGCTCGGCGCGCCCCGGCGAAGCCGGGGCGCTCCTCGAAGCGCGCGGCGGTTGGCGGGTGTGACATCGAGCCTCGAGCTGCCTCGAAACAGCCGGTGAGTTCCCGCGAGCTGATGACGTGTCGCGATCTTCTCCGGCGTGATTTCGTCCGTGGGCGCGCGGGAGGCTTGAGACCTGCGTGCTATACTGGCGAGCGTTTCGCCAGGTGAGTAGCGTTCCAAGGAGGCTTTGCGGTGAGTCTGTACGTGATGCTGAGTACTCTCTCGGAGTCGGGGCGCAAGGTTCTCCGGGAGCGCCCCGGCTGGATCCGCAAGGTCAATGCGGACGTCGAGCGCATGGGCGCCCGCGTGATCTCGCAGTACGCCGTGCTCGGCCCTTACGACTTCGTGACCGTCGTGGAGGCCCCCGACAACCCCACGATCTCTCGGATCTCCGTCGAGTTGGGGGCGCGCGGATCGGTACAGATGATGACCATGGCCGCCATTCCCCTCGACGAGTTCATCGGCCGCCTCGAGGGGCGAGGCAGTGCGGCCGGCAACGCTCGAAAGAAACGGTGAGCATGACGACCCTGGCTGTGCCTGCCATGCGAGTCCTGAAGATCATCCCCGAGCGGTGCACGGGCTGTCTGCGCTGCGAGCTAGCCTGCTCCTACATGCAGACTGGAGAGTACCAGCCGGCCAAGTCGGTGATCAGGGTGTCGCCCTTCGAGGGGCATACGTCCTACGCGCCGTACACGTGCACGCAGTGCGCTGAGGGCTGGTGCATGACGGCGTGTCCGGTGGGGGCCATCACCATCAACGCGGCCGGCGCCAAGGACGTGGTCGACGACATCTGCGTGGGCTGCAAGCTCTGCACGATCGCCTGCCCCTACGGGACGATGTTCTACGACACCGACACTCGTAAGGCCTTCAAGTGCAACCTGTGCAACGGCGCTCCCGCGTGCGCCGAGGCCTGTCCCACGGCGGCCATTCTCTACGAGGAGGTGGCGAACCAGGACTGGCTGGGGGATTTCGCGCGAGAGCGGTTCGAGCATGCGCTGACCCTGGAGGCCCGGTGATGGTCCGCCATCTGATCATCGGGGGCGGCACCGTCGGCATGAACGCCATGCGCACCATTCGGGAAGAGGAACCCGAGCGCTCGGACATCACCCTGGTCAGCGCCGAGAAGCCGTACTCGCGCATGGTGCTGCCGTACTATCTCGATCGCTCCATCGCGGAATCGCACGTGTACACGGCCACCGCGAAGGTCCTGGCCGGCTGGGGTGTCAAGACGCACGTCGGGCGCCGGGCCAGCGCTCTCGACACCACGGCCAACGTCTGCACCCTCGACGACGGCACCCGGATCGAGTACGACGACTGCCTGGTCGCCACCGGATCCTCGGCGGTGCGAGCGCCGGTGCCGGGCGCGGATGGTCGGGGTGTGCACTCCTTCTGGACCCTCGACCAGGCCAAGGGGGTGTTGGCCGAGATCGGGCCGGGGAGCCACGTGGTGATGGTGGGGGCTGGCTTCATCTCGTTCACCATCCTGAATTCGATCCTCGCCCTCGGCGCCACGCTCACCATCGTCGAGATCGCGCCGCGGATCCTGCCGCGCATGGTGGATGCGGCAGGCGCGGAGCTGGTGGAGACGTGGCTGATCAAGAACGGGGTCAGCGTGCGGGCGGGCGCCGTGCTCAAAGCCATCGAGGACGCCAAGGCCAAAAAGCGGCTCCGCTTCGAGCAGGGTCCCGATCTTCTGGCCGACGTCGTGGTCATGGCCACCGGCATCAGGACCAATCTCGAGTGGCTGAAGGGATCCGGCGTCGCGATCGAGCAGGGCGTCGTCGTCGACGACCATCTCCGATCCAGTGTTCCGAATGTCTATGCCGGGGGCGATGTGGCCGAGGGGCGTGACCTCGTGACCGGCCGTCCCGCCGTGCACGCCATCGAGCCAACGGCGCAGGAGCACGGGCGCGTGGCCGGCGCCAACATGGCGGGCCAGAGCATCGCGTACAGGGGCAGCTTGCTCATGAATATCGTGGAAGTCTGTCATCTGGACATCGCCTCGTTCGGCGCCTGGGATGACGGCGAGGCCGAGGTGTTGACTGGGCTTCGATCGGACCGTCCGGCGTATCGCAAGCTCGTGTGGCGCGGCGACCGCTTGATCGGCGCCATCATCCTCGGGCCCTCGAGCGACATCTGGACCTCCAACGACATCGGAATGCTGAAGGGACTCGTGCAATCGGGATCCCCGATCGGGCGGTTCAAGGCTCACCTGGCTCGGAATCCCTTCGACATCAAGCCGGCGTACATTGCCTCGAGGACCACTGCCATGCTGCTCCCCGAAACCGTGCTCGGGCGGCCGGCGAAGGCGCCCGCAGACACTCCGGTGGCCGTATGAGTCCCACGACACGGACCGCGCGCGCGACGGCGAAGAAGCCCACGAGAACCAAGGCGGCGCCAGGCAAGGCGGCGAGGCCGCGGCCTGTCCTGCCCGGCGGCTACGCCGGGAAGATTCTCCGAGTCGACCTGGCATCCGGGCGCTGCTGGGCGGAGCCGTGGGGCCCGGCCGAGATGCGGGAACAGATCGGGGGGATCGGCCTGGGCGCCATGATCCTGTACCGCGAGACGGCCGCCAAGAATGGCAAGGGCAACGTGAGCTGGGACCATCCCGACAACCGATTGGTGCTCGCCACCGGCCCGCTGGCCGGGCTGCCCGTGTGGGGCACAGGCGGGCTCACCGTGGTCACCATCGGCGCCGGCACCAATGGGCCGACGTCGACGCAGGCCAACGGCTTCTTCGGCACGAACATCAAGTATTGCGGGTACGACGCCATCGTCTTCCAGGGTCAATCCGAGAAGTGGGTGTACCTCTACGTCCACGACGACGTGATCGAGCTGCGCGACGCGAGCGACCTGGTCGGGCTCGATACCTGGGAGACCCAGTACCGCCTCTCTCGGCTGCACGGGCTCTCGGGTCACCAGCTCTCGGTGTACTCGATCGGGCCGGCCGGCGAGAACCTCGCCCGCTTCGCGGCCATCCAGGGGGACTTCGGCCATGTCGCCTCCAAGAATGGCGTGGGCGCGGTCATGGGCAAGAAGAAGGTCAAGGCGGTCGCCATCGCCAAGGGCACCAAAAGCCTCCGCGCGGCCGATCCCAAGGGGGTCATCCAAGCGGCTGACGACATCGCCCACGACCTCCAGACGGACCCCTCGGCGCGCTCGCTGTACGAATACGGCACGCTGCCCGGCGTCTCGAACCTCTCCAAGATGGGCGCGCTGCCCGTCAAGAACTACACGACGAATCTCACCCTCGGGGTCGACATGAGCGAGTGGGACGCCGCCAAGCTCCGCGAGGGCTTCGACCACCGCGGGCACCAGTGCAACGCCTGCGGCATGCACCACTGCCACATGTCGGTGATCCGGAGCGGCGAGAACAAGGGCAAGATCGTCGACGAGCCGGAGTACGAGGGTTGGTCGGGCGCGGGCTGGACCATCGGGCTCACCGATCGCGATTCGATCGCGTGGCTCAACACCGAACTGGACAAGGCCTGCCTGGACGTCAACGAGTTCGGGTGGGTGTGCGGCTGGGTGATGGAGTGCCAGGAGAAGGGCTACATCACCAAGGAGCAGCTGGGCTTCGAGCTGCCCTGGGGCGATGTCAAGGGCGCGGCCCGCTTGATCCAGATGATCTCGAAACGCGAGGGGCTCGGCGATCTCCTCGCCGAGGGTGTCAAGCGCGCCGCGGAGTCGCTCGGCAGTCCCGCCAAGGACTGTGCGATCTACATCGAGCGGGGGGCCGCGCCACGCGGCCACGACCACCGCGCCCGGTGGGAGGAGATGCTCGATACCTGCACCTCTGGCACCGCCACCATGGAAACCGGCAATCCCGTCCATCCCACGGAGCTCGGCCAGCCCGCTCGCATCAATCCCTTCGACGGCGAGCAGGTGGCGAAGTACGTGGCGAATCTGCGCGGGCGGCGGAACTTCGAGGACTCGCTGGGGATCTGCATCTTCACCATCCGCACGCGGCTCGAGAACGTCTGCCGAGCCCTCAGCGCCGCCACCGGGTGGAACTACACCGTCGAAGAAGCCATCCGCTTCGGCCGGCGCACCGCCGCCATCAACCGCACGGTGCTCCTGCGCTGCGGAATCACCCCGGCATCCGAGTACCCCTCGGCACGCTACGGCTCCACGCCCGTCGACGGGCCCGCCCAGGGGCAAGCCATCCGCGATCAGTGGGAGAAAATGCTGGACACCTGGTACGAGGTCGTTGGCTATGATCGCAAGACCGGCAAGCCACTGCCGGCGACCCTGAAGGATCTCGGGCTCGACTGGCTCGTCGCCGAGCATTGGGGGAAGAGGGCCTAAAGCCGCCCACCCACCGGGGCGCGAATCCCGCTTGACCCTCCGCTCAGCGGTGTGATAAGTGTCTGCCGCGCCTCACAGTCACACACCCGGGGGGAGTATGCCGCAAACAATTGGATTCATTGGCCTTGGCATCATGGGTCGCCCTATGGCCAAAAACCTCCTCAAGGCTGGCTTTCCGCTGATCGTCCATAGCCGGAGCCGGGGACCCGTCGATGAACTGGTCGAGGCGGGCGCCAAGGCTGCGCAGGCCCCGCGGGAAGTGGCCGGCCAGTGCGATGTCCTCATCACTATGCTCCCGAACTCACCGGATGTGGAACTGGTCGCCCTCGGCAAGGACGGCATCATCGAGGGCGCCCGGTCTGGCCTGATTTTCATCGACATGTCCACGATCTCGCCCATCGTGTCGCAGAAGGTGGGCGCGGCGCTCGGGGCCAAGGGCGTTCGGATGCTGGACGCGCCGGTCTCCGGAGGCGAGAAGGGCGCGATCGAGGGGGCGCTCTCCATCATGGTGGGAGGCGACCAGGCGGTCTTCGACGCGGTGCTGCCCATCCTCAAGGCGATGGGGAAGACCATCACCCTGCTCGGTCCGCTCGGCTTCGGCGGATTCACCAAACTGGCCAACCAGATCATCGTGGCCATGAACCTCACGGCCCTGGGCGAGGCGCTGACCTTGGCCCGCAAGGCGGGACTTGATCGAGAGCTCACCCTCAAGGCGCTGGCCGGTGGGCTGGCCGGGTCGCGATGTCTCGACCAGAAGGCCGCCAACTACATCGCGGGGACCTACAATCCCGGCTTCAAGATCGATCTGCACTTCAAGGATCTCGGACTCATCATGGAGTCGGCCCGCGCCCTGGGGGTGCCGCTTCCCGCGACCGCCGTGGTGCAGGAGCTGTTCAACGCGCTGCGAGTCAAGGGGCGGGGTGGTCTCGACCATTCCGGCGTGATCACCCTCCTGGAAGATCTCGCGGGCCTGTCCGCGTGAGGGCGACGGTCGACAGGCCAGGCCTCGACTCGCACGGCCGCTCCTCCAGGGTTCAAGTGCGCAGGATCCGCAAGGGAGATCTCTCGCGGACCCGCGACGTCCTCGAGCAGACATTCGCCGACTTCTTCGAGCGGCAACTCGGCACCCGCCCGCGCCAGGCGTTTGGCGGGGCGCAGTACGTCCACCATCGGTGGCTCATGGAGCCCTGGGGTTGCTTCGTGGCCGAGGAGGATGGCGGTCGCATCCTCGGCGTGGCCCTCGCTGTCACGTGGGGCACCGTGGGGCTGATCGGTCCTATCGCGGTCCTGAGCAATCACCAGAACCAAGGGATCGGAGGGCAGCTCATCGATGCGGTCGAAGGGTTCTTCCGGGAGAACAAGACCGCGCTCCAGGGCCTGGTGACCTATCCGACGAGCCCGAAGCATCTCGCCCTCTGCCACAAGTTCGGCTACAAACCGAAGTCCCTCATGGCGGTCATGAGCCGGACCGTCGATCGCGATCCCGCGCGGCCGCCCGTGGCCACCAAGCCGGCTCGCCCTCAGCTCACCGCGCGAAAATTCTCCACCCTCGAGGAGGCTCGCAAGAAGACGGCGCTGGCGCGGGTCAACCGCATCGCCGGTGGCATCTGCCGCGGCATGGATCTGTCCAAAGAGGTGGAGATCGTGGACGGGCTGGCCCTCGGCGACACGCTGCTCCTGGAACGCGAGCGCGATATCGTGGGCTTCGCCGTCTACCACGTGCCCGGCGTCAGCGAGGCACCGGGCGGCGCTCTCTACGTGAAGTTTCTGGCCATCGACCCGCCCGGGCGCCGCCCCGAGCACCCCGAGCAGCTCGAGCTGTTCGTGACCGCGCTGGAAGAGGTGGCGCTGGAATTGGGACTCGCGCGGGTCATTCTTCCCGTCTATCTCGCGTACTGGCTTGCCTATAGTACGCTGGTGAGGTGCGGCTACCACGTCGACTTCACTATGCTGCGGATGCAGAAAGGCAAAAGCGAGGGGTACGAGGACGAGGCGCATCTCGTCCTCGACGACTGGCGCTGATCCCCCGCGCGACGAGCGGCCTCCTGCTCGTCGCGATGGTGGTGGCTGGCGCGGGCGCCACCGCGCACTCGCTGCTGATCGATTCCACCCCGGCCGCCAATGCCATCGTCCCCGCGCCGCCGCGCGAACTGGTGCTTCGCTTCAACAATCGCATCGAGAAGAAGCTGTCGAAGGTGCGGCTGGTTGGCGGGAACGGCGAGCGGGTGGAGGTGCCCGTGGCGGTAACCGGACGCACCGACACGATCACCGCCGTCATGCCCGCCGTGGCCGCCGGCCCCTGGCGCGTGGAATGGCAGGTGTTGTCGACCGACGGTCACGTGGTCACCGGGGCCTTCTCGTTTCGTCTCGGCCCCTGAGCACCGCGTCGGGGCGGTGCCCAGTGAGATGGGCGCTCCCGAAAGACCCACATCCCCCATTCACCCAGGGGTGCGCTTCCCGCTGGACGTGGTGGCGCGCACCCGCGATAATCGCAAGCCTGAGCAGACCACGCACCGCCCCCCAGGCGTTGTCGTGATTGCGCTCGAACGCGCGTGGGAGCGCGCTCTGGGTGTGCGCCAGAGTGCATCCGCGGTCACCTCCGACCGGCGCGGTCCACTCCTTCCTACCACGCTCCTTCCCAATCATCGCGTGCGCATTCGCGACGCGACCGCCCGCCTGGCGGCGGCGTTCATCCGATAAAGGAGGGCTCACCGTGGTACGACGCATTCATCATGTCGGGATCGTGGTGAAACGGCTGTCCGACGCTTACCTGTTTTATCGGGACACGCTGGGGCTCCCGCTCATCAAGGAAGCTGAGATCGCCGACCAGGGCGTTCGCGCCGCGCTCTTGGCCGCCGGCGACAGCGAGATCGAGCTCCTCGAGCCCGCCAGTCCGCATACGGGAATCGGCCGCTTCCTGGCCAAGCGAGGCGAGGGACTCCATCACGTGTGCTTCGACGTGCCCGAATTGACCACGGCCCTTCGAGACCTGACCGCGCGGCAGGTGGCCCTGCTCGACACCGTGCCTCGGCGTGGGCTGGCCGGGCAGATCGCCTTCCTCCACCCGAAGGCCTGCGCGGGCGTGCTCGTGGAGTTGGCCACTCCCGATCCTTCCGAGCGCGAGTGGAACGGGGTGCCGCTGCGCCTGAAACGGCTGGTGATCGGCGGCCGTGAGCCCAAGCAGACGGCCGAGGTGTTCCAGGCCCTCTTTGGCCTGTCGGAGATCGCCATGAACGGCGGGCTTCGCACCATGCTGGCGGTGGGGCGCGGCGCCCTTCTCGTCGTCCCCGCGGACGAGGTCGGGGGAACCGAGGGCATGGTCGCTCTCTCGCTGGTCGCCGAGGATTTCGCGGCCCTCACCGCCGCCTTCGACCAGAAGAAAGTGCGCTTCATCCGCGGCACCGGCGAGGTCACCGTCGAACCGGCCTCCAGCCACGGCGTCCACTTGCACATCTCGCGCTACGAGTAGTCAGTTCAAAGGCGATCCCCGGCGGTCCGTGGTGGTCCGGCAGGGCAGAGTGCCCTTGTCAGACCTCCCCGTGTGCGCGAGCCCAACGCCGTGGCCGCCCTCCGCATAGCGCGGGACCGGCCTCAGCAGCATTCGGGGTGCGTATCCGGGCTGGCCGCATTCATCAGAACGCATCGGAGGCGCCGGCGATGCGGTCGAGATCGAGACGGGTGTAGGAGCCGAGGCTTCGGAAGTCGAGTTCTGCGTAGTTCTTGATCCACCGCAGGGCGATCTTGACGGCGCTCCGATAGCGTTCGGCCGTTTCCTCGAAGGCGCGGCGCCCGCGCTCGTCTCTCAGGCTCGCGCGGGCGAGAGCCAGAATGTCCTCACACTCCTCCTGGAGGAGCCGTCTGACCAAGGGGAAGTCGTGCACCGCGTCCGGGCCCGCAGTTGTCTTTGCGTGATGCCGGATGCGCTGGGCGATCTGCGCCACTGACATACGCCCCGTCGCGAGGTCTTCCATGAGCGCCGGGTGGATGCCCGGCTTGCCGGCGAGGCTGTCGATGCCCTTGGCCCCACGGCCGTTCAGCCATCCCTCCAGATACTCGACGAGCATGCGGGCGTTGCGCCGCGTCCCCTCCAGCGTGATGGGTCCCGCTGGCACCTGGATCTCGACGGGGTAGTTGTCGGGATTGGCCATGGCCGCCGTGGGCCTCCAGCCGGAGGCCTGCCGGCGCTTGAAGGGCTCAGCCGCCGTCTTCATGTGGAAGATGTGGGCGACCCAGGCGCGGATGAATCCCTGCTCGGCCTCCCACTCCTTGTCCTGGCGGATGGCCTCGGCCGCGACGCGATTGACCTCGGGATCGGGATTCGGTAACGCGGTGGCCATGCCGCCGATGGGCACGGCGCCACGCTTCAGACAAATGGCGACCAGCCGCCGGAAGATGTTGGCGAGGAATGGCGTCGTCTTGATGTCGACTCCAAAACGGTCGGGCCACACAGACATCGGGTCGGCCATGACGAACTCAAATATGCTGGCCTTGAGGTCCCATCGCGCCGCGTTGAGGCCGGCCGCATACGGACCCAGCTCGTACAGCATTTCCTCCATCGCGTACACCGCGGGCAGCGACTCGACCAGATGGATCCCGCGGATGGTGGCATTCCGCAGCACGGGCAGAGCTTCACGGCTGGCGTCGAAGAGGTCGCGATACCAGCGCGCCTCCGCCGCCGACTCCAGCTTGGGGAGATAAAAGTAGATGCCCTGACCGCGATCGGCCTGCGCCCGTCCCGCATAGAAGAGGGTCAGGGCGCTGCCGAGAATGGCCGCCGGCACCGGGTGGCCGTCGATGGTCACGTCGGGCTCGTCGAGGTGGAGCCCGCGCTCGCGGTGCATGAAGAACGGCAGCTCGCCCTCGGCGATCCGGTACTCGCGATTGCGCTCCCGGTCGGTGTAGGTCAGCTCGCGGTTCACCGCGGCCAGCCGATAGTGCGCGGCGCGCACGGTGTCGATGAGGCGGTGACCCCCGGAGTCCTCGTCGTCGTCCAGATCGCCTTCCGCGCGCTCGCCCTCCGGGCCGGGGTTGAGCGCGTTGATGAACATGTTCGGGATCGAGCAGGGCCCGGAGATCTCGATGCCGGCCTTGCGCAGCTCAGCCGGGACGTCCGGAACCCTCCAGCCGCCGGTGTTGATCTCGCTCATGGGAGGATGAGCAGGCGGCGCGCCCTGGTGGAGCGCGCGCTGGAGCGCCTCCGCGCGCTGGCCGCGCAGGGCACGAGCGCGCGGGGTCAGCCGCTCGTGCAGGCCCACGAGATAGTCGCAGAAGGCTGATGTGAAGAGCTGGGCCGCGCCCTCTACGGGCGCGAGCTGCACGCGGGCCACGGCCGACGTTCCGGAAGGCTGGGACACCGGGGTCATCCTCCGATCGTATCGAGGTCGACGGATGCGCCGCGAGTGCGGCGACGGGGGAACGCTGTCTTTTCGCATGGCGATCGAGAGGCTGTCAATGGCAGAATGCGCCAGGCGAGGCCATGGTCGATCGACGCTCCGATGCCAGGCGTCGCGGCGCCGCGATTCGCCGCCTGCGTGGGATGGCCCGCGGCCGGGCCACCCGGCGGGCACTGGCTCGCGGAGGCACCGGCCCCGCGCGCCGACTCAACGATGCGCTCGCCGGGTGGAGCGACGTCCGCATCACTCCCATGTTCGGTCGGTGGGGCTACTTCGTGCGGGGGCAGCTCTTCGCGTGCTTTCCCCTCCGGCCCCAGGAACGCGACCTGTGGGTGCGTCTACCCCTCGCCCAACAGTCTCGGGCCTTGGCCGAGGCGGGCGTGCGCCCGCATCGCCGCTTCGGGCGCCAGGGCTGGATCGAGATGGAGATCGAGACCGAGCGCGACGTGGACCGCGCCCTGCGCTGGCTTCGCCAGGCGCACAGCGCCGCGCTTGCCCAAGCGGCGCGCGCCTCCGACGAGGAGGACCACTTCGCGTGAGCGACCGTCAACGCCGACTGAGCGGTGAGGCGACCCGCGGCCGTCGGCCAGTGATCCAGGCCAGGGGTGCAGACGGACGTCGAGTTCGACTGATCGCTCACGTTCTCGAGGTCGGGGCGGCGCCGGCGCGAGCCGCGGCTTCGATCCGGTCGATGTTCACCAGCGGTACGAGAAGCCACGCCAGCGCGGTCGTCCCCGCCGAGATGAAGATGAGGGGGGTATAGCCCACCCAGTCGTAGAGGCGGCCGCCGACGTTCTGGGAGAGCTGCGTGCCGCCGTTGAACACCGACATCAGGAGCGCGAAGAAGGTGCCCTCCACCCGCCGGGGACAAGCCTTGGCGGCCAGGTCGAGGAAGGCGAGCTGGGTGATCATGGCGGCCACCCCGGTCGCGAAGTCGATGATGACCGCCGACGTCGGTCCACGGTAGCCGAGGTAGGCCAGCATGCTCAGGACGCCGGCGCCGATCGTCCACACGATCACCCGCCGGAGGGGATAGCGGCGCGACAGGGGCGCGTAGATCAGCGCGCCCAGCATCGCCCCGACCGAGGTGAGAGAGGCGAGGACGCCGATGAACTCCTGGCTGAATCCCAGGACGTCGGTCTGATAGTAAAGGAAGGCCGGACCGAACGACGGGCTGAAGTTGAAGAAGAAGATGAAGCCGGCCACCACCCAGACCTCGCGTTCGGTGGCGGCCTCCCGGATGGCCCGGGCGGTGACGCGCAGCGCCTCCCAGTCGGACCGCACCCGAGGCTCGCGGATGAAAAGCAGGGCCATGAGCAGCGAGACGAGCGGGAAGGCGCCGGCCAGCGCGAAGGCGATGTCGAGCCGGCGGGCTCCCGCCAGGTAGCCGCCGCCGATGCCGACCGCGATGGAGGCGGCGTAAATCGCCGCCCACTGCACGGCCTGGAATGCGCCGGTGAGCCCGAGGGGCTTCCCGTTCTCGACCATGAGGGCATCGGTGAGCACATCGGTGAAGGCGAGGCCGAGGCCCATGAGGGTGAAGAGAATCGCCGTAGGCCAGTAGGGATATCCCGCGAGCAGCGCGAGGGTGAAGCCCGTGCCCGGGGCCAACGCGGTGGCGAGCACGAAGTAGCTCTTGCGGCGCCGGCCGAACAGCGGCACGAAATCCGACAGCAGGCCGTAGACGGGCTTCATCAGCCACGGGATGGTCACGAGCAAGAAGAAATCGGCCACGTGGGCGGCTGAGAGCCCCCGGTCCTTCAACAGGACGGTGAGCGCTTGGTTGGGCAGGTACCACAAGCCCTGGGCGAAGTAGACGACGCCGAAGAAGACTGCGAGGCGGCGGGCGGCGGGAGTGGTGAAGGGATTGAGCCGGTCGAGGGTCGCGGGCACTGGGCGGCATGATACCGTAGACCCGGTCATGCGTTCGGTTTGTCCGCACGACTGTCCCTCGGCGTGTAGCCTCCTCGTCTCGATCAAGGACGGACGGCTCGCCGAGGTCACAGGAGATCCCGCCCAACCCTTCACTCAGGGCGTGATCTGCGGCAAGGTCCGCGCCTACGCCGAGCGCGTCCACTCGCCGCTGCGGGTTCTCACGCCGCTCAGACGCACGGGCGCCAAGGGCAGCGGTCGCTTCGAGCGGATCTCGTGGGACGAGGCCATCGGCGAAGTGGCCACCCGCTGGCGAGCGATCATCGGGCACGAAGGCGCCGAGGCGATCCTGCCCTTCTCGTACGCCGGGACCATGGGCCAGGTGCAATACTACGCGGGTCATCCCCTCTTCCACGCGCTCGGCGCCAGCCTGCTCGATCGGACCATCTGCGTCTCCACCGCCTATGCCGGTTGGCGCGCCACGCTGGGGGCGGTAACCGGCAACGACTCGGAGCAGATGGTGGGCGCCGATCTGGTCGTGCTCTGGGGGATCAACGCGGCATACTCGTCGGTCAACGTGATGACCCTGGTCCAGCAGGCCCGGGCGCGAGGCGCAAGGATCGTGACCATCGACCCCTACCGCACTTCGACCGCCGGGCAGGCGGACGAGCATCTGATGGTGCGTCCGGGGACCGACGCCGCACTGGCCCTCGCCCTCATGCACGTCCTCATCGACGAGGGGCTCGTCGATCGCGCGTACATCGGCCGCGCCACGCTCGGCTTCGAGCAGCTGGCCGAGCATGTGAAGGCTTATGCCCCGGCCGCGGTGGCGGGCATCGTGGGCGTTCCGGCGGCCCGCATCATTGCCCTGGCCCGCGCCTACGGAGCAAGTTCGCGTTCCTTCATCCGCATCGGCATCGGACTCTCGCGGCACGAGAACGGCGGCATGACGTGCCGGACGCTGGCCTGCCTCCCTGCGCTGACCGGAGCCTACGCGGATGCCCACGGCGGTGCCCTGCTCTCATCGGGCCAGGCCTTTGACTTCGGCTTGAAGGTCCTGCAGCGCCCCGATCTCCTCCCGCGGCCAGCCCCCCGCGTCATCAACATGATTCACCTGGGGCGCGTCCTCACGGATCGCACCCTGGCGCCCCCCGTGCGCGCCCTGTATGTGTACAACTCCAACCCCGCCGCCGTCTGCCCCAACCAGTCGCTGGTGATGCGGGGCCTGAGGCGCGAGGACCTCTTCACGGTCGTCCACGAGCAGGTGATGACCGACACCGCCCGCCACGCGGACATCGTGCTCCCGGCGACGACATCGATGGAGCACCTGGATCTCTACGGCTCTTACGGGCACCTGTACGTGCAGCTGGCCTCGCCGGTTCTCTCAGCTCCCGGCGAGGTGCGTTCCAACTGGGAGGTGTTCCGCGCGCTGAGCGCCGCCCTCGGCGTGGCCGAGGCCCACTACGCGAAGGGCGAGGCGCAACTCATCCGGGAGACGCTGGCCGCCGGCGGCCCGGCCTCGCGGGCAATCACCTATGAGCGCCTGGAGCAGGAACGTTTCGTCCGCCTGCAGTTGCCGCGCCCGTACCGGCCGTTCGCCGATGGGGCGCCCACCCCATCGGGAAAGGTGGAATTCTATTCCGAGCAGATGGCGCGAGCGGGTCTGCCACCCTTGCCCAGCTACGTTCCCCTGAAGGAAGGCCCTGACGACCCGGGACTCCGCGCGCAGTACCCACTGCAGTGCATCGTCCCGCCGAACCGCTTCTTCCTGAACTCATCGTTTAGCCAGTCGGAATTGTTGCGGCGGCGCCAGCAGACCGCGACCGTGCTGTTGTCGCCGGCGGATGCGGCCGCCCGCGGCGTTCGCGACGGAGATGAGGTGCGGGTCACCAGCGGGCGCGGGGAAGCCCGCTTTCGGGCCCTGGTCGACGGCGGAATGCGGCCGGGCGTGGTGGTCATCGAGGGACTCTGGTGGCATCGCTTCCAGTCCGGGGGACACAACGTCAACGCACTCACCAGCGATCGGACGGCCGACATGGGCGGCGGTCCGACCTTTCACTCCAATCTCGTCGAGGTCGGGAAGGTGCCATGAACGCTCCGCTCATCCAGGTCGATGCATTCACGAACACGGCCTTCGCGGGCAATCCGGCCGCCGTCTGTCTGCTGAACGGACCGGCTGATGCCGGATGGATGCAGAACGTGGCTCGCGAGATGAACCTCTCGGAGACCGCCTTTCTCCACCCGGACGGGAAGACCTATCACCTGCGCTGGTTCACGCCCACGGTCGAGGTCGATCTGTGCGGGCACGCCACCTTGGCCAGCGCCCACGTGCTCTGGGAGACGAAACGCGTTGCTCCCGGTGTGCGGATCGAATTCCTCACCCGCAGTGGCCTGCTCACTGCGGAACGCGCGGGCCAGTGGATCGAGCTGGACTTTCCCGCCAAGCAGGTGGAGCCGGTGACGCCGCCTCCCGACGTGCTGGGCGCGCTGGGGGCCGCGGCGCGCTACGTCGGGCGCAATCAGTTCGACTACCTGGTCGAGGTCGATGCGGAAACGACCGTGCGGGGTCTGGCGCCCGATTTCGCGCGCCTGGCCACCGTGCCGGTGCGCGGCGTCATCGTCACCAGCCGATCGTCGCATCCCGAGTGGGACTTCGTGTCGCGCTTCTTTGCTCCGGGCTCGGGTATTGCCGAGGATCCCGTCACCGGATCGGCGCATTGCGCCCTGGGGCCGTTCTGGATGGATCGCCTCGGTAAGCGCGAGCTGGTGGGCTACCAGGCCTCAGCGCGCGGAGGGGTGGTGCGGGTACGCGTGGTCGCAGATCGGGTGCGCCTGGGTGGCCAGGCGATCACGGTTCTGCGCGGGGAGCTGGTCTCCAGCTAGCTTAGCTAGGAAAGTCCGAGCACGATGGCGCCCGCCCCGGACAACTGTGCGAGGACGAGGTCCATCTGCTCAATTCAATCGATACCCACCGGGGCTGGTGCCTCGGTGGCCATCACCGGCACTGGCCCCGGTCGAGGGCCTGGCCGAATCATCCGGAGGAGTACGGGCAGCACCACGAGAGAAGCGACCAGGCTGGCCAATGTGCCGAGCGTGAGGAGCAAGCCGAGGCCGAAGATGCCCCGGTGGTCAGCCAGCATCAGGCTTCCGAAGCCCACGATCGTGGTCAAGCCGGCCACCAGCACGCCCATGACCGTGCTGCGCGCGATCAGCGGCGCACCCGCGTCGCGCCGCGTCTCTATGTAGCGCATCACGATGTTCAACCCGTACTCGGCGGCGGCGCCCAAGATCAACGGGAGCCCGAAGATGTTCCCCATGTTGAAGTCGAGCCCAAAGAGCCACATCAATCCGCCCGTCCAGATCAGGCCGAGGGCCAAGGGGAGCAGGGCGAGCGCCGTCTCTCGCACACGGCGAAGCATCGCGAAGGTAAGCCCGCTCACCAGCAACACCGCGTAGATCGTCCCCTGCTTATAGGCCCGCTCCATGAGGGTGATGGCCTCATAGGTGATGATGGGCGTGCCCGTCACCTCGGGGTCGATGGCCCGCAACTCCTGAACGAAGCGGCTGGCACCTTCGCGCTCCCAGATGTCCACGGCCGGGTGGATCTGCAGGAGGAAGCCCCCGCGGTCGCTGATGAACTTGCGCTTCAGCTCGGGCGGAATGCTGGCCAGCCCGATCTCCCTCGGATTGAGATTGGCCTGCAGGCGCTGGAACTTCTGCAGGAAGTCCCGGTAGATCTGGCGCTGGAGGTTGTTGAGGATCGGCTCGCTCACCTCCGGCTCGGTCGTCTTGAGCTTGCTCATGAGCCGTTCCAGGTCCGCCACCGTGCGCGTGAGCTTCTGCTTCGCCTCTCCGGCCGGGGCCTCGCTGGCGGCAATGTCCAGGCGCCGCTTGAGCGATTCCAGTTCCGTGACCAGCCGGCTCACATCGACCGGCACCGGGCGCCCGATTCGCACCGGTCCCACCAGCTCCGCGAAATCGCGGATGATCTTCAGCTTCTGCGGCTGGTCGCTGGGGATGAGGAGAAGCGCGGAGTCGACCTCGGAGACGCTGGGCACCTTGACGAAGGCGTCGCGCTTCTTCTTCAGTTCCTCCAGCGACGAGGCGCTGGCGAGGGCGGCGAAGCCGGAGCGCCCGGACGAGGCCAGGATGCGGCGCTCCCACACCACGGACTCCGTGCCCGGCGCCTGGAGATTGAGCAGGTTGAAGTCGAAGTGCACGTAGCGTATGCCCCACAGCGAGAGCACGGTGACGAGGGCGGCGACGGCGAGCACGGTGCCGGGATGCCGGGTGAGCTGCTCGACGAAGGGGACGTGGATGCTCTCCAGTCGCATGGCGCGGGGGATCGGGGGCACCGCCCGCGCCAGATGCCGCCGGTCGACGACGACGAGCACGGCAGGGAACACCGTCATCATCGCTACCCACGCCAGCAGGATGGCCGTGCCGGCGATGAAGCCCAGTTCTTGAAGTCCGCGAAAGTCGGTGAGCATGAGGACGTAGAACGTTCCGGCGGCAGTGATGGCCCCCAGCAGCACCCCGGGACCGCTGCGCTGCGCCGTGATCTCGATGGCCGCTCGCAGGTTCCGCCCGAGGAACAGCTCTTCCTCGTAGCGGAAGAGGAAGTAGATGCCGTAGTCGATGCCGATGCCGATGACGATCGAGATGAACATCACGGAAAACAGCGACAAATGGCCGATGGCCAGGGTGGCCACACCGATCGACCAGCACAGACTGACGGCCAGCACGGTCAGCATGAGAATCGGCTTGCCGACTCGCATGAAGGCCAGCACGAGCAGCCCCAGGGTAAGGCCGAAGGCCAGCAGGGTGGCTCGCTCGCTGTCGCGGAAGGCAGCCGTCATCTCGTCGTTGGAGAGCACGGGCTTCCCGGTGACGCCGACCTGTACGTTGGGGAAGTCGCGCTTGAGCGAGGCCACCACCGCCCGGATGCCGTCGATGGCCTCGCGGTCGTCGGTGAAGCTCCCGGACTGACTGACGGGCTCGGCCAGGATGAAGAGGAGTCGCTGGTCCTCGGAGAGGAAGTAGCCGGCCCCGCCTTCCTCGGTGTCCGGCACCGAGAAGAGGGAGCCGAAGGGCGATCGGTAGGCGATGGCCCGATCGAGACGCTCGGAGATCTGCGCAACCAGGTCCTGAATGAACCGGAGGTCCACGGCCCCTTTGGGGTCCGAGAGACCCAAATCGAGAAAGCCCGAGGCGAAGCCGCTGGCCACGTGGGTGGAGATCCCGTTCACGAGCGTGTCCAAGGTGGGTCGGGAGGCGAAGGCCTCCATCAATTCCTGGTTGTCATAGATCTTCTCCCGGATCTCGCTGAGGCGCTCCGGGGACAGGTAGAGCAACGCGCGTCCCTCGAACTGCTTCGGATCGATGCGGTAGGCGATGCGCTTGAGCGGCACCTGCCGGGCTCGCAGTTCGCGGACGAGGCGCGTGGCATACTCTTTCGCTTCGGTCAGCGAGGGGGCTTCCACCACGATGGCGATGTCGTCGAGGTCGCCGAAGTCCCGGCTGTACTCCACCCAGCGCAGGATGTAAGGACGATCCTGAGGGAGGAGATCTCGTGGAGACGTCTTGAGGGTGAGCGTCGTGAGGGCGTACACCACGCTCAGCGCGGCTAGCGCGAGGGCCGCCGTCAGCGTCCACCAGGGGCGCGCCGTGGAGACCCGGGCGAGCCGACCCAGGAACCGTCCGGTCGTGGAGACCCGCGCCAACGACCTTTCGCCTACTCTTCGCCGGCGATGAACCTTTCGAGGCGCTGCCGGGCCGCGTCGTCAGGCCACTGTTCGGGCGGTGACTTCATCAGGTAGGCGGACGGGGCCAGCAAGGCGCCCTTGATACCGCGATCGAGGGCGAGCTTGCAGGCCCGGAGGGCGTCGATCACCACGCCCGCCGAGTTCGGTGAGTCCCACACCTCGAGCTTCAACTCGAGGTTGATGGGTTGGTCGCCAAAGCCGCGCCCCTCCAGCCGGATGTGAGCCCACTTGCGGTCGGCCAGCCACGGCACGTAGTCGCTGGGGCCGATGTGGATGGCCTCGGCCGGCAACTCGTGGCCGAGCTGGGAGCGCACGGCGTCCGTCTTGGAGATCTTCTTGGAGACGAGCCGCTCGCGCTCCAGCATGTTGTAGAAGTCGGTGTTGCCACCGAAGTTGAGCTGGCTGGTGCGGTCGAGGTGCACGCCGCGATCCATGAAGAGCTTGGTGAGCACGCGGTGGACAATGGTGGCGCCGACCTGGGACTTCACGTCGTCACCGACCAGGGGCAGGCCGCGCTCCTCGAAGCGGCGTCGCCAATAGGCCTCGCGCGCGATGAAGACGGGGATGCAGTTCACAAAGGCACAGCCCGCGTCGAGGACTTGCTCCACGTACCACTTGGTGGCCATCTCGCTGCCCACCGGTAGGAAGTTGACCACCACGTGGGTGCCCGTGTCCCGGAGGATGCCCGCGATGTCGGCCGTCGAGCCGGGCGCCTTGCGGATCATCTGGGCGAGATAGACGCCGAGGCCATCGTGCGTCATGCCTCGCTGGACGGTGACGCCCAGCGGGGGCACCTCGGCGAACTTCACGGTGTTGTTCGGCTCCTGAAAGATGGCGTCTCCAAGGTCGCGACCCACCTTGCGCTCGTCGATGTCGAAGGCCGCCGAGAACTCGATGTCGCCGACATGATAGCCCCCGAGGCGGGGATGCATCAGTCCGGGGATGAAGACGTCGTCGGCAGCGTGGCGATAGTACTGCACCCCTTGGACGAGCGACGAGGCACAGTTGCCGACGCCAATGAGGGCGACACGTAGGGAGCTCACGCGGTCCTCCTCGTGCGGCGTGAGCGGAACGTCACGCGCGGTGATCTCGACGGCAACGGCTTAGTCTAGCACAGCGACGGCGGCGGCCCCTCATTCGCCGGCGCCTAGGACTTCTTGGACTTGTCGGACTTATCGGAGTCGATCAGCTCGTTCTGCCTGGTCTTCATGCGGTCGACCAGGGACTGATAGGACGAGGTCTGGATGATCTTGTTGAACTGGGTGCGGTAGTTGTTGATGAGGCTGACGCCCTCGATCACCACGTCGTAGACCAGCCACCGGTCGTTGCGCTTCACCATGCGGTAGTCGACCGGGACGTCGGTGCCCTGCTTGGTGATGATCTTGGTCTTGACCAGCGCGGCGTCGCCCTCGATGGTGTCGCCGTTGTAGGCGATTTTCTCGCCGCCGTAGTTCTCGATCTTGGACACGTAGGCGCGCTCCAAGAGGTCCGCGAAGAGCTTGACGAATTCCTCCCGCTCCGCCGGCGTCCGCGCCTGCCAGTGGCGCGCCAGCGCGCGCTTGGACATCTCCTCGAAGTCGAACGTCTCGAAGGCGATCTTCCGGACGGCGGCCCGCCGCTCGGTGGCCTTACCGTCTCTCTTGAGGTCCGGGTCGTCGACCGTCTTGATGACGCGGTCGATTTGGGCGCGAAGCTGGTCGGTGGGCACGCCCGCCCATGCCGCGGAGGCGAGGATGAGGCCGGCCACCAGGGTGAGGGCGAGAGCGATGTGTGGGGCACGTGACATCATGAGAGTCCTCCCTCCAGCGCTCGCATGCTCACACTTTGCCGAACACGTACTTCGAGATCAACTCTTCCAGGTCGACGGGAGGTTGAACCTCCGTGAGGCGTCCGTTCGGAGGGACCATCCGGTCAGAGCCGCCGGGGCTGATGTTCAGGTACTTCTCGCCGAGGAGGCCCTTGGTCTTGATGGCCACGATGGCGTCCTCGCTGATCTTCACCTGGGGTTGCATGCGCAGCACCAGGTGCGCCTGGTCGTTCTTCAAGCTGATCGACTCCACGCGGCCCACCGGTACCCCGGCGATCTCGACGTTGGCCCCGATCTTGAGGCCAGCCGACGACGGGAAGTCGGCGCTCACGAGATAGCCGCCGCCGCCGAACAGCGATACCCGGCCCAGCTTGATGGACAAGTAGCCCAGGGCGAGTATGCCCAGCACCAGAAAGATTCCTACCGCCATGTTCACTCGCGTCCGCTCCATGTTCGACCTTCTCCTCTGAGGTCCGAGGCGACCGCCTCAGCTCTCCGGCTCGGGCTCGCCGCGAATGAAGCGGCGGACCACGGGGTTCGTGGTGGCCTGGATGACCGACGGCGGCCCTATCTCGATGATCTTACCCTCGTGCAGCATGGCCACCGTATCCGCCACCGCGAAGATCTCGGGGATCTCGTGGCTGACCATGACCGCGGTGAATCGGTGCCGTCGGTGGAGGTCGAGGATGAGGTGATGGATAGCGTTGACGAGGACGGGGTCGAGCCCGGTGGTCGGCTCGTCGAAGAAGACGATCTCGGGCTCGGTCACCAGCGCGCGGGCGATGGCCACGCGCTTGCGCATCCCCCCCGAGACCTCGGCGGGGTACTTGCGGCCGATCTCGGCGAGGCCGACTGCCCCGAGGGCGGCGTGCACGCGGCGGGCTATCTCTCGGCGCCGCAGTCTCATCTTCTCGCGCAGCGGGAAGGCGACGTTGGCCGCGCAGGTCATGGAGTCGAAGAGGGCGCCTCCTTGGAAGACGACGCCAAAGCGCTGGCGAATGGCATCCAGTTCGCGGGTGGGCAGCCGGGTGATGTCGATCCCGTCGATCAGAATGCTGCCGCCATCCGGGCGAACGAGACCGAGGAGATGGCGAAGGAGCACCGTCTTGCCCCCGCCGCTCCGCCCGATCACGATGGTAATCGAGCCGGTCTGCACCTCCAGGTCTACCCCCCGGAGCACGGCCTGACGCCGGAAAGACTTCCGCAGGCCTTGGATCTTGATCACGGGAACACCGAGCCCATGACGTAGTCCCACAGGAGGATGAGCACGGAGGCGAGCACCACGGTCTGGGTGGTGGCGCGCGCCACGCCCTCGGCACCGTGTCCGACGTAGAACCCCTTGTAGGTGGCCACCCAGGTGACGATCACGCCGAAGCAGAGGGACTTCCAGAAGCCAGTCAGGATGTCGTCGAGGTCGACGAAGGTCTGCATCTCGCCGAAATACGTCCCGCTTGAGAGTCCCAACAGCTCGACCGCCACCAGGTGCCCGCCAAGGATGCCCACCGTGTCGAAGATGGCCGTGATCAGGGGGAACGTCACCACCCCGGCCAGAATGGACGGGGTGACGAGATAGCGCATGGGATTGAGGGCCATGACCATGAGGGCGTCGATCTGCTCGGTGATGCGCATGATCCCGATCTCGGCGGTCAGGGCCGAGCCCGCCCGTCCCGTCACCATGAGCGCGGCCAGGACGGGCCCCAGTTCCCGGAGCAGCGAGATGGCCAGAGCAGGTCCCAGCCACGCTTCGGACCCGAAACGGCTCAAGGTGAGGTAGAGCTGCAGCGCGAGCACCATGCCCGTGAAGCCGCCCGTCAAGACGATGACCAGGAGCGACCTGAACCCGATGAAGTGCACGCGGTGGAGGAAGGCATTGAACCTCGGCGGCGTCGTCACGGTGATCAGCAGGGCTTCGCCCATGAAGGTGCCGAAACGACCCAGAGCCAGGACGATGTCGATGGCCTTGCGCCCGAGCGCCTCCACCGGGCGCAAGGGAAGCGGAAGCGGCGCCTCCGTCATGCAGCGGTGCTTCGATACACGCCCAGAGCCCAGAGGGGGAAGTACTTTGCATAATAGTGGTACTTGAGGAAGAAGACGCGCGGGAAGCCCGTGCCGTTCCACAACGGGTCGACCCAGGCGCCGTCGGGCCGCTGTGTCCGCAGGAGATACGCGACACCGCGCTCGACGGCGGCCCCCCCGCGCACGCCGGCGGCGAACAAGGCTAGGAGGGCCCACGCGGTTTGGCTCGGAATCGAGGGCCCGATCCCCGCCACCTCGGGGCGCCAGTAGCTGGCACATGACTCGCCCCAACCACCGTCGTCGTTCTGTCGGCCCTCGAGCCAGCGGACAGCCCGCTGGATGTACTCCTGGCGCGGATCCTCGCCGATGGCCCGAAGCCCGCGCAGGACCGACCATGTCCCGTAGATGTAGTTCACGCCCCAGCGCCCGTACCACGGACCATCGTGCCGCTGGGCTCGGCGAATCCAGCCGATAGCCCGCGCCGCGGGCTCCAAGCTGGCCGACATCCCGAGCGTGCCCATCACCTCGAGCACGCGTCCGGTGATGTCGGCGGTGGGAGGGTCGAGCAGGGCGCCGTGATCGGCAAAGGGAATGTTGTTGAGATAGAGACGGTTGTTGTCGGCCTCGAACGAGGCCCAGCCGCCGTCCTCGCACTGCATGGCCAGCACCCAGCCCATCCCGCGTTCCTTGGCCAGGCGCGTGCGGTCCGGATCGAGACCGTGCAGCTTCTGAAGGGCCATGAGCACGACGGCGGTGTCGTCGACGTCAGGGTGAAAGTCGTTGCCGTACTGGAAGGCCCAGCCCCCGGGCGGAGCGTGCGGGCGCTTGACCTGCCAGTCTCCCCGCACGAGGATCTGCCGTTCGAGCATCCACTCGCCGGCCCGCAGAAGCCCGGGGTGATCGGGCGAGAGCCCGCTCTCCACGAGGGCGTTCGCTGCGAGACACGTGTCCCACACCGGCGACGGGCACGGCTGATAGCGGATCTCATCGCCCTCCTCGACCGCGAGGGCCTCGATCTCCTTGAGCTGACCGGCCACGAGTGGGTGATCGTCACTGTAGCCGAGCAGTTGCATGGCGAGCACGGCGTTGGTCATGGCCGGGAAGATCCCGCCCAAGCCGCCGGCGACGCCCAGCCGCTCCTCGAGCCATTGGCGCGCCGCCTCCACGGCGCGCCGGCGCAAGGGGCGCGGTGAGAATCGGTCCCAGATCTTCATCCCATCGTCGACGGCGATGAAGAAGTTCTTCCAGAAGAGATCGTGCCATCGGAAGGGTGCCGGCCAGCGCGGAAAGCGCAGGCTGGCCTTCTCTCGGGGCTCGGGCCACAACTCGTCCAGGCCGATCTGACGGGGCAGCCAGGTGACGGGCTTGCGGTCCAGGATGACGAGGAGCGGTACGATGACCGTCCGCGACCAATACGACACCTCGTAGATGTTGAAGAGGAAGAAGGGCGCCGGCAGCAGCATGATCTCGACGGGCATGGCCGGCACGCCGTTCCAGTCGTACTCGCCGAACAGGGCGAGGAGGATCTTGGTGAACACATTGGCCTTGACCGGACCGCCCATGGCCAGGATGCGCGCGCGGGCGCGGAGCATCGCCGGATCATCGACGGGCACTCCCGCCATCTTCATGGCGAAGTACGCCTTGATGGTGGCGGACAGATTCGCCGGCCCCTGCTCGTAGAGACTGAAGCCCCCGTCGGGCAACTGGCGCCGCCGCAGGTAGCGAACCATCCGCACCTCGCGGTGGCGCTGCACGCGGTCGATCAGATGGCAGAAGAGCAAGTACTCACTGGTGATGGTGGCGTCGGCTTCCACCTCGCCGACCCAGTGGCCATCGGGCTGCTGGTGCGCGAGGAGATGATCTTGGGCGCGGTCGATTGCAGCGTCCAGCGTGGTCACGACCAATAATGCTAACATGATGGGAGAACGTTCAGGACATGGAGCTCATCCTCAGCACCCTTCTCCTCCGTCCCTACGTCTTCGGCTTCCTCCTCGCCTTTGCCGTTTCGGCCGGTACCGATCTCGGCTGGCCCCGGATGGCGCTCTTCGCCGCGTGCGTGTGGCCGGTGGCGTGGGTGGCGGAATTCGCCTCCACCCGGGTGGGCTTTCCCTTCGGGCTTTATCACTACACGGAGCACACGCGCGGGCAGGAGCTCTACCTCGGCAACGTGCCCTTCTTCGATTCTCTGTCCTTCGTCTTCCTCGCCTACGCCGCCTTCTGCCTCGCCCGCGTGGTGCTGGGCCGCCAGCGGGCAACCGGACTCCGCCTGGCCCTGCTGACCGGCGTACTGATGATGCTGCTCGACGTGGTGATCGACCCCCTGGCCGTCCGCGGCGATCGGTGGTTTCTCGGGCGGATCTTCTACTACCCAGAGGGTGGAATGTACTTCGGCGTCCCGCTCTCGAACTTCGCCGGCTGGGTAATCGTGGGTGTTGTCGGAGCGGCGACCTATCTGGTGAGTGCCGGCGCGCCCGCGGAAGGGCGTCCGTGGACAGGCGTCGCGCTATACTACGCGGTGCTGGCCTTCAACCTGATCGTGACGCTCTACATCGGCGAGTGGATCTTGGCGAGCGCTGGACTGGCGGTACACGCGGCGGTGGGCGTGGCGCTGGCCACGGTGGCCCCGCGTGACGAAGGCCGCACTCGCCTGGGAAGGAAGGAACTTCAGGGCGTATGAGTGTGCCGCTCTCTCAGATGTGGACGGTCGCCACCTATGTGCTTCGCCAGAAATTGAAGGGTCGGAAGCGCTACCCGTTGGTGCTGATGCTGGAGCCGCTCTTCCGCTGCAATTTGGCCTGCGCCGGCTGCGGCAAGATCCAGTACCCCGCGCACATCCTCAAGAAGCACCTGACCGTGGAGCAATGCCTGCGCGCCGTGGACGAGTGCGGGGCGCCCATGGTGTCGATTCCCGGGGGCGAACCGCTGATGTATCCCGAGATCGAGCGCCTGGTCGACCAGCTAGTGGCGCGCAAGAAGTATGTCTACCTCTGCACCAACGCCATTCTCCTGAAGGCGAAGCTGGAGGCGGGCCTCTTCACACCGTCCCGATATCTGAGCTTCAGTGTCCATATGGACGGGTTGCGCGAGGAGCACGACGACGCGGTCTGCCGCGAGGGCGTTTTCGACCAGGCCGTCGAGGCCATCCAGGAAGCCGTGCGGCGAGGCTTCCGAGTGACCACCAACTCCACGCTCTTCGACGGCGCTTCGCCCATGCGGATGCGGAGGTTCTTCGACGAGATGATGGAGCTCGGGGTGGAGGGCATGATGCTCTCGCCGGGCTATAGCTACGCCAAGGCCCCCGACCAGGAGCACTTCCTCCGGCGCCAAAAGACCCACGAGCTGTTCGGGGCGATGCTGTCCCAACCCGAGAAGCGCTGGAAGTTCAACCAATCCCCCATCTTTCTCCAGTTCCTGATGGGCAAGCGTGACTTCGAGTGCACGCCGTGGGGCAATCCCACGTACAACATCTTCGGGTGGCAGCGCCCGTGCTACCTCCTGCAAGAGGGCTACGCGGCGACCTTCGAGGAATTGATGACGACCACGCCGTGGGAGCAGTACGGTCGGCGCAGCGGCAACGAGAAGTGCCGGGACTGCATGGTCCACTGCGGATACGAGCCCACCGCCGTGGACTACACCTTCAGTTCCTGGCGCGGGTTCCGCGAGACCGTCGCCGCCACCTTCGACAAGCTCTGAGGCGCGGGTCGGCCGATGAACAAGGACCATCTGCATCGCTGGCTCGTCGGGCGCTCCCTGCGGTGCTTGTCGGCCACCCGCGGGCAGGGGGTGGGGACATCGACGGGAGCCCAGCTTCGCCGGGGCCTGACCAAAGTCGCGCGGCGCGGGGGCCCGAGCTAGGCCCCATCGTCCCTCATGCCGGAGCACACGTCGCTCGAGGGCTGGACACCGGACATCACCGACCCCGCGATCCTCGCCGATGTCGTGGACAAGGCCTTCGACTATCGCGGGGACGTCACCATCATCACCCGCGACGGCGCGCGCCGGGTGGGGTACGTGTTCAACCGCCGGTCGGACGTGGCCGCGCCGTTCATCCAAATGTTCCCGGCCGCCGGCGGTGGCCCCGAGCACATCACCTATGCGGAGATCCAGAGCATCGCGTTTAGCGGCCGGGACACGGCGGCCGGAAACTCCTACGCGGCCTGGTTGAAGCGCAAGGAGGCCGAGCGCACCGGCCCGGAGGCCTCTTCCGACGGATCGCCTTCCGAGGGCGCGTGAGCGGTATCCTCGTCGTCACCGCGGTGGACATCGAGACGCGCGGGCTCGCCCGCCGCCTCGGCCTCGCCCGCGCCTCTGACGTCGAACATCTCCGATACCGCGGCGACGACCTGGAGATCGTGTGCGCGGGTCCCCGCGCGGCGCGACTGCCCCAGCTCACCCCACTTTCGCCAAGCGTCTCCCTGGTCGTGTCGGCCGGCACCTGCGGTGCCCTCGCCCCGCATCTGAGCGAAGGCGACCTCGTGGTGCCGGAGATCGTGCTGACCTCGCAGGGGCAGCGCTTGCGGATGTCCGCCACGCCCGGGCTCCAGCAGTGGGGCAGCCTCCTGAGCGTCGACCGCGTGGTGGAGACGGCCGAGGCCAAGGCGCGCCTCTGGGAAGAAACGGCCGCTCTCGCCATCGACATGGAATCCGCCGCCGTCCTCGCCTGGACCCAAGCCCTCGGCGTCCCCGCCATCGCGATACGCGGCGTGTCTGACGCGGCCAATCGCGCTGTCCCCGCCGCCCTCGCTGCCCTCGTCGACAGTGAAGGGAGAACGCGCATGGTTCGCGCCGTGCGGACGGTCTTCGCCCATCCGCGGACGCTGCCCCACGCCCTGGCCCTCCGCCGGGGCACGGCGGCCGCGCTCCGAAGGGTCGCCACCGCGGTGCGTGTCCTCACGGCCGCGCGCAACTCCACCGAGATCCGCGATGAGCAAATAGGACGTGGGCCGAGCGGGTGGCGCGCGGGGACGCACGGCGAGCGCCTCGGCCCGAGCTGCCGATGAGCAACCAAGGCCGGACCCGGACGGGTGGCGCTCGGGGCGTCCCGCCCGCGAGGGGCCGAGGGTCGTTCATGGCCGATTCCGACTGAGATGGACGCCCTGGTCACGGGTGGCACGGGTTTCATCGGCGCAAATGTCGTCCGCGAGCTCCTTCGCGCCGGCGCGACGGTGCGCGTCCTCGCGCGAGGCTCGAGCGACCGCCGGGCGCTGGCCGACCTCCCCGTCGAGATCGCGGAAGGCGATTTGCGCGACCGCGCGTCGCTGAGCCGTGCAGCGGTCGGTGTGCGCCAGGTCTACCACGTGGCCGCCGATTACCGGTTGTGGACGCCCGATCCTCGGGAAATCTACCGCGCCAACGTCGAGGGTACCCGGACCATCCTCGAGGTCGCCGCCGAGGCTGGCGCGCAGCGAATCGTTCATACCTCGAGCGTGGGCGCACTGGGCATCCCCAAGGACGGCTCATCGGGGACCGAGGACACGCCCGTCTCCCTCCAGAGCATGATCGGCCACTACAAGCGCTCGAAATTTCTCGCCGAGCGTGCGGCCATCGAGCTGGCCGCCAAGGGTGTGCCCGTGGTGATCGTGAATCCCTCGGCCCCGGTCGGGCCGTGGGATGTGAAGCCCACGCCCACCGGGCAGATGGTGGTGGATTTCATGTGCGGGAGGATGTTCGCGACCATGGACACCGGTCTCAATCTCGTGCATGTTCGCGACGTCGCCGTCGGCCACCTGCAGGCCGCTCAGCGGGGGACGGTGGGTGAACGCTACATCCTGGGGTGCGAGAACGTGTCCCTGGCCGGCATCGGCGTCCTGCTGGCCCAGATCACCGGAATAGAGCCGCCGCGGTGGCGCGTGCCGTACTCCGTGGCGTGGAGCGGCGCCCTGTGCATCGAGACCGTGGCGCGCCTCCGGGGCGCCACGCCGCGCGTGTCCCTCACCGCCGTCCGCATGGCCCGCAAGCGCATGTACTTCAGTGCCGCCAAGGCGGTGCGCGAGCTGGGATTGCCGCAGACGGACGTGCGGGAGGCTCTGTACGACGCGGTGGAATGGTTCGCCCGTCACGGCTACGCCCCCCTGGCGCGGCACAGCATGGCCATCGATCGAGGCGCCTGAGTGGGGCCGGCGGACCTAGTCGCGCGCATCACCCGGCGCAGTCGCTCGAACTTTTACTACGGTTTCCTCGCCCTGCCGCGCCCGCGCCGTGAGGCGCTCTATGCGGTGTATGCCTTTTGTCGCACCGTCGACGACATCGCCGACGTCGGCCAGGGGCGGGGGGACAAGCCAGCGACCCTCCGCCGTGAGCTGGCGTATTGGCGGCAAGAGGTGGCCCGCTGCTTCGGGCCAGACGGCGAGCCCGAGCATCCGATCGCGCGGCGCCTTCGAGTGGCCGTCCGCACCTTCCCCATCCCCCGCGCCGCCCTGGAGGCCATCATCGACGGGGTGGAGAGCGACCTCGAGCCCCAGTCCTACGAGACGCCGGAAGACCTCTATCCCTACTGCTATCGGGTGGCGTCGGCGGTGGGGTTATGCGCCATCGAAATCTTTGGCTACACCGATCCGCGAGCGCGCCAGTACGCGATCGATCTCGGCACGGCACTGCAGCTCACCAATATCGTGCGCGACGTAGGAGCCGACGCCCAGGCGGGTCGCGTGTACCTGCCGCAGGAGGATCTGCGCGCGTTCGGGGTGACGGCGGAGGATCTCCGCGACGGGCGCTACAGTGAGGCCTTCGTGCGCCTCATGGAGCGCGCGGCGGAGCGGGCGCGACAGTTCTATCGCGCGGCGTGGTCCAGCTATCCGACGACCGATGCGCGATCCCTCGTGCCCGCCGAGATCATGGGCCGGACCTACTTCGCGCTGCTCCGGGAGATCGAGGCCCGTCGCTTTCGCGTGTTTGGCGCGCGCATCGCGTTGCCCGCGCGACGCAAGGTCGCGGTGGCGTTCGGATGCTGGTTGCGGGCGCGCTACGTCCGCGCCGCATGACCCCACCCGGAGCCCGGCCATGAGGGCAGTGGTCCGGCGCGGCGCGGGCGCGCTGGCCGCCGAGGAGTGGCCGTGTCCGGAGATCGGGGCCGGGGAGCTCCTGCTGCGGCTGCGCGGCTGTGGGCTGTGCGGCTCGGATATTGCCAAGATCGCGGCTCCCCTCGCGACGCATCCCCTCGTCGTGGGCCACGAGGTGGTGGGCGACGTCGTCGCGGCGGGGACAAGCGCGCCGTTTGCCGTCGGCGAGCGGGTGGTGGCCGCTCATCACGTGCCATGCGGCCATTGCCACTACTGCCGTCGCGGCAGCACGTCGATGTGCCGGGTCTTCAAGGCGAGCAATCTCGACCCCGGAGGCTTCGCCGAGTTCGTGCGGGTCCCCGCCGTCAACGCCCGTCACGCCACGTTCCGACTCCCCCCGCACGTGAGCGACGAAACTGCCTCGTTCGTGGAGCCGCTGGCCTGCTGCGTCCGCGCGGTCAAGCGGGCTCGCGTCGAGCCGGGGGACACCGTGGTGGTGGTCGGTCTCGGCTCCATCGGCTGCCTGTTCGTTCAGCTCCTGAAGCGGGCGGGGGCGTTCGTGGCCGGTGCCGACCTCCTGCCCGCCCGCGCGGCCTTGGCGATCGCCCTGGGAGCCGACGCCGCCGGCAACACCGAGAACGCCGCCGCAGCGGCTCGCCAGGCCAGCGCAGACCGGGGCGCCGATCACGTCTTCATCACGGGTGGGGGCGGCGCGGTGCTGCCCTGGGCGGCGGGGACGGCCCGCGACGGAGCGTCTATCCACCTCTTCGCGGGTGGCGGCGGCGACACCCTGCCGCTGGCCCTGCAGACGCTGTACGCGCGCGAGCTGACCGTCACCGCCACGTATTCGTCATCGCCCGCCGAACTGCGCGAGGCCTTCGATCTCATCGTCGAGGACCGCGTCCGGACGGCCGAGCTCGTCAGTCACCGGGTGCCGCTGGCTCGGCTGGCCGAGGGCGTCGCTCTCGTGCAGCGCCACCAGGCGCTCAAGGTCTACGTCACGCCGTGAGGGCGATGGTCTTCCACGGGCCGGGCGACCTTCGCTACGAGGAGGTCCCCGCCCCATGGCCCGCGCGGGGCGGACTCGTCGTGAAGATCGAAGCGGCCCTCACCTGTGGCACCGACGTCAAGACGCTTCGCCGAGGACACCCGGTGATGATTCCCCGGGTGCCGACCGTGTTCGGCCACGAGTTCGCGGGCGTGGTCAGCGCCGTCGGCGCGGGCGTCACGCAGTTCCGCGAGGGCGATCGCGTCGTGGCCGCGAACTCCGCCCCGTGCGGACGGTGTCCCTCGTGCGGGTGCGGGCGCCCCAACCTCTGCGAGGATCTCCTCTTCGTCAACGGCGCCTACGGTGAGTTCATTGCCCTGCCTCCGCGCCTGGTGGTGGCCAACACCGTGCGCCTCGCCGACGGCGTGCCCGCCGCGCGCGCGGCCTTCGCGGAACCGCTGGCCTGCGCGCTCCTGGCCATCGAACGCGCGAACGTCCAGGCCGGACAGACGGTCGCCGTCCTCGGGCATGGCCCGCTGGGGTGCCTGCTGGCCATGGTGGCGGCCGGGCGAAGGGCCCGGGTCATCGTGGTCGGACGCGCCGGATGGCGGCTCGCCCGCGTGCAGGCGCTTGGCCTCGGGGAGTGCGTCGACGCCTCGGCCTCGGCAGACCCGGCGGCGGAGATTCGCGCGCTGACCGGGGGGCGCGGGGCCGAGGTGACCATCGACGCCACCGGACGTCCTGACGTATGGGAACAAGCCGTGAATACCGTGGGTCGCGGGGGCTGTGTGGTATTTTTTGGAGGGTGTGCGCCGGGAACGAGGATCGAGCTCGACACCCGCCGCGTGCACTATGAGGAGTTGGCGCTTCTCGGCGCGTTCCACCACACTCCGGAGACCATCCGGCGGGCGGTGGCTCTGGTGCAGTCCGGGGCGTTGCAGCCCGACGGGCTCATCACCCATCGCATGGCGTTGTCCGCCGTAAAGGAGGCACTGGATCTGATGGCGAGGAGTGAGGCGCTCAAGGTGTTGATAGAGCCGTGAAACGCGGGCTCGCGGTCGGTGTCGTGAGCGCGATTGCCCTGATGATCGCCCCGCCCGCCCACGCCTTCGACCCCGGCGAGATATTCGCCCGAAACACGTTCGTGCTCTCCGGCGAGGCGGCCTACGGCCATCAGTTCAACCCCGAGAACTTCTCGCAGATCAGCGACGTCCAGTTCGTCAACGTGGGGGTGCGCTTCGGATGGCTTCCCTTCGATCCCGTGGGCCCCAGCGTTCTGCGCGGATCGCTGGAGGCCGGCCTGGAGCCCATCTACCAGCAGTACTTCGAGCCCTCGGTGGAATACTTCGCGGGACTGGCCGCCGTGCTGCGGTATCACTTCGTGTCCCTCGGTCGCTTCGTGCCGTACGTCGAGGTGGCAGGAGCGGCGGGAGGGACGAATCTGAAGACGCCCGAGATCGACTCGAGCTTCAGCTTCCTCCTCTTCGCCGGCCTCGGCGCCTCCTACTTCGTGGCCGACCGGGCGGCCATCTACGCCGGGTATCGCTGGACGCACCTGTCCAACGGCGGCACCAGCTCGCCCAACCGCGGGATCGAGGCCCATACCGCGGTCGTGGGCGTCTCGTGGTTCTTCAAGTAGAATCGGAGCATGATTGCCGAGACGAGGCGACCCATCGCCGAGATCGTGCTCGCCGGGCCCCGGGGCTTCTGTGCCGGCGTCGAGCGCGCCATCGACATCGTGGAGCTGGCCCTATCGGTCTGTTCGCCCCCCGTGTACGTGCGCAAGGAGATCGTGCACAACCGGCACGTGGTGGAGGACCTGCGCGCCAAGGGGGCCATCTTCGTCGACGAGCTGGACGAGGTGCCGGACGACGCGACAGTCATCTTCAGTGCCCACGGCATCTCGCCGGAGGTGCGCGGCGAGGCCAGGCAGCGCGGGTTGCGCGTGATCGACGCGACCTGCCCTCTCGTCACCAAGGTCCACCTGGAGGCCATTCGCTACGCCCGCGAGGGCTACTCGATCATCCTCATCGGCCACGCCGACCACGACGAGGTCATCGGGACGCTCGGGGAAGCCCCGGACCGCATGATCGTCATCGACTCGGCGGCCGCGGTGGCAGCCCTCGAGGTCCCGAATCCGCAGAAGATCGCCTATCTGACCCAGACGACCCTGTCGGTGGACGATACGCGCGACGTCATCGATGCCCTTCGCCGAAAGTTTCCGGCCATCGTGGGACCTTCGCGCGACGACATCTGCTACGCCACCCAGAACCGGCAAGCCGCCGTCAAGCACATTGCCGGTGACGTGGACGTCGTCCTGGTCATCGGGGCCGCCAACAGCTCCAACGCCAACCGGCTGGTCGAGGTGGCCGAAAGCGTGGGAACCCGGGCGTACCTCATCAATGACGTCGGGGACATCCGCGCCGAGTGGCTGCGCGGCGCCCGCCGCATTGGCGTGACCGCCGGCGCCTCGACCCCGGAGATCCTGGTGACGGAAGTGATGGAGGCTCTCCATCGCGATGGCGCCATGGTCCGGGAGGTGCGAGTGGTGGATGAAGACGTTCGCTTCGCGCTGCCCCAGGAGCTGGAACACATCGCGCGCGAACGAGGCGTGACCCCGCCCTCGCGGTCCGCCCCCCGGCAGTCCCTGTAACGCCAACCTCGACCACCAGTGGGAGGTCGGTGAGCTTCGTCTCTCATGTCGAGTGCACGGTCTGCCGCGCCGCGCACAATGCCCAGCGCGTGCTCACGGTGTGCGAGCAGTGCGGGCAGATGCTGGCCGTGCGCTACGACCTCGGACGGGTGGCGAGCTCGGTCACCAAGGACGCGTTGCAGCAGCGGCCGCCCGGGATGTATCGCTTTCGCGAGCTGACGCCCCTCGACGATGGCGAAGGGCCGATCACCCTCGGCGAGGGCGGGACGCCACTCCTACCCCTGCCGCGTCTCGCGACGCACTTCGGCTTCCGGCAGGTATGGGGCAAGGACGAGGGGCAAAACCCCACCGACTCGTTCAAGGCGCGAGGCCTTGGCATGGCGATCACCCGGGCCCGGACGCTCGGCGCTCGTGGCTTCATGATCCCCTCGGCCGGGAATGCGGGGGGCGCGGCTGCGGTCTACGGTGCCCGGGCCGGGATACCCGTGGCCGTCATCGTGCCCCGCGGGACGCCGGCCGCGGCGGTCGCCGAGGCGTTGATCGCGGGGGCCCACGTCTTCACCGTGGAGGGCTCCATCGCCACCGCGGGCAGGATCGTGGGACATGTGGCGCCTCAGATCGGCTGGTTCGACCTCTCGACCTTGAAGGAGCCGTATCGCCTCGAGGGAAAGAAGACCATGGGACTCGAGCTGGCCGAACAGCTCGACTGGTCCATGCCCGATGTCCTGCTCTATCCCACCGGCGGGGGCACCGGTCTGGTCGGGATCCCCAAGGGCTACGAGGAACTTCGCGCGATGGGGTGGCTCCGCGGCGCGCTGCCGCGGTTTTACGCCGTACAGGCCGAGGGCTGCGCGCCGGTGGTCAAGGCCTTCCGGGAAGGCGCGGAGACCACGACGGCGTGGGACGACCCGGTGACCCACGCGGCAGGGCTCCGCGTGCCCTCGCCGTTCGCGGGTCGCCAGATGCTCCGCGTGCTGCGCGACTCGGGTGGCGGGGCAGTGGCCGTGAGCGAGCGAGATATCGCCGAGGCTCAGCGTCTGCTCGCCCGGCTGGAAGGCGTGTGGACGGCCCCCGAGGGCGCGGCCCTGGTGGCGGCTCTGGGCCGTCTCAAGGATCGCGGTGAGGTGACGCCCGACACCCGGATCGTCCTGGTGCTCACGGGGACCGGCATCAAGTACGAGCCACCGGCTTTGCCCCCGCCGACGGGGCTGCGCGGGGGGGAGGACGAGATGGTCAGCCACGTGAAGCGCGCCCTCGGCGTCTGAGGCAGGCTCCCGCCCTGTGGTAGCATCACGATTACCGCATCGCTCTTCCCGGGAGGCCGGTCAATGACGATCGAGATTGGAAAGATTCGCAATGTCGGCGTCGTCGGTCATGGCGGCGTGGGCAAGACGACGCTCGTCGAGGCGCTGCTGTTCACGGCAGGCGCCGTGACTCGGCTCGGGCGCACCGACGATGGCACCACCACCACGGACTTCGATCCCGACGAGATCAAGCGGAAGATCTCGATCAACATCGCGGTGGCCTACTGCGACTGGAAGGGCCACCGCATCAATCTCGTGGATACGCCGGGCTACGGCGACTTCATCTCCGAGGCCCGGGCCGGACTGCGCGTGGTGGAAGGCGCCCTCGTCGTGGTCGACGCCGTGGCTGGCGTGCAGGTGCAGACCGAGAAGGTCTGGAAGTTCGCCGCGGAGTACGACCTGCCGCGAGCCGTGGTGATCAACCGCCTCGACCGCGAGCGCGCGGACTTTTTCCGCACTCTCGAGTCGCTCGGGCGTCGCCTCAAAGGGCGCCTGGTGCCGGTACAGTTGCCGGTGGGAGAGGAGGCGGGCTTCGCCGGCATCGTCGATCTGGTGACCCTCAAGGCCACCGTCTACCCCGACGGCAGGCCCAAGGAGGTGGAAATTCCCGCTGGTCTCGCCGATCGCGTGAAGGAGTACCGGGAGAAGCTGGTCGAGGCAGCGGCAGAGACCAACGATGACTTGCTCAACAAATACCTGGAAGAGGGTGCCCTCGACGAGGGGGAGACGGTGCAGGCCCTCCGCGGCGCCATCGCCGCCGGGAAGATCATCCCGGTTCTCTGCTCGGCGGCGGCTAAGAACATCGGGACCGCAGCGCTGCTCGACCTGATGGTCGACGCGTTTCCCTCGCCCCTGCACCGGGGCGAGATTCCGGGCGTCGACGGCAAGAGCAAGGAAACGGGCGCACGGCCCGCTGACGCCAAGGCCCCGGTGACGGCGCTCGTGTTCAAGACCCTCAGCGATCCCCACGTGGGAAAGCTCTCGCTCTTCCGCGTGTACTCGGGCACCCTCCGCTCCGACTCCTCGCTGCTCAGCGCCTCGCGCGGCGGGCGGGAGCGCATGGGGCACATTTCCTGGCTGCAGGGGAAGACGCCCAAGCCCGTGGAGGCCCTGGGTCCGGGCGAGATCGGGGTGGTTGCCAAACTCAAGGAGACGCTCACCGGGGACACGCTGTGCGACGAGGCCCATCCCTTCGAGCTGCCGCGCATCGCATTTCCGGAGCCGGCCATCTCCTTCGCCATCCAGCCCAAGACGCGCGGGGACGAGGACAAGATCTCCACCGCGCTGGCCCGCATCGCCGAGGAAGATCCCACTGTCCACTACCACTACGATCCGGAGACCAAGCAGCTCCTCGTGTCCGGTGTGGGCAGCCTGCACGTCGAGCTGGTCGTCGAACGCATGAAGCGCAAGTACAACGTCGACGTGAATCTGCTCCCGCCTCGCATCCCCTACAAGGAAACGGTGAAGGGGCGGGCCGAGGGTCAGGGAAAGTACAAGAAGCAGACGGGCGGGCGCGGGCAGTATGGCGATGTGTGGCTCAAGGTGGAGCCGCTCTCGCGGGCGAGCGGGTTCGAGTTCGTGGACGACATCTTCGGCGGCTCCGTGCCGCGCAACTACATCCCATCGGTGGAGAAGGGCGTCCGCGAGTGCATGAAGAGGGGGATCCTGGCCGGCTACCCGGTGGTGGACCTGAGGGTCACGCTCTACGACGGCTCCTACCACGAGGTCGACTCGTCGGACATGGCCTTCCAGATTGCGGCCTCCATGGGGCTGCAGAAGGTCTTCATGGAGGCCCATCCAATCCTCCTGGAGCCGATCATGAACGTCGAGGTGACCGCGCCGTCCGAGGTCACCGGCGATATCATCGGCGATCTCAACTCGCGGCGCGGTCGTATCGTGGGCATGGAGCCGGCCGGTGAGACGTCGGTGGTGCGGGCGCAAGTGCCCATGGCCGAGATGCTGACCTACGAGTCGTCGCTGCGCTCCATGAGTGGAGGGCGAGGCGGCTACTCCATGGAGTTCTCCCACTACGAGGAACTGCCCTCCTTCCTGGCCGACAAGGTCATTAAGGAGGTCAAGGCGGAGAAGGCCGACAAGCACTGAATCAACGTCACGGGGCGTTGCGCGCGAGGGGGGCCTTGACCGCGCTGAGCCCGCCGCCCGCCTGACGCTGGTGAAGGGTTTCCACGGCCGCGTCGTCGCTCCGGAAGATGTTGTCCTCGCCGATCTCCGTCAGAAGGCCGGTGCGGGAGAGGACGCGCAGCACCTGGTGCTTGAGCCCGCTGAAGCAAAGGGTGACGCCGCTTTCCCGAAGGCGACGGTTGAGGTGGCGAATGACCTGCTCGCCCGAGGCGTCGAGCCGGTTGATCCCGCTCCCCACGATGAGGATGTGCCGCGCCCTCGGAAAGCGGGCGGCCACCTCCAAGATCGCATCCTCGAAGTACGAGACGTTGCCGAAGTAGAGCTGACCGTCGAACCGCACGGCGGCCACCGTCTCGCTGAGGGGCAGACCGTGCAGGTCGGCGTCGCGGAGTGTGCCGTCGGGGTGTCGGCCGAGCACCGCCAGCCGAGGCCGCATGGTGCGGATCAGGAACAGGACGAGGGCGAGCCCGACACCGACCAGGATGCCCACATCGAGATGCGGCGCGAGGCCGAGGGTGACCACGAAAGTGGCGACCGCCGCGGCGCCGTCGTGGCGTTCGGCCTGCCACGCCTGTCGCATGGCGTGGAAGTCGATCAGTCCCACCACCGCGGTCATGATGATCGCGGCCAGCACCGATTGCGGCAGGTGGTAGAGGAGCGGGGTGAGGAACAGGAGCGTCACGAGCACCACCAGCCCGCTGACTACCGACGCCAGACCGGTGCGGCCCCCGGCATGGAGGGCGAGCGCCGAGCGCGAGAAGGAGCCACTCACCGGGAACGCCTGAGACAGGCTCGCGGCGATGTTGGCCAAGCCCTGGCCGACCAGCTCTTGATTCGGGTCGAGTCGTTGCCTGGTCTTGGTGGCGATCGCCCTGGCGCTCGACATGGCTTCGGCGAGGCCGACGAGGGCCACGACAAACGCAGGGACCAGGAGCGAGGGGAGTGTCTCTGAGCTGATCCGGGGAAGCTCCAGGCGAGGTACCCCGGCCGGGATGCGGCCCACCACCTCTCCGCCGCCGACGAGTTCCAGCCGGTCCCCTTCGAAGCGGCCGATTCGCCACCGAGAGCCGTCGCCGGTAGCCCCGGCGGGAAGCCGCCCGGGCGCGAAGAGCCTGCCGCGAACCGAGGCGGGCACGTCGCCCCGCTCGAAGATGAACCGGCGCAGATCGCTGAGCCGCGTCCGGTTCTCCGTCACCGCGCCCTTGAGCTCCAGGTTGAGGATCTCGACCTGGTAGCGGATGGCCGCGGTGTGCGCGCTTCCCTCCGGGTTGGCCCGGGTCGAGTCCTTCAGCGCGGCCGCGCGCTCGCCGATCTGCTGGCGAAGCTTCGCGATACCGGCCTCGGTGGTGACGTAGTCCTGGGCGAGTGCGCGCACGGCGGGGTCGGCGATGTCGTCGACGCTCGCGCGGCCGCTCCGTTCGAAGCCGATGCCCCAGCTCACCAAGGTGGTGAGGACGGCGGCCACGAGAACCGCGGGCATCCTCGGTTGGAACCGCTTGAGCAGCACGATGATCGCGGCGGCCGCGACACCCATCCCGAGCGTCGGCAGGTGGGTGTTGCCGGCCTGCAGGAGCACGGCCCAGATATCCCGGAGGAACAGCTCGTTCCTTTCCCCCGCCAGGCCGAGGAGCCGCGGCAGCTGGGAGAGTGCAATGATGATGGCCGCGGCGTTGGTGAAACCCACGAGCACGGAATGGGACAGAAAGTTCACGATCACCCCGAGCTTGAACACTCCAAGGGCGACGCGCACCAGTCCTGCCAGCAGGGCGAGGGCGATGGCCAGCGCGATGAACTGCTCGGAGCCGGGCGTGGCCAGAGGGAGCAGCACCGAGGCGGTGAGCAGTGAGGTCACGGCCACCGGCCCGGTCGCCAGGTGCCGGGACGAACCCCAGAGCGCGCCGACGATGACGGGCAGAAAGGCCGCGTAGAGCCCGTGGTTGGCGGGCATGCCGGCGAGCTGCGCGTAGGCCATGGCCTGGGGCACCAGGACCAGTGCCACGGTCATACCCGCCAGCACGTCGGCCGCGAGCCCGGCGCGATTCATGGGAAGCCACGTCAGGAACGGCAACCAGCGACCAGGGTTCATCCGCAACGAAGTGTAGATCGCCTCCGGCGGTCGAGAACCCGGGCCAGGGTCGTTACGAACCTCGGAGGCGGGGGTCGAGCACGTCGCGCAGGGCGTCGCCGAGCATGTTGAAACCGAACACGGCGAGCGAGATGGCCACGCCGGGCCAGATGGCCATCCACGGCGCGCGGAACATGTAGGTGCGGCCCGAGCCAGACAGCATCGCCCCCCACGATGGATAGGGTGGTGGCACGCCAAACCCGAGGAAGGATAGGGCCGACTCGGCCAGGATGGCCGCGCCCAGGCCGATGGTGGCCAGGATGATGATCGTCGCCACCACGTTGGGTAGGATGTGGCGCACGATGATGCGCGCGTGGCCGCATCCCATGGCGCGGGCCGCTTCCACGAAGGCGTGCTGGGCCACCGCGATGGTCGTCCCGCGGATCACTCGTGAGTTGGTGGCGGTGATGATGAGCGAGAGCGACAGGACGACGTTCAAGAGCCCGGGGCCGAGCACGGCCATGACCGAGAGCACGATGATCAAGTAGGGGAACGAGAGCCACGCGTCCACCACCCGCTGCACCACCAGGTCATAGGCGCCGCCGAAGTATCCGCTGGAAATCCCCACGGCGGTCGCCATGACGGTGGCGAGCCCGATCGTCAAGAAGCCCACGGTGATGGACACCCGCGCCCCGTACACGATCCGGCTCCACATGTCGCGGCTCAGATTGTCAGTCCCGAGCCAATGCGTCGCGCTCGGTGCCTTCATGCGGGCGCCGCGCACCGTCTCGTCGTAGCCATAGGGCGCGATCCGCTCGGCAAACACCGCCATGACAAGCATGGCCACCACGATGAGCCCTCCCAGCGCTCCCAGCGGCTTGCGCCGCGCGAACCGCAAGGTCCAGAGGAGTCCGCCGAGCCCTCGCCCGTGAGCGGGCCGCGCCGGGAGCGATCCAGCTCGTTCGAGCGCAGGCTCCGGCTGGGCAATCCCGGGTTGAGGTCCAGAAAGGGGCCGGAGCCCCCCTCCCGCCCTAGTAGCGGATGCGCGGATCGAGGACGGCATAGAGTGCGTCGACCGTGAGGTTCACCAGGATGACGGCCGACACCACCACCAGGTTGACCCCCTGGATGACCGGATAGTCGCGCTGATTGATGGCGTCGAAGAGAAAGCGACTCATGCCGGGCAAGCCGAAGATCGTCTCGATGATGACGGTGCCTCCGATGATCTGGGGCAGCTGGGTGCCGAGCAAGGTCACCACGGGAATGACCGCATTGCGCAGGCTGTGCTTGACGACGATGACGCCTTCCCCGAGGCCCTTGGCCCAGGCGGTCCGCACATAGTCCTGGCGCAAGACCTCCAGAAGCATGCCGCGCGTCAGTCGCATGAGCGCCGCGGCTGCCGCGATGCCGAGGATGACCGCGGGGAGCATGAGCTGACTGAGATGTCCCCACGGGTCCTTGGTCAGCTCGGTGAACCCGGTGAGGGGGCGCCAGCCCCACCAGATGGCGGGCAGCACGATGACCAAGGTGGCCAGCCAGAAGCCTGGGACGGAGAGGCCCAGGATGGCCGCGCTGCGCGCCACGTAGTCGCGAAGGGTGTCCTGGCGCGTCGCCGAGATCACCCCCACGGGAAGGGCGATGAGCAGGGCGATAATGACGGCCATCAGGGCCAGCTCGAGGGTCACCGGAAGGCGTCGGCCGATCTCTTCGATGACCGGGCGCCGGGTCCACAGCGACTCGCCGAGATCACCGCGCAGGGCCCGGCCCGCCCACTCGAAGTACTGGATGTAGAGGGGGCGGCTCAGCCCGAGTTTCTCGCGCAGCTCCTGGAGGTCCTTGGCGTAGGCCTTTTCCTCGAGCATGAGCTGGACGACGTCCCCGGGAATGAGGCGCGGCAGCGTGAAGACGATGAGCGAGGCGATGAGCAGCGAGGGAATCGCCACGAAGAGGCGCTTGGCGAGATAGCGCCTGAGCATGGGCTCAGCGGTCGAGCCAGGCGGCCATGAGGCGGCCGCCGTAGTCGTAGCCGACGTTGGGGCCGTAGTTCTTGAGCGCGCCTTCCCACACCGCCACGTACACCCCGGAGGGGATCTGCACGTAGTACTGCTGCTTGGCCAGATAACGCTGGATCTCGTAGATGATCTCGCGGCGCTTGGCCACGTCGAAGGTGCGCCGCTGGCGCACGAGCATGTCGGCCACCACGGGATCGTTGATGTGGCTCTGGTTCTTCGGCTCCCCAGGGTAGTACTGGGCATAGAGGAAGTTGTCGGGATCGAGGAATGGCGTCTGGGGGCCGTAGGTCATCGACGGGAAGTTGCCGTTGAAGCACGTCGCGATGTAGGCCCCGTACTCCTTCTGCTCGAGCTTGGCCTCGATCCCCACGTCCTTCAGGTTCTTGAGGATGATCTGCATGGCGTCGACCAGGACGGTCGAACCGTAGGTGGTGAAGCACATGGTGCCCGGGAACCCCTGCGGGTAGCCGGCGGCGGCCAGCAGCCGCTTGGCCTCGGCCGGGTCATACTTATAGTACTTGGCCCCTTCGCCGAGCTGATTCATGGGGATCGACCAGTCCTTCAGGGCGGCGGGCACGGCGGGGTTGAAGACCCCCACGCCCTCCGCGGTGGCGTCGAGGATGCCCTGCCGATCGATGGCCAGGGACATGGCCTGCCGAACGCGCACATCGCCGAACGGCTTCTGGTCCGTTCGCATGGAGATATGGCTCATCACGTTGGCCGGGAACTCCGCCGTGCGCAGATGGGGCCGCGTGCTCTTCAGTTTGTCCGCGATCTGCACCCAGTCCGTGCGATTGATGATGCCGGGGTTCTCCCACCCCAGGTCGTACTTGCCGCTGAGAAAGGCGGCGATGCGCGAGGCGTTGTCCTCGTCGACGGAGACCTCGACCCGGTCGATGTACGGCAGCCCCGGGAGGAAATAGTTCGGGTTGCGGACGAAGGTGTAGCCCTGGTTCGGCCGGTAGCTGTCGAGCATCCAGGGGCCGGTGCCGATCACCGCCTCGGCCTTCTTGAGATCCCCGAACTTCTCGACGACTTCCTTGGCCACGATGGCCACGGCCATGGGCGAGGCCAGCATATCGAGCAGCCAGGCGAAGGGCTCCTTAGTGGTGATCTTGACGGTGTACTTGTCGGTCGCCTCGACCTTGTCCACCGACTTCAGCATGTAGGCGTTGGAGTTGCCCTTGACCGTCATGAAGCGCTCGAGGCTGTACTTGACGTCGTCGGCCGTGAGTTCGCGGCCGTTGACCGGGGGCTTGTTGTGCCAGCGCACACCCCGGCGCAGCTTGAAGAGATAGGTCGTCTCGTTGGGCTGGGTCCACGACTCGGCGAGATCGCCCTCCAGGGGGAAGGTGCCGGGGGCGACGGACGGCCCCGCTTTTTGCTTGACCAGGCGGCTGTGGGTGAAGGACAGCGCGATGTTGGTCTTGTAGGAAATGATCAGCATGTGATCGAAGTGCGGTGGATCCCACAGGCGCAGCGACACGGTGCCGCCGCGCTTGGGGCTTTGCGCGCGCGTCAGCGCGGGTACCAACGCCGTGCCGGCGGCGGCGAGGCCGGCCACGGCGAGCACAGTGCGACGGGTCAGGTCCATGCGGGCTGGTCTCCTTCAGCGATCGAGCCAGGCGGCCAGGAGTCGACCGCCGTAGTCGAAGCCGAGATTGGGTCCGTAGTTCTTGAGGGCCCCCTCCCACACGGCGACATACACGCCGGAGGGCACGTGGACGTAGTACTGCTTGATGGCCAGGTAGCGCTGGATCTCATGGATGACCTCTCGGCGTTTCGCCGGGTCGAAGGCGCGGCGCTGGCGCACGATGAGGTCGGTCAGCACGGGGTCGTTGATGTGGCTCTGATTCCGCGTTTCGTCCGGGTAGTGATGGCCGAAGAGGAACGAGTCGGGATCGAGGGCCGCCGTCTGCGGCCCGAACGTCAGCGAATCGAATTTCCCGTAATAGCAGGTCGACAGATAGGCGCCGTATTCCTTCTGATCGAGCTTGGCGTCGATGCCGATATTCTTGAGATCCTTCAGGACGAGCTGGGTGGTGTCGACGAGCAAGGTCGATCCGTACGTGGTGAAGCACACGCTGGCCCCAAAACCATTCGGATAGCCGGCCGCGGCCAGCAGCTTCTTGGCCTCGCCGGGATTGTGCTTATAGGAGGCCGCGCCCGGCCCCAGCTGCTCCACGGGCAGCGACCATTCCTTGAGCGCGTAGGGCACGGGCGGATTGAAGACGCCCACCCCCTCCAGCACCGCGTCTATGATGCCCTTTCGATCAATGGCCATCGACATCGCCTGCCGGACCCGCACGTCATTGAACGGCGTCTTGTCCGTGCGCATGAAGATCCCCGTCATGACGTTGGAGGGGTACTCCGCGGTCTTGAGCATGGGGCGCGATGCCTTCAGCTTGTCCTTGATCTGCACCCAGTCGGTCCGATTGATCGTCCCGGGAAACTCCCAGCCGAGGTCGTATTTGCCCGCCAGAAAGGCCGACATCCGCGAGGCGTTGTCCTCGTCAACCGCCATCTCGACTCGGTCGATGTAGGGGAGCCCCGGGAGGAAGTAGCTCGGGTTGCGGACGAGGGTCATCCCCTGATTGGGTCGGTAGCTGTCGAGCATGTACGGCCCGGTGCCGACGACGGCCTCGGCCTTCTTCAAGTCGCCGTGCTTGTCGACGACCTCCTTGGCCACGATGGCCAGCACCATCGGATTGGCCAGCATGTCGAGAAACCAGGCAAACGGTTCCTTGAGGGTGAACTTCACGGTGTGGGCATCGAGCGCCTCCACCTTGTCGACCGACCGGAGCATATAGGCGTTGGCGTTGCCCTTGACGGTGAGGAAGCGCTCGACGGAGTAGCGAATATCGTCGGCGGTGAGCTCGCGGCCATTCACCGGGGGCTTGTTGTGCCAGCGCACCCCGCGCCGCAGCTTGACGATGTACGTGGTCTCGCTGGGCTGTGTCCAGGATTCGGCCAGGTCGCCTTCGAGGGGAAAGGTGCCCGGCTGAACGCCGGGGCCCGCCTTGTGCTTGAGGAGGCGGCTGTGGGTGAAGCTGAGGGGGATGTGAGTCTTGTAAGAGACGGTGAGCATGTGGTCAAAGTGCGGGGGGTCCCAGGTGCGCAGGGCCAACGTGCCGCCGCGCTTCGGCGCCTGGGCATGGGCGCTCCCGGGCCGGAGCGCCGTGCCTGTGAGAGCGAGACTGCCGCTGCGCAGGAGTTCGCGCCGGCTGAGCTTCATTGGTCGCCTCCTCCATCGATTCTGACACGCGCCACACCGGTGGGCTGGACGAAGTTGCCGGATAATACCGTGGCCGCCGAGGCCCTCCAAACGGATTCACCGCTCGCATGACGCGTGGCGCCAGGCACCGGGCCACGCCGCGCCTCAGCATCGCTGCTCGCAATGGACTGCTGCCTCAGCATCGCTGCTCGCAACGGACTGTGCTAAGGTGCCGGGCAGCCCGGGGGGATTCTATGAACACGGTGTCGCGCAGGCAGTTCCTGATGGCGTCGGCAGGCGCGCTCGGCACACTGGCCCTCGGCGGCGTGGCCGGTTGCGCCACCTCGATGAAGGGCGACTTCGCCCCGAAGGCCGGCAAGCGGGTCGTCGTCCTCGGCGGCGGTTGGGGGGGAGCCACCGCGGCCAAGTATGTCCGGCTGGCAGATCCGACGATCGAGGTGATCCTGCTCGAGCCGCAGAAGCAGTTCATCTCGTGCCCGCTGAGCAATCTCGTGCTGAGCGGAGTCCGGACGCTGGAGAGCCTGACGATGTCGTACGATGGGCTGCGCCGGCGCGGGGTCAAGATCATCCACGAGGAGGCATCTGCGCTCGACCCTTCCGCGCGCCGGGTGCGCATCGGGGAGGGATTGCTCGAGTTCGACCGACTCATCCTCTCTCCGGGCATCGACTTCCAGTGGGATCAAGTCGAGGGTCTCGCCCAAGCCAAGGACACCGTGCTCAACGCGTGGAAGGCCGGCCCCCAGACGATCGCCCTGGCTCAGCAGATCCAGTCCATGGCGGACGGCGGCGTCTTCGTCCTGACCATTCCCCCTGCCGCCTATCGCTGTCCGCCCGGACCCTATGAGCGGATCTGCCAAGTAGCGTGGTATCTCAAGAACAACAAGCCGAAATCGAAGGTCATCGCCCTCGACGCGAACCCGAACATCGTCTCCAAGGGGGGCCTGTTCAAGGCGGCCTGGCAGGCCTATCCCAACATCGACTACCGCCCGTCGAGCAAGGTGGTGAAGGTGGACGTGAGCGCTCGCACGGTGAGCACGGAGCTGGGCGACACCGTCAAATATGACGTGCTCAATCTGATCCCGCCCCAGCGGGCGGCGGCCATCGCCGTGCAGGCGGATCTGGTGGGCGGCGACAAGCGATGGTGCGAGGTCGACCACGTCACCTACGAGTCGGTGAAAGCCAAGAACATCCACATCATCGGCGACTCGACCATCGGGATTCCGGTGCCGAAGTCCGGTACGGTGGCCAACGCCATGGGCAAGATCGCGGCGAACGCGGTGGTGAGCCTCGTCAACGGCACGCCCGTGGCCGCCATGCCGCCCATCAACGTCTGCTACAGCTGGGTGAACGACCGCGAGGCGATGGCGATCATCAACGCGTATCGCCTCGAGAACAACAAGGTCGTGCAGGTCGAGCAGAAGCTGACGCCGGGGCAGTCGGTGGCCATCGGGCAGAACGCCCTCGGCTGGGCCCAGAGCGTCTGGAGCGACACCCTTGCCTAGGCTCCGAGGTCGGCGCGCGGAGGGACCGAACGGCATGAGCGCGATGCCGCGCCGTCTTACCGGCCTGGTGGGAGGATGTCTGGCGGCCATGGGACTCATGGGGAACGCCGCTGCCGGCCCGCTGGATCCGCCCGACTACCAAAAGGCCTTCTCGTGCAGTGCCTGCCATGGATTCGCCGGCAATAGCCAGACCAACACCATGCCCATCCTCGCTGGCATGGCCCCCTGGTATTTGAAGAAAGCCATCGCCGACTACGCGAGTGGTAAACGACCGGCGGCGGAGATGGAACCGTATGCCAAGATGGTCGACATTCTCGGCGTCGATGCCGTGGCGGCCTACTTCGCGGCGCAGCCGCGGCAACCGTCTCCCATCAAGGTCGATCCCGCGGCGGTAGAGCGCGGGCGCACCGCCTCGGCTCAGTGCGTGGTCTGCCACGGCCCGAACGGGAAGGGCGATCCGAGCAAGGGCATTCCGGATATCACCGGCCAGCCGCCCGGTTATCTCCAGGTGCAGATGCTGAAGTTCAAGTCGGACACGCGGAGTCCAGGCGATCCGGTGCTCAAGGCGTTGAAGGCGCTCATGGCGACGATTCCCGATCCCACGCTGGCCGATCTGGCGGCGTACTACTCGAGCCTGCGATAGTCCGATGACTGGCCCGTCGTGGTGGCGGCCCGGCACCACGTCGCGCAGGCGATCTGCTGGAGCGTCGTCGTCGAGAAGAGGACCGACGCTCCGGCGCGGTCGCGGCGAGCAAAGGAGCATCGACGGATGACACGAGCAAAGGCGGTCGCGCAGGTGATCATGGCTCTGAGCCTCCTCTGGGCGGTGGACCACGCGGCCGGGCAAGCGCGCCTCATCAAGGGCGAAGACGGCGCCGACATGGTGCTCGTGCCCGCCGGAGCTTTCTGGATGGGGAGCCAGGCCGAGGACATCCAGATCCGTATCAACGAGTGCAAGAAGAGCGTGAGGCCGGAGAATCGCGACAAGTGCGAGGAATGGTTCAAGGACGAGGGGCCGCAGCGCCAGGTCTTCCTCGACGCCTTTTACATCGATCGCTACGAGGTGACCAACGCCCTGTTCGAGCGCTTCGTGACGCGGAATTCGCATCGCACCACGGCCGAGGCCGAGGGGTGGGGCTGGGTGTTTCGCCCCGGCGATGGGAAGTGGGACAAGGTCAAGGGAGCCACCTGGCGCGCCCCGGACGGCCCCGGCACCACGGCGCCTGCCGCGCATCCCGTGGTCCAGGTCTCGTGGTCCGACGCCGAAGCGTACTGCAAGTGGGCCGGCAAGCGGCTGGCCTCCGAAGCCGAATGGGAGAAGGGTGCGCGCGGGGTCGATGGTCGTCGCTACCCGTGGGGTGAGGAGTGGACCTCCTCGCGCTCCAATGGCGACCTGGCGGTCAAAGCGACGCGGCCCGTCGGCAGCTACGCCGTGGGCGTCAGCCCGTACGATATCCACGACATGGCCGGGAACGTCTTCGAATGGGTCGGCGACTGGTACGACGCGGACTACTACCGGAAGGGAGGGGATCGGAATCCGCCCGGCCCGACGTCCGGGCAACAGCGCATCTTGCGCGGCGGCGGCTGGCATTCCCGCCCGATCGCCCTCCGGGCGGCGAGCCGCGGCAGCGGCGTGGCCGATTTCCGGTACAACTATGTTGGATTCCGGTGCGCGAAGGGACTGCCCTGACCGAGGCATTCAAAAACCAGTACCGGGCGCTTTTTGAGCGGCCGTGGACTGTCGGAGGCGCGGCCATCCTGGTGGCCGCCATCAATGTGTTCCTCTTCGCCTTCGATCGTCCCTGGACGGCTTCTGACGGCGTCCGCAACTGGGGTGACTGGATTCTCACCGGGTTCGGCGTGGTCAAGCGCCCCGATCTCGTCGCCCCCTGGCTCTACTCTGGCTCGCTCATCGACCTGGGAGTGATCGTGGGCGGCTTTGCGGCGGCCCTCCTGGGGCGCGAATTCGCCATCCGCGTGCCGCCGGCTGGCGAGCTGGTGAAAGGCGGAGTCGGCGGCACGTTCATGGGGATCGGAGCCATGCTGGCTTTCGGGTGCAACATCGGCGGCTTTTTCAGCGCCACCAGTGCCTTGTCGCTCTCCGGCCTGTGCATGATGGTCGGCCTCTTGGCCGGGGCGCTTCTCGGGCTGCGCTACCTGCTCTGGGAGACCGAGCACCGGCCAGCCTGGTCGAATGGCACCTCGCGGGCGTACGCAAGAGCGCGTTCAGACGGCAGCCGCCAGCCCCTGGTGGGCGGCCTCGTGCTGCTCCTGGTGGTGGGGGCGCCGTTCGTGTATGCCGGCTGGGGCTACGTGCCGCAGGGGATCTTTCTCCTGTTCGGGGTGGCTTTCGGGTTCGTCTTCCAGCGCTCGCGCTTCTGCCTGGTGCGCGCGTTCCGTGAACCGTTCATGACGGGCGACGGCGAACACACACGGGCGGCCGCCATGGCGGTCGTGGTGAGCATGTTGGGGTTCGCGATCTTGAAGTTCACGGACCTCAAGGACAAAGGCGAGTGGGTGTTCGCGGGCGCGGGTATCGGGGCGCTCCTCGGTGGGCTTATCTTCGGGACCGGCATGACCCTGGCCGGTGGCTGCGGCGCCGGCTCCATCTGGCGCGCCGGCGAAGGGCAGGTGAAACTCTGGGTCGCCGTGGCGTGCTTCGGCCTGAGCGCGTCGCTCAGTCGGTTGATCCTGCAGCAGACGGGCGCGCTCGGAAAGCTCGGCTGGGCGATCTTCCTACCGTCGGCGCTCGGCTGGGGCGCCGCCCTCATCTTGGTGGTGGCCGTGATGGCGGTGTGGGCCGCCTGGGCCACGTGGAACGAGTCCTCGCGAACGTTCAGTGCAGTGTAGTCAGCCATTTGCCGGGAGGATCGAAGAGAGTGCGCTACGGGTTCGCAATCGATCAGCGCAAGTGCATCGGCTGCCACGCGTGCACGGTGGCCTGCAAGGAGGAAAACCGCGTCCCGCTGGGGGCCTTCCGCACCTGGGTGAAGTACGTCGAGCGGGGGACCTTTCCCGATACTCGGCGCTACTTTGCGGTCCTGCGGTGCAATCACTGCGACGACGCGCCCTGCGTGTCTATCTGCCCTACGGTGGCCCTCTACCGCCGCGACGACGGTATCGTGGACTTCGACGGCGACCGCTGCATTGGCTGCAAGTCGTGTATGCAGGCCTGCCCGTACGACGCGCTGTACATCGACCCCGCCACGCACACCGCCGCCAAATGCAACTACTGCGCACATCGGGTGGAGGTCGGGCTGGAGCCGGCCTGCGTCATCGTGTGTCCGGAGCAGGCCATCGTGGCGGGCGATCTCGACGATCCTTCGACGCCGCTGGCTCGGCTGGTCGCCACCGAGCAGGTCCAGGTGCGCAAGCCCGAGCAGGGGACGCGTCCCAAGGTCTTCTATCTCGGGGCTGATGCCTCGGCCCTGTCGCCGTCGCTGCAGCGAGTCTCCGACCGCTTCATGTGGGCGCAACGGACGAGTGAGGAGATCGATCTCGTGCGGCTGGTCGCCCGGGCCCGGAGAAACGAACCTCTCGGCGATGCCGCGCTCAGCCGGCCAGTCTACGATGTGTCTCACCTGTCGCGGCCCTGGGGATCGCGGGTGGCCGCCTATCTCTGGACCAAGTCCATCGGCGCCGGCGCGCTCCTGGTGTCGGCGCTCGGTGTGGTCGTGGGCAGCGTGGAGGGCGGCCTCCTCACCGGTGTGGTGGCTCCTGCCCTGGCGCTTCTGTTTCTGGCCATCACCACGGGGTTGCTCGTCGCCGATCTGAAGCGGCCGGATCGCTTCTACTACATCCTGACCATAGGCAACCGCAGGTCGTGGCTGGTGTGGGGAGCCTGGATCCTCATGGCGTATGGCGCGGCGGGCGCGCTCTGGCTCTTCGGGGGACTCACCGAGAACCAGGCGCTGCTCCGGCTCGTGGCGATTCCCGTGATCCTGCTCGCCGCGGCCTCGGCCGGCTATAGCGCCTTCTTGTTCGGCCAGGCCGAAGGGCGCGACTTCTGGCAAAGCCCGCTGCTGCTCCCCCAGTTGCTGGTAGCGGCGCTGGTCGCCGGATCGGCGTCGCTCATGCTCGCTCATCTGGCCGTGGGGGGCCTGCCACAGAGACTGCCCCCGCTGGTCATGGGTTTCGCGCTGAGCATGGTGGCCCACGGGGTTCTACTGCTGGCCGAGCTGTTCGGCTCGCACGCGAACGTCGACGTCGCCCGCACCGCTCGGCTGATCACCACCGGTGAGGGCTTCCGGGCGAGCTTCTGGCTGTGGGTGGTGGCGGTCGGGATCGCGATGCCCCTCCTCCTGGTCTGGTTTGGGCCGGTGGGGGCCGCCGTGGCCGCGGTGCTCTCGCTGGCCGGGCTCTGGGTCTACGAAGATCTATGGGTCAAGGCCGGCCAATCCCTCCCGTTGAGTTAATGACGATGAACGTGAGGACGACGGCCGAACCGTTGCACCCCGCCGCCCGCGAGCTGACCCCGCGCCCGGGCGGCCTGGCCAGCTATCCGCCCGTCGACCGCTGGGAGGACTGGGTGGAGTACGACCCGGTGGCCTGGCCTCGCAAAGTCGAGCGGCGCTATGCGCTGATCCCCACGATCTGCTTCAACTGCGAGGCGGCCTGCGGGTTGCTCGCCTACGTCGACAAGCACACCCTTCAGATCCAGAAGTTCGAGGGCAATCCCGCGCATCCCGGCAGCCGCGGGCGCAATTGCGCGAAGGGACCGGCCACACTGAATCAGGTATATGACCCCGAGCGCATTCGATATCCGATGCGCCGGGCGGGGCCCCGCGGGGGCGGGACGTGGGAGCGCGTGACATGGGACGACGCCCTCGACGACATCGCCGGACGCATCCGGGCCGCGCTGATCCAGGGACGCCAGAGGGAGATCATGTACCACCTCGGCCGGCCCGGTCACGAGCTGGTCTATTTGCAGCGCGTCTTTCACGCCTGGGGCATCGACGGCCACAATAGCCACACCAACGTCTGCTCGTCGAGCGCGCGCGCCGGCTACGCCTTCTGGCACGGGATGGATCGTCCCTCGCCCGACCATGCCAATGCGCGTTTCATCCTGTTGCTGTCCTCACACCTGGAAACCGGCCATTACTTCAATCCCCACGCGCAGCGCATCATCGAAGCGAAGATGCGTGGGGCCAAAGTTTGCGTCCTCGACACCCGGCTCAGCAACACCGCCTCGATGGCCGACTGGTGGCTCTCGCCATGGCCGGGTTCGGAGGGCGCCGTCCTGCTGGCCATGGCCAACATCCTCGTGCGGGAGCGCCTGTACGACCGCGAGTTCGTCCGGCGGTGGACGAACTGGGACGAGTACCTGCGCGGCGAGCGGCCCGATCTCCCGGTGACATTCGAGGCGTTCGAGCGGGCCATTCTGGAGCTGTATGCCCGGTTCACACCGGAGTTCGCCGAGTCCGAGAGCGGCGTGGAGGCGGCCAAGATCGTGGAAGTGGCGCGTGGCGTCGGCAGCGCCGGCTCCGCCCTGGCCACCCACATCTGGCGCAACACGGCCGCCGGTAACCTCGGTGGCTGGCAGGTGGCGCGGGCGTTGGAGTGGATCGTCGTCCTGATGGGCGCGGTGAGCACCGAAGGGGGAACGGCACCCAGCGCCTGGCACAAGGCCGTCCCGGCGCCGCCCATGATGCCGCCTCCCGGCAAGGTGTGGAGCGAGCTCCTGATGCCCAGGGAGTACCCTCTGGCCTTCTTCGAGATGAGCTTCCTGCTGCCGCATTTCCTGCGCGAGGGACGAGGCAAGCTGGCCATGTACTTCACGCGCGTCTACAACCCCGTATGGACGAACCCCGACGGGATGTCGTGGATGGAGATGCTGACGGATGAGACCAAGGTCGAGCGACACGCGTGTCTCACGCCGGTGTGGAGCGAGACGGCGTGGTTCGCCGACTACGTGCTGCCGATGGGGTTGGGGTCCGAGCGTCACGACCTCATGTCCCAGGAAACCCACGCCGCGCGCTGGATCGGCTTCCGCCAGCCGGTGCTGCGGGTGGCCCTCGAGCGGCAAGGCAAGAGCTTCGAGTGGACCTGGCAAGCGCACGAGGCGGCTGGCCTCGGTCAGGTGTGGGAGGAAGACGAGTTCTGGATCGCGCTGTCGTGGCGCATCGATCCCGACGGCGCGCTGGGGATCCGGAAGTATTTCGAGTCGCCGTACCGACCCGGACAGATGCTCCGCGTCGAGGAGTTCTATCGCTGGATATTCGAGCACAGCGTGCCCGGGCTTCCCGACGCGGCGCAGGGCGAGGGACTCACGGCGCTCGAGTACATGCGAAAGTACGGCTCCTTTCTCGTGGAGGATGGTGTGTACCGGACCCACGAGCAGCTCGTCTCCGTCCAGGAGCTCGAGGGCGCCGTGATCGACCCTGTCACCAAGCTCATCGCGAAGGGCGGGGCGGCGTTCGGTGTGGAGGTCGACGGGCGGCCCTGCATCGGCTTCCCCACTCCGTCACGCAAGCTGGAATTCTTCTCGCCGACTCTGAAGACGTGGAAGTGGCCGGAGGCGGCGGTGCCCAACTACATCAAGAGCCACGTCGCGAGGTCCGAGATCAACCGCGAGCGGGGAGAGATGGTGTTGCTACCGACCTTCCGGCTGCCCACATTGATCCACACGCGCTCGGGCAACGCCAAGTGGCTGTACGAGATCTCGCACACCAATCCGCTGTGGCTGCATCCGGAGGACGCGGGCCGCCTCGGGGTGACCACGAACGACCTCCTGAAGGTCTCGACCCGCATCGGATACTTCGTCGACCGCGTGTGGGTGACCGAGGCCATCCGACCCGGCATCGTCGCCTGCTCGCACCACCTCGGGCGCTGGCGCCTGGCCGAGGATGCGGGAGGAGAGCGCTGGTCCACCGCCCTCGTCGATCTGACCCAGCCGGCCCCCGGCCAGTGGCGCATGCGCCATGTGCATGGCGTGCGCCCGTTCAAGAGCGACGACCCGGACTCCGAGCGCATCTGGTGGGAGGACGCGGGGGTCCACCAGAACCTGACGTTCCCCGTGCAACCTGACCCGGTGAGCGGTCAGCACTGCTGGCATCAGAAGGTGACCGTCTCGAAGCCCGGTCCCGACGACCGTTACGGCGACATCTTCGTAGACACGAGCAAGTCCTTCGAGGTGTATCGAGAGTGGCTTGCCATGGCGCGCCCCGGCCCAGGCCCGGGCGGCCTGCGGCGCCCGCTCTGGCTGCCGCGGGCCTTCAAGCCCGACGTATCCGCGTACGCCATCGAGTGATGCGGGTTTCCGATCGGAATTGGTAAAATTTTTGTACATGATATCGTGATAGTTGTGAGGGGTTTCCACTCTCGTTGACAGTACTCGCGGTCGTCAGGGCGCGGCGTCCCATCTAGGGACATGTCCGGATCGCCCAACGAATCAAAGAGATCATGGGCACGGGTGAAGATGGAGATTGAACGTCGTTAGCGCGACGCACTGACCGGCAGCGAGGGCGTCGGCATGCCTGGGTGGCCGACCGCGCTGGCGCGGGACGTCGCCTACTGGGGCGAAGAGGTGACTAGAAGTGGCCTGCTGGGGCTGGGCGATGATTGGAAGTGGCCCGGTGGCGCGAGGAGATGACTGAATGAAGGGTGAGCGCGAGCTTCACGACCGAGCCGACATGCCCCGCCGCTCCGTGCTGGGGATGCTCGGCGCGCTGGGCGCCGCCACGGCCGCCGGCACCTTGTCGGCGGCAAGGGTGGTCTCGGCCCAGGCGCTTGGCGTGCATGAGAGTGTCGACGCCGCCCTCAAGCGCTTCTTCGGAGCGCGGCCCCTCAAGGAGGGCGGTGCGCTGGTCAAGCTCGACATCCCGCTGATCGCCGAGAACGGCGCCGTGGTTCCCGTCGCGGTGGAGGTCAACTCGCCCATGACGCCGACGAACTACGTGAAGCACATCTACATCGTGGCCGACAAGAACCGGATCCCGATGGTGACGAGGGTCACGCTGAGCCCCGAAGCCGGGCAAGCGGCCATCGGCGAGAACATCCGGCTGGGAGAGACCGGCGACGTGCGAGCCATCGTCGAGCAGAGCGACGGGACACTGCTGCAGGTGAAGCGCGAGGTCAAGGTCACCGTCAGCGGCTGCGGCGGCTGAGGGGAGACGGAGCCATGTCCGACATCGGCAAGGTACGGCTCCGGGTGCCGTCGACGATCAAGCCGGGTGAAGTGGTCCGGGTCCGCTCGCTGGTCATCCATCCCATGGAGCGGATCGAGCGGGACAAGCAAGGCAAGATCATCGAGCGCAACTACAACTACATCACTAAGGTCATGGTGACGTACCTGGGCAAGACGGTGGCGACCTTCGACACCACGCAGAGCGTGAGCGAAAATCCGTTCTTCTCGTTCACTGTCCGCGCCACCGACCCCGGCCCGCTGAAGGTGACCTTTACGGACACCAACGGCGGCAAATACGAGGGCACGACCGACATCAAGTTTTCTTGACGAGCGCCATTCTGCCCAGGGGTGGCCTCACGCACGCCATCGATCCCACGCAAGCCCCGCGCGCTGTCCCGATCGGCGCGCCCTCGGCACCCCGGTAGACTTAGGCCGGAGGCGCGCCACCACGGGCTGACCTCCGGCCGCCACACCCCCGGCCCGCGTCAGGCCGTAGTGCGCTTCTGCGCGAGCACGTCAGGCCGTGGTGTGCTTCTGCACGAACTCGCGAACTCGCCGCCACGCGTCGGCCGATGCGCCGAGGAACTCTGTCTGCTTGCGATCAAAGAAGCTGTGGGGAGCCCCGGGGTAGACCGTGACGTCGTGGGCTACGCCGGCGCGGCGGCACGCGGCATCAAACGCCTCGACGTCGGCCTGGGGGATCCCTTCGTCGGCGCCCCCGAAGAGCGAGAGCACGGGACAGGTGTAGCGAGCGACGGCGTCGATCGGTTTGGGGCGATCCGGCCACCGCCGCAGACCGAGTGGCCAGCCATAGAAACCGATTACGCCGGCGTAGCCGAGGCCGCTGGCCGCTTGCAAATATGAAAGGGCGCCGCCAAAGCAGAAGCCCACGGAGAACAGCGCGCGCACGGCTCCGCCCTGGGGACTGCGCAGATGAGTGGCGGCGGCCGCGATGTCCGCCTGCAGCGCCTCTGGCTTGGTCTGCGGGACGTGGGCCATGAAGTCGAATGCCTCGCCGCGGTCGTCGCTCGGAGCGGTACGCGCGAAGAAGTCGATGGCCACAGCGTCGACCCCGGCCTCGGCAAAGCGCTCCGCCAGCTCCTTGTAGTAGGGATGCAGGCCGCGCACGTCCGGGATGACGATCATCCCGGCTCCGGTCGGCGTGCCCGCGCGCGCGCGGTACGCCATGAAGCGCGTCCCATCCGACGAGACGAGGCGCAGGTCGGTGGTATTGGCGGACCCCCCAGCGATCGGAGGAATCGGAGGATGAGAGTCGGCGTCAACGCACATAGGGCCTCCCAGCGTTCGCGGTTCTCGGTGCTCGTGCGGCGAGCCATCCGCCGCCGTGTGGTCAGGCTACGGAACGCGGCACAGGCGCGTCAAGGCCCCACCCCTGCTCCGTCCGACGGTATACTCGGCCGGTCTTGATCGCGGAGGTTGCTATGAACGAGCCAACGATCGCGGCCCCGGACCGCTACCCTCGCCGGCGCGTGAAGGTCCTCGACACGGAGATGGCGTACGTCGACGCGAGCACGGGTAATCCCGTGGTGTTGCTCCATGGCAATCCGACGTCGTCGTATCTCTGGCGCAACGTCATTCCGCACCTCGCGCCGGTCGCGCGATGCCTGGCGCCCGACCTCATTGGCATGGGCGAGTCCGGCAAGATGCCCAGCGGCTCCTACCGCTTCGTGGATCACGCGCGCTATCTCGATGCGTGGTTCGACGCGCTTGGTCTCGCCAGCCGGGTGACGCTCGTCATGCACGACTGGGGTTTCAACCAGCGCGAGGTCACCGTGCCGGGACGCCACTTCGTTCAGGAGGACTCTCCCGCGGAGATCGGCCTGGCCATCGCCGGGTTTCTCCGCGATCTCCCGCGATGACGTTGAAGGCCTCGAGGATGACCGCGACGGTCGCCGCCCTGCTGGTGGTGACGGGAGCCGCCC
>JBKPAK010000009.1:0-56443 GCA_046726415.1 Candidatus Methylomirabilota bacterium
CGGCGAGTTCTTCTGATCGGGCGGTCACCGAGCGCTCACCCATGGGCGGAGCGCGGGTGGGTCCGGTCCTTCGGAGCTTCGGCCGCGGCAAATCCCAGAACATCCACGAGAAGCTGGGCGCCTTCTCGCGGCACTTCCTCTTCGAACAGCGACCACTCCTGGCCTGATTCCAGGATTCGGACGGGGACGGAGTAGGATGTGGTACCGGCCGGGGATGGGGCCACGGGCTACAAGTCCATGACCTTCCACGCCCCGTGCGCGGTTAGGGTGCATGAGCCAGCGAAGGCTTTTCGCGAGGAGCGGGGGCGCGCGCGAGGTCGAGTGGCCGACCGGCGCAGCGCTAGCCGCGTCCCTTCCCGTCTACTGGGTCGACACCGAGATCCTGGCGAGAAAGCGCGTCCAGGGGAACGGGTTCAGAGTCGAAGTGCTCACGCGGCGGGTGGTGGGCCGCTGCGAGTTCGATGTGCATCTCCCGAACCACCTGCTGTCGTCCACGTTGTCCGGTCCGGCCCGGCGCGTGGAGTACCGGATCGATGACGGTCCAACGGAAACGGGCGTCCTCAGACCAGGTCAGATCCGCCTTCTGCCGGCCCATCACCACTCTCGAGGACATATTCAGGGGGCTGGGATCTTTCGAACGGCGTTGCTGCTGGTTGAGCCACAACTGATCGACCTCGTCACTGGAGTCGCCGACCTCGACCCTGGCCGCCTCGAGTTCACACCCTCCGCAGGGTTCAGCAGTCCGGGAGTCCTGAGCGCAATGACCGCGCTCGCCCGCGAGGTGGAGCAACCCGGCCTCATGACCGGCATCTACGCCGAGAGCCTCGTGCTCCAGGTGCTGATCGAAGTGATCCGTCATCACGCAGGACGGGGCGCCGCGACCCGGCGAGAGGGCGCCATCGCCTCCCGGCGGCTCCAGCGCGTCACCGACTACATCGAGGCGCATCTCGATGAGGACCTATCAGTGGTGGCCCTCGCGGCCGAAGCCGGCCTCCGCCCGGCGCAGTTCACCCATCAGTTCAGGCGCTTTACGGACTTCTCACCTCATCAGTATGTGCTTAGACGACGGCTCGAGCGCGCCGCACAGCTCCTCGGGCGCCGCAGCCAATCGATCGCGGATGTGGCGCTCGCCGTGGGGTTCTGCAGCCAGTCGCATCTGACGGCGGCCTTTCGGCGTGTCTACGGCACGTCTCCCGGCGCCTATCGCGACGAATCGCGTGCCGTCGGGTGAAGCCGCCCTCGTCCATCCGTTTCTGATAAGGCCGGTGGTTCCTGAAAGACCGCGGTGCGGAAAACATGGGACCGTCGGCGCCGTGGAACAGACTTCTGCGATCCTCGAATGGCGTGAAGTGACAGGCCAGCGACCGCACCGAGGCCGGCGCCCTCGCCGCGCTCGCCAGGACCAGGCTTCGAGAGGTCCCCGTATGTCCGGTCTCTTCGTGGGGCTCCGGGGCAAGGTGTACGCGTCCAGGCTCGAAGGGACTCCCCGGCGCTCCATCCAGGAAAGAAGGGACCGTCGAGATCGCGAAATGTGCGGTGGCCGCACGCCGTCTCCGCACGAGGGAGGTGGTCCGATCTAGGGAAAGGACGGTCGAGTGGTGCACTGTGGCACCCGACGAAGGAGTCAGCATGAACCCGCCCCGCACACTTCTTACTGCTCGCCTGCTCGTCCTGCTCGCCGCGATCAAGGTCGGGCCCCGGGCGCCCCACCGCCGAGAGGAGGATATATGAGGCCGCGACGCGAAGTCATGGCCAGCTTCATGCTGCTGATGACCGCGAGTGTGCTCTCCGCTCTCACCGTCACGCCGACCCTGGCAGGCAACAAGCTCGAGATCAGTACCCTGTCCAACGGTCCAGACAAGCTGAGTGGAGGCGATGCGCTGGTCCAGGTCGTCGTGCCGCCCGGCACGGACCCCCGGGACGTGAAGGTCACGCTCAACGGCAACGACCTGACGGGTGCATTTTGGCCAGACCCGGCGCGTCACGCGCTGGTCGGCTTGGTGACTGGCCTGGACCTCGGAACGAACCGGCTGGAGGCGAAGGCCAAGGGCGCCGGCACGGACAAGCTGCGCATCCAGAACCACCCGATCACCGGGCCCGTGTTCTCAGGCCCTCAGGAGCAGCCGTTCTTCTGTCAGACGCACCAGTTTCGCCTTTATCCCAATGGCCCGTTCCTGACCGACTCCCAGATCGGGGATCCCTGTGTCGTCCCCCGGCGCGTCGACTACGTGTACCGGACGACGACCGGCACCTTTTCCGCGTTTGACCCCGGGGCTCCTCCCCCGGCGGACCTGGCCACGACCCCGACTGGCGTCCCTTATATTGTTCGGCTCGAGACGGGGACGATCAACCGGGCCATTTACCAGATCGCGATTCTCGATAACCCTGCGGTGGCGGGGCCGGACCTCCGGAACCACGCCGATCCGGGCTGGAACGGCCGCCTCGTCTATACCTTCGGCGGCGGCTGCGGCGGCGGTCACTACATCCAAGGCAGCTCGGCCGGCGGCGTCCTCAACGACATGATGCTGTCGCGAGGTTTCGCGGTCGCCTCATCGTCGCTCAATGTGCTCGGCAACAACTGCAACGACGTGGTGTCCGCCGAGACCCTGATGATGGTGAAGGAACGCTTCATCGAGGCGTTCGGCATCCCCCGCTACACGATGGGCTGGGGCTGCTCGGGTGGCGCTATCCAGCAGTACATGATCGGCAACAACTATCCCGGGCTGCTCGATGGTCTCGTGCCGCAGTGCAGTTTCCCCGATGTCTACGCCACGGGAACATTCGACGCACGGCTGATCCTGAACTACTTCGCGTACGGCGCCGATCTTCCCTGGACCCAGGAGGAGATCCGGGCTGCGTCGGGGTTCGGGACGTTCGGCCAGATCTACACGCAAGGCACCTCCTGGGCCGCGCGCATCGACCCGCTGCCCGTGCGCCCTGGGTTTCCGCCCTCCATCCCGCCCTTCCCGGCCAATCAGTCCTCCTGGCTGTACAACGCGATCGTGCCGCTCGCCGTCCGGTACGACCCGGTCTCGAACCCGACCGGCGCGCGCGCGACGACCTACGATCACAACGTCAACACGTTCGGACGGGACGAGAATGGGTTCGCCCGGCGGCCGCTCGACAACGTCGGCGTGCAGTACGGGCTGGCCGCCCTCAATGCCGGCCTCATCTCCAAGGCTCAGTTCCTCGACTTGAACGAGAAGATCGGCGGCCTGGACATCGATGCCAACTTCATTCCCGAGCGCATGGTGGCCGATCGCCAAGCCACCCAGGCGGCGTACCGGACGGGGAAAATCGTCAGCGGCGGCTCGCTTGGCTCGGTGCCGATCCTCGACGTCGACGTCATCTACACCGATCTCCTGGAGGGCGGCGACGTCCACATGAAGTATTACCACTTCTCGACGCGCGAGCGGCTCATCAACGCCAACGGCAACGCGGACAACATGGTGATGTGGAACGGCGTCTTCGGGCCGCGCGCGGGCGTGCTCACCGAGGCCTTTCGGCAGATGGTGGCATGGCTGGACAACATCTCGGCGGACACCTCGGCCGCCGTGCCCGCGGTCAAGGTTGGCCGCAACAAGCCGGCGACCCTTACCGACGGCTGCTGGACCGGTACGGCTGCGCCGTTTACCTTCGTCGCCGAGCGGCAGTTCTTCGGCGGGCCGGGCACCTCGGTGTGCAACGACCTCTATCCGGCCTACGGGTTTCCGCGGTACGAGGCCGGCATGCCGCTCAGCAACGACATTGTGAAGTGTCATCTGCGGCCAATCAATCTGGGGGACTACGCGGTGAGCTTCACGCTACAGGAGCAGCGGCGCCTGCGCGGGATCTTTCCGGGAGGCGTCTGCGACTATTCGCGCCGCGGCGTCGATCAGCGCGACCCGCTGGACACATGGCTCCAGTACACGGACGTGGGGGAATACCGACGCGACAAGCACAACTGAGCAGGCCCGGCGCCATGCGCACGGCGCCACGGTCGGGCGATGCGGGCGGCGCGTCGGCCCCGTCAGCCTTGGGTTGATGGCGCGATGCGCCTTCGTCAGGGTGACGACATTCCATCTGCTGGGGAGGAGCGCGTATGAGTCGAGCGATCAGGCCGGTTCTTGCAGCGGCGCTGCTCACGGGAATTCTGCTCCTGCCGGCCCTCGGCGACGCCCAGGGCCCGAAGGGGGCCGGCACCGAGTCTCGGCGATGGGTCACCGGGCCGTTGCCGTCGCCGGCGTCCCCGCCAATTCACGAGATCATCGAGCGGAATGACGTCTTCGTCACCATGCGGGACGGCATCCGGCTGCAAACCGATATTTTCTTGCCCGTGCTCCCCGAAGGTGCACCCGTCCCGCCGTGTGTGCTGCAAGCGAACGGCTACGGCATCGACGGGAACATCGGCGCGCTCGTCCGCCCTTCGCTCATCGAGCTGGCCCGCCGCGGCTACGCCGTGGTCCACGCGAGCCTGCGCGGCATGTCGCTCCAGCCGCCCAACTGGGGCAGCCTCTCGGAAGGCGTGAACGACCTCTACAACCAATACGGCAAGGATGGCTATGACCTCATCCAGTGGATGGCCCAGCAGCCCTGGTGCAACGGCGAGGTCGGCATGGTCGGCGGCTCGCTGCTTGGCATCAGCCAGTGGCTCACGGCGCGGGAGTCGCCGCCTCAGCTGAAGGCCATCGTCCCCGACATATCGTGCGGGGACTGCTACAACATCCTCTGGTACATGGGAGGCATGCTGCCGGGGGCCCGTCGCGCCGCGCGCGGCATTCCCGAATATCCCTCGGCCCTCGAGCACCGGGACTTCGACGCGTGGTGGCGGGAGCGCACCACACTCGAGAGCGATCATCGCGCCATCGCGCGCGATGGCGTGGCCATGCTGGTGCGGGGCGATTGGGGCGACTACCTGCTCGCCGGTACGGTGCGAGCATATGAACAGTCGGTCGGTGGACCGCACGGGAAGCGAAAGCTCATCCTGGGGTCCGTGTCTCATGCGCCGGCGCCGGACTCCCTGCCGTACAGCAACGCCGAGTACCAGGCCATGTGGCTCGACCGGCACCTCAAGGGCGTCAGGAACGGCGTCGACTCGGAACCCGGTGTGCTCCTTCGTATCGAGGGCCCAGACCAGTGGCGCTTCGAGCACGCGTGGCCAATCCCGGATACGCATCGGACTCGTCTCTACTTGCGCGCGGCGGTCAACGGAGACGGTACGAGCATCAATGACGGCACCTTGGCCAATGAGAGGCCGCGTCGGCACGAGGCGAACGTCACCTACGAGTACTCTCCGGCCGGCCCCTTCAACCAGTCGGGGGCGAACGGACCGCGGCTGACGAACGACCAGCGGCCCGATGAGGCGCTCGGGCTCACGTGGACCAGCGAGGTTCTGCGGGTGCCGACCGAGACCACCGGTTGGTGGCACCTCGAGTTCTGGGCATCGGCGACCGCCGTCGATACGGACTTCGTGGTCGAGATCACCGACGTCTCCCCCGATGGCACATCGAAACAGGTCGGGCGGGGATGGCTGAACGCCTCGCACTCGTTCTCGAACCGGATCGGGCGGGAGCACCTCGCCCGGGGAACCGGGGCGACGAGTCCTCGGCCCCTCGTTCCCGGCGAGATCTACAGGTTCCACCTGGAGATCTGGCCGACCGCGTACGTGTTCCCGGCCGGCCACCGCATCCGCGTGGCGCTGTCGGGCTCGGACTCGCTCGGAACCGCCCCGAACCCCAATCCAGCCGCCGTCACCGTCTACCAGGATGCTGCGCACCCGTCCCATATCGACATCCCGATCATTGGCAACAGCTGGCGGCTGCTCATCGGCAAGCACGGCTGGGGCGACGACCGGGGCCACGACGGGGATCATCACGGCGATCGCGACGATGACAACTAGCTGACTGACCTTGAGCAACCCAGCAACGCGGTATCAGGACGATGCCATCCTGGCCGACTGGCGGCCACCCGAACGCATGCGTGGTTTGCCCGCGGCCAAGCCATTCCGGGTACTGCACAGACTACAGCCAAGGGGGCACAGATGAACGTGACGATGAAGGATCTCGCAGTCGCCACCCGAGCGTTTGGCATCGCATGTGTCGCACTGGCCGGCGTAGTCTCGCTCCCACTGGTTGCCGGTTCGGCGGCAGCGAGTTCCGTCCCGAGCCCCACGGTGATCGGACCGATCCCGGTCAATGTCCCCCTGGGCCATGCCTCGCACGACTATCCGCAGTACGTCGCGGCCATCGACTACGCGAGCCTCGGCTACGTCGAGGAGGAGTATTTCTTCGAAGGTCTCGCGAACCGCTACACCACGCCACCGCTGGCCACGGGAACTCTCAGTTCCAGCGGCCATCCGTACCGCAGCCGCCTGATCGTCCGCCGGCCAATGTCCCCAGCGACGTTTAACGGGACGGTTCTGGTCGAGTGGGTGAACGTCACTAGCGGCTACAACAACGACGCCATGTTCAAGGCTTCCACCGATCATCTGCTCAGGGCGGGCTACGCGTATGTCGGCGTGTCCGCCCAACGGGTGGGCATCCACGGCCCGGCCGGGTTGCGGTCCTGGAGCCCGATCCGTTATTCGACCCTCGACGTGACCCATGGAGACACGATCCTCGACGACTCGCTCTCGTACGACATCTTCTCCCAGGCGGCCCAGGCGATTAGGCATCCCTCGGGGATCGATATCCTCGGCGGCCTGCCGGTGCAGCGCATCTTCGCGATCGGCGCCTCCCAGTCGCAAGGGCGCCTGGTGAGCTACCACAATTCGATCCATCCGCTCGCCGGTGTGTACGACGCCTTCTTCCTCTTTCTCGGCATCGGCGGACGACTCCGCACGGACCTCGACGTGAAGGTGTTCAAGGTCGACACCGAGACCGACATCCTGTTCCTTGGCGAGGTCGTTGCCCGCCAGCCGGACTCGGAGACGCTTCGCACGTGGGAGGTCGCTGGCACGTCCCATGTCGGATTCTCCGGCTTCGCCAACCGGGTGGCGCTCACCGTCCGCGACGGCCTGCCCGTCCCGGATCCTTCACCTTGCGACCGTCCGGCATTGAGCCACGTGCCCACGTACCAGGTGCTGAATGCAGTCTATGACCACCTGGTGCGCTGGGTGGCCGACGGGAGCCCACCGCCAACTGCACCACGGATCGAGCTCACTTCGGCGGGCCCGCCCGTCGTCGTGGCCCGCGACAGCCACGGAAATGCCCTCGGCGGCGTGCAGCTCTCCCAGCACGCCGTGCCCACCGCGGTCAACGACGGGATCAACTCGGGTCCCGGGTTCTGCTTCCTGTACGGGTCGCATCGGCCGTTCGACGACGCCACACTCGCTCAGCTGTACCGGAACCACGGGGCATATGTCTCGGCGGTCAGCCACGTGAACAACGACAACGTAGCGGCCGGCTACATCTTGCGAGAGGACGCGGAAGCGAACAAGCAAGCGGCAGCGCAGTCCGAGATCGGCAAGAAGAAGCGCTAATGATGCCCCGGAGGTAAACTTCGCCGACGGACAACAATCTCCCCGCTCCGCCGGCGTTGCCTGTGCGAGGAAGCGCTCCTCGAGCACGGGAGCGGGGCCCTGCGTTTGACAGCACGGTGGCCCCATGCACTGCGCTGTAGTGCATGGGCAAGAGCGAGGTCTACAGTTGGAGATTGTCGCGGGAGACCAGGGCGATCGTCGAGGACGAGGCGCGTCGGCAACGCACTTCCCTCGCTGGCGTGCTCGACCGGATGTGCAGGAGTGGCGACGCCGGCAGGAGAGACCCGACGATGATTCCGCCGAGCAGGCCGATATCCTACAACGGTATCTGACCAAGGCCGTGGGCGCCGGAAAAGCTGCAGGGAATGCTGGAATGAGGCGCCCACGCTGTATCTCCAGGACCTGGATCGATTTGAAATCGTCTCGCAAACCATCGCAGGGCTGCGCAACCAACTGCTCTCGCATCGGGTGTAGGGCATGTTGACCAATATGAGAGCGCTACGGACGTTCACGGAATATCACTGCTATTCCGGGTGGGACTTCATGGCGCTGTTGAAATGTCTGCAGAACAAACTGACCTGCACGGAGGTCCCTGGCAAACGCCGACAAATGGTCTCGTCCGGGAACACGTAGGCGACCTGTTGCACTGCCCACGCGGCGGTGCGCCGGCCCGTGACCCCGATGGGGAGAGCTCGCGACGGTCGTGACGGCGGATCACGAACGCGAAGAGCCGGTGGAATGTGCGGGGAGACAAGACCGGGAAGTCGTGAGCCGTCAGCGGATGTGACGTCCGCGACGATCAGCGACCACGGCGCGGCTATCGGACCCGGGATAGCGCGCCGGCTTCACACCGCAATCGTTGACGGTCCCGCGACGATGGGCTACGCTGCGCAATACTTTCGTAGCCAGATCGAAATGTTGGCGAGGAGAGCAGGCATGGCCAGGAAGGGGAAGGCTCGTCCTTCTGTCAGCAGTCCTCGAAAGCTCACGCCAGGCGTCACGGGAGTCTCGACAGGTTTTGTCGATATTCTCGCCAGCACGGCCGCGGCCGTGCTGAGCGGTGCCCGTGAGGTCGGCGCAGTGGTTGGATCTGTCGCGAACGGCGCGGCGCGCGGCTCGCGGCGCGCGGCTGGCGAGATCGGAGGCGATGTGGGGCGCTTGGCGACGAGAGCCGCGGAGGGCGCCTGGGGGGCCGCGGATCGCCTCACCACCGCGGCCAGCCGTGCGGTCGGCCATCTTGTCACCGCGACGAGCGACGGTGTCACGGAGATGATTCAGCCCGGGCGTACGCGAGTCGCCGCCACCCGAGGCCGCCAGCGCGCGCGTCAGGGAGCCTCTCGACAGCGGCCGCGGCCCCCGCAGACGGCGCCAGCGCGCCGGCCCGGGCGAAAGCGCCCGGCGGAGAGTCAGTCCGAGCAGCCTCGTGCGCCCGGAGCTGCCTGAGATCAGAAACGCGCCTTCCAGCACATCGTAAGTCAGGACGACGAAACCGACGGCGAGCTCCGGATTGACACCATCCTTCCGGAGATCGGCGGGATCGTGCGGAGTGCGGACTGGGGCACCATGGAGCGGCGGCCGGATCGACGGGACGCGCATTGGCGTTCACGACGTGATCGGCTTACTCTAGAACGGCGAGACGATCGAAGCCTGATCGCGAGCTGTTTTCCAGGTTTTACGCGGGCCTCGCCTACTATGGGGATCACCGGGGGCGCGGCGGGGCCCGCCCCCGCCGCGGTGAGCCGGCCCCGCGCGAAGGCGTGACCTCGCCACGCGCGCGCTAGAAGTTCGCGATCTGGCGCAAGTGCCCCGTGACCCGCAGAATGTGCAAGCCCGTGTTCGCTCGGTCCACGATGTAGACCAGGCCGCGGTCGTCGACCTCGACGTTGTTCGTTTGGATCGCGGTCTTGCAGCGCTGGACGCCGTCGATCGTGATGCACCGCTGGTCGGTGTTGGCGGTCGTCGCCGGGATGTAGAACCCCGCCTCCTTCGGCCGGAACGGATCGCGGATGTCGACGGCGCGGACGCCGGCGTTGAAGTAGGCGATGAACACGACCCGGCCATAGTAGATGGGCGTGAAGCTCTCGTTAGAGGAGTGGGCGCCGAAGCGCCCTCCGCGTTCGCAGAAGTTGCCCGGCTTCTCGGGCACATAGAAGTTCGAAATCACCTGGGGCTTCGTCTCGATGGTCACATCGAGCAGGAACACCATCTGGTGGCTCTCGCCGATGCATTCGTTCGCGGTCGACTCGTTGACGATCACCACAATGTCGCGTTCGAACCCGACGTTGAACGGGCCGAGCTTGCGGACCTCAACGCCGAGCACCGGGAACGTGGTGTGCGCCCCCACGAACGGCGTCGTGTCGTATTGCGCGATGATCGGAAAGCGGAGATTCTCGGCCGTCTCCCGCTCCTGGCGAGGACCGGTCAGGAGCTTGGTGCGGTCGGCAATCTGGACAATGCCATTGGAGCTCGTGCCGTGGCCAAAGTAGACGCGGTGCCCGGCGCTGATCGGGCCGTGGAGGGAGGTCGGGACCGGTCCTGTCGAACCCGGCTCCTGACCGACGAGGCCGTAGTCGCGGATGTGAACCGGCGTCTGCGGGTTGCTCAGGTCGAAGATCTGGGTCATGCGGTTGGTGCGCCAGCCGGGCACGCCAGAGACGAGGTAGGCGATACCGGTATCGCACTCCCACCAGCTCTTGTGCGTGCCGGCGAGTCCGGAAGAGGGCGTGCTGACCAGCACGGGTGAGCTTGGATTTCTGACATCAAAGACCTGGTGCCCCTCCTCGCCGAACGTCCGCAGCAGGTATACCGCCTCCTCGTTGGCGTTGGGCAACTCGCTTCCGTTGCACACCCGAACCATCTGCGCGCCCCCTGCCTCGCCGACGCCAGAGGGACCGGGGATGTGACGGAGGTAGCGCGGATTGCTGGGATCGGTGACGTCGACGATGGACGTGCCGTTCGTCTCTTCGACGCCCGTGAGGGGGTTGAACGCCGTGCCGCCGTGGTGGCCGATGTAGGCGATCCAACGTTGGCCCTGGCGGTGGATGACCGGCTGATACGCGGAGCGCGCCTGGAGGTCGTTGTGGCCCAGCAGCACCAAGTTTTCGGATTCTTCGCCGTGCTGGGCGGCGGCCTGCTGGGCACCGCTCGGGCCGAAGAACGCCAGGAAGGCGGTGACGAGTGCGATCAGCGCGATTCGATACGGGAGCTGTTGGATCATCGATGCCATCCTCCATGATGACAGCGGGGACAAGGCACGGTTGATCGAAGCCACGGACTCCGGAGGGGGCGCTCTTGCCGACGGTCCCGATACGGGGAGGTTGGCGCAGCACGGTAGCATCGTCCGGCTCGTGACCTCCGGCCGCATCCGCGTCTTGCGCCGCAGGTGCACGAGACCCACAGCGGAAAGCAATGTAGTGGGGTTTGCCGGGCGGTGTCAAGAACCGTCCGGCCTGCCGAATCCTTCGTCTCGCCGGCGACGATATCGGCATCGGCCGCGTCCCGAAGATCTTGTCCGTCGAACGTCGAGTGTGATGTCCTCGCGCCTCGCACCATCTTGGCGATGACACTGGTGGGCCAGGGCCTGGCCGCGGTCGCCACCCTCGTCGGCATGCCGACGTTTCCATGACTGCTTCGTCGAGTTCAAGTAAGCTCGACGTCGGATTTGTTCCCGATATGGCGAACCACCAATTGCTGGAGATCTGGGGCCGCGCGTCTGGGCCCCCGCTCCTCGAGGTGAAACGGATGTTCTTCGGTCCTGGACGCGTCACGGCAACGCGAACGACACGTGAAAGAGGGGCAAGGCATGCGTAGCGACGACAGAAATCGATCCCACCTCCCGATCCCGGATCGGCCGCGAACGGGCCTGATCACGTATGATGCAAAGGACCCGGAGACCAGGTACCCGCCCATCGAGCAATTGCGCCCGCCGAAAAGCGCGCCCAATGTCCTCGTCATCCTGATCGACGATGCTGGGTTTGGCTCGGCGAGTGCTTTCGGCGGCCCGTGCCAGACGCCGAACGCGGAGCGGCTGGCCGCGGGCGGGCTCAAGTACACGCGCTTTCACACCACGGCCCTGTGCTCACCTACGCGCCAGGCCCTCCTGACTGGCCGCAACCACCATTCGGTGGGCATGGGGGGCATCACCGAGATCGCCAGCGGCTCGCCGGGATACTCCTCGGTCCTGCCCAATACCGCGGCACCGATTGCCAAGACCCTCAAGCTCAATGGCTATGCCACGGCGCAGTTCGGCAAATGCCACGAGGTGCCGGTGTGGGAGACGAGCCCCGCCGGGCCGTTCAATGCCTGGCCCACGGGCGGCGGCGGCTTCGAGTACTTCTACGGCTTCGTCGGTGGAGAGGCTCACCAATGGTACCCCTCGCTGTACGAAGGGACGACGCCGATCGAGGTCAAGACGACGCCCGAAGAGGGTTACCATTTCATGGCCGATATGACCGACAAGGCGATCGGCTGGATCGGGCAACAGCGCGCCCTCATGCCCGACAAGCCGTTCTGCGTCTACTTCGCGCCGGGCGCCACCCACGCGCCTCACCACGTGCCGAAGGAATGGGCGGACAAGTACAAGAGCAAGTTCGACGGAGGTTGGGACACCCTGCGCGAGGAAACCTTTGCGCGACAGAAGGCGCTGGGCGTCATCCCGCCGGACTGCCGGCTCACCGCACGTCACAAGGAGGTCCCCGCGTGGGACGCGATGCCAGAGGATCTCAAGCCGGTGCTGCGCCGGCAGATGGAAGTCTACGCGGGCTTCCTCGAATTCACCGACCATCACATCGGCCGCCTGCTCGATTCGCTGAGGCAGATCGGCGCCCTCGACGACACCCTGGTGTACTACATCATCGGCGACAACGGCGCCTCCGCCGAGGGCACCCTGAACGGCACGTTCAACGAGATGATCAACTTCAACGGCATGGCCGCCATCGAGACGCCGGCGTTCCTCAACGCGCGGCTGGACAAGCTCGGCGGGCCAGAGTCCTACAATCACTACGCGGTGGGCTGGGCGCACGCGATGAGCACGCCGTATCAGTGGACCAAGCAGGTTGCCTCGCATTGGGGCGGAACGCGCAATGGCACCATCGTGCACTGGCCCAACGGGATCGAGGCCAAAGGCAAGATCCGTTCGCAATTCCACCACGTCATCGACGTCGCGCCCACCATCCTGGAGGCGGCGGGACTTCCGGAGCCGATCTCGGTAGAGGGCGTGCACCAGAAGCCCATCGAAGGCGTGAGCATGCTCTACTCCTTCAACGACGCCAAGGCGGGCGAGCGGCACGAGACGCAGTACTTCGAGATGTTCGGCAACCGCGGCATCTACCACAAGGGGTGGACAGCGGTCACGCGGCACAAGACGCCCTGGATCCTCATCGGCGAGAAGACCCCGGCCTTCGACGACGACGTCTGGGAGCTCTACGACACCAACGTGGATTGGAGCCAGGCGAACGATCTGGCGAACCAGATGCCCGACAAGCTCCACGAGCTGCAGCGCCTCTGGCTGATGGAGGCGATACGCTACGACGTGTTGCCGCTCGACGATGACCTGGGGAAGCGGATGAACCCGAATACGGCCGGCCGACCGGTGCTGATCAAGGGGAATACCCAGCTCCTCTTTGGCGGCATGGGTCGGTTGTCGGAGAACTCCGTTCTGAGCGTCAAGAACAAGTCCCACGCGGTGACGGCGGAGATCGAGGTCCCGAAGTCGGGGGCCGAGGGCGTGATCATCGCCCAGGGCGGCAACATCGGCGGGTGGAGCCTGTATGCGAAGGGCGGCAAGCTCAAGTACTGCTACAACCTGCTCGGCGTGCAGTACTTCTACGTTGAGGCGGCGAGCCCGCTGTCCGCGGGCCCGCACCAGGTGCGCATGGAGTTCGCCTACGCCGGCGGCGGTCTCGGCAAGGGCGGCACAGTCTCGCTGTACGTCGACGGCAAGCAGGTCGGCCAAGGCGCGGTCGGGGCCACCGCGGCCATGATCTTTTCTGCGGATGATGGCTGCGACGTTGGGGAGGACACGGGATCCCCTGTTTCCGAGGATTACGGCCCCCGCGGCAACGCGTTCGCGGGCCGGGTCAAGGGCGTGCAGATCGCCATCAACGCGGCCGCCGAGAACGCGGATCACCTTGTCTCACCCGAGGAGGCCGTGCGGATCGCGATGGCGCGACAGTAGCGAGGAGATCGAGGGAGGAAGCGCGCATGTCCGAGCTGGTGATTCGCGGCGGTACGGTGGTGGACGGCGGGGGCGCCCGCGCGGCCGGCCGACGTGGCCATCTCGGGCGGGTGGATCACCGACGTGGGCGACGTGCGGGAGCGCGGCGCGCGGGAGATCGACGTCACGACCACGGTCGTCGGCAACTGCGGCTTCGCGATCGCCCCCTGCCGCCCCGCCGACCGCGACCTCATCATGCGCACCTTGGTAAAGGTGGAAGGCATGTCGCTGGCCGCCCTGCGCGCCGGCATCACCTGGGGCTTCGAGACGTCCTCGGAGTACCTCGACCACCTCGAACGCTGCAATCCGAGCCCCGGCGAGTCGCGCTTCGTCTGCCGCGCGCACGGCGTGCAGTGGGGCCTGGTCAACGGTGAGCCGATGCTCGGGCGCGGGCGCGTCGTCGAGCGGCCGGCGGGGGCGCGACCGGGGCGCGTGCTCCGCCAGTTCGACGCATAGGTGCCGCGACCCGGGCCACGGTCGGCAGGAACCGTTGAGAATCACACCCACGCGGATCAGGGGAGGGGGCGCGAGATGACCATGAGACTCGGCAGTGGCGAGTTGCTGTTCGAACCGGTGGAAGGCTGGGAGAAGCTCCCGGAGGGATGGTCCTTCATCGACGTGGCGGGCGTGGCGGTGGATGCCCGGGACAACGTGTACGTGTTCAATCGGGGGGAACACCCCGTCGTCGTCTTCGATCGCGATGGCCATGTCCTGAGATCGTTCGGCGAGGGCCTGTTCAGCGACCGGCCCCACGGCATCCATACCGGTCCCGACGATTCCGTCTACTGCGTGGACGACGGGCTCCATACCGTCCAGAAATTCACCCTGGACGGCAAGTTGCTCCTGACCCTCGGCAGCCCCAACCAGCCCGCGCCGAAATGGCAAGGCAAACCCTTCAATCGCCCCACGCACGTGGCGGTGTCGCGCGTCACCGGGCATCTCTACGTGTCGGACGGTTACGGCAACAGCCGCATCCACAAGTTCACTCCCGATGGCCGGCACGTCCTCTCATGGGGCGAACCGGGCATCGATTCTGGCCAGTTCATCCGACCGCACAACGTCGTTGTCGACAGGGACGATCGCGTCTACGTCGCCGACCGGGAGGCCCACCGGATCCAGGTGTTTGACGCGAACGGCACGTTCATCGCCATGTGGAACAACATCCATCGGCCCGACGGCATCTGCCTGGACGCGGAGGGGAACTTCTTCATCGGTGAGCTCAACGGCATGCCTGGGGTCGACGACGCCCCCGGACTGGGCCATCGCGTGAGCATTTACGACCTCCGCGGCCAACTGCGGAGCCGCTTTGGCGACCCGGAAGAGGGAGAAGGGCCGGGCCAGTTCATCGCGCCGCACGGCGTGGCCGTGGATTCCCGCGGCGATCTCTATGTGGGCGACGTGGCCTATACGATCAGGGGACGCCACCTGAGCCCACCCCGAGCGCTGAAATGCTTCCGGAAGTTCCGCCGGATCAGATAGCCGCACCTCCGGCGCTCCGGCACGACACGGCGATGGTCGCGCCGGCACTATAGTTCGAAGTGCCGGCCGACCCGCGGACCCGGATGCGGCCGGGCGGCGCCAACCTTCGGCTCGATCCTGAGCATTGCCTCCGGCCCTTCGTCGAACGGGAATCCGTGGTTTCACGGCGCGGGGGCCCCGCACCGGCTCGCCGGGGCGGAGGGCCAGGGTCGATATTAGAATATCTCCCTCGAGTGAACTGCGGGTGGCCTCGCCACAGTCCGCCGCACATGCGGACGACTCCGAGTCCGACCGTGGTGACCTAGAATGACGCCCGTCGGGCAGCTCGACGGAGAGCAAGGGGGGTGTATGGAAGAGAGACACACCCACGCCAAGCCGATCGACGCGGTGGTCCGGGAATTTCAGACGGACCTGGACAAGGGCTTGAGCGGGGAAGAGGCGCGGCAGCGCCTCGCGAAATACGGCGTCAATGAACTCACCGAGAGGCCCCGGCCGGGATTCCTCGCGCTCCTGTGGGAGCAATTCAACAACTACCTGGTCATCATCCTGATCGTCGCGGCGGTCATCGCGCTGCTGCTTGGCGAGTATGTCGATGCCGTCGCCATCATGTGCATCGTCGTCCTGAATGCCATCATCGGAGTGGTCCAGGAATCGAAGGCCGAACAGGCCATCGAGGCCCTCAAGAAAATGGCGGCCCCCAACGCCCAGGTCATCCGCGACGGCCGTCAGATGACGGCGCCGGCCCGGGAACTCGTGCCGGGCGACGTCGTCCTCCTGGACGCCGGCAACTACGTGCCCGCCGATATGCGCCTGACCACGACCGTGAACCTCAAGGTCGAAGAGGCCTCCCTGACGGGGGAATCCGTTCCGGTGGAGAAGAATGCGCGGTTGGTTCTGGACCAGGAGGTACCCCTGGGCGACCGCAGGAACGCCGCGTTCCTGGGCACGCTCATCACGTATGGGCGCGGCAAGGGACTGGTGACGGGCACGGGCATGCGGACGCAGATCGGTCTCATTGCCGAGATGATCCAGTCCTACCAGGAGGAGGATACGCCGCTCCAGCAGAAACTGGAGCATCTGGGGAAGGTTTTGGGGACGGCCTGCCTCGCCATCTGCGCGATCGTCCTCATCTACGGACTTGCTCGGGACACCCACCTGATGGAGGCCTTCCGCGACGGGTTCCTCGACTACTGGGCGGCCGAGAAGAAGGACATCATCAACATCCTCTTGACCGCCCTGAGTCTCGCCATCGCCGCGGTCCCCGAAGGCCTCCCCGCTATCGTGACCATCTGCCTCGCGTTGGGGATGCAGCAGATGATCAAGCGCCACGCCCTGATCCGCAAGCTCCCCGCGGTGGAGACGCTCGGATGCGCCACCGTGGTCTGTTCCGACAAGACGGGCACGTTGACGCAGAACGAGATGACCGTCGTTCAGGGATGGGCGGGGGGCAAACGGTTCCGGGTAACCGGGGAAGGGTACAACCCGCACGGGCAGTTCCTCATCGAGGGCAAGCCATTCGATCCGCGCACTGATCCCGACGCCACGGTGCTCCTGCACGGAGGATTGCTCTGCAACGACGCGAAGCTGGAGGAGCGGAGCGATAGGGACGATGGCCGCTCCTGGCAGATGGTGGGCGACCCCACCGAAGGAGCCTTGGTGGTGGCCGCCGCCAAGAGCGGGTTCCGGCGCTCCGATCTGGAAAGGGCCCTACCCCGAGTTCAGGAAATCCCCTTCGATTCGGAGCGAAAGCGGATGTCCACGGTCCACTACTGCGACGGGTCCCCGGAGCAGGCGGCGGCCCTGGCGGATGTCGACTATCCCCAGGTCTTCGCCTTCGTGAAGGGGGGGCCCGACGTCGTCCTGGAGCTCTGCAGCCACATCCAAGAGGCCGGGCGGGCCGTCGCCCTGACCGAGGAGCGACGGCAGGAGGTGCTGGAGCACAACCGCGACATGGCGAGCAACGCGCTCCGGGTGCTTGGCGTTGCCTATCGGCCCTTGACCGAAATGCCGGACAGCCCGCGGCCCCAAGACCTGGAGCAGAATCTCACGTTCGTCGGACTCCTCGGAATGATCGACCCGCCGCGGCCGGAAGTGGCGGAGGCGGTGAAGGTGGCGAAGGGGGCGGGACTCAAGAGCGTCATGGTGACGGGCGACTACAAGGAAACCGCCGAGGCCATCGCCCGGGACATCGGCTTGCTGACCAGGGGCGGCCTGGTGCTGACCGGCCCAGAGATCGAGAAGCTGAGCGATCCGGAACTGGCGGACCGGACCGAGACGCTGGCCGTGTGTTGCCGGGTTTCGCCCCAGCACAAGACCAGGATCGTCGAGGCCCTGAAGGCTCGGGACCACGTCGTGGCCATGACGGGTGACGGGGTGAACGACGCTCCGGCCCTGAAGCGGGCGAACATCGGAGTGGCCATGGGCATCACCGGCACCGATGTGACCAAGCAGACGGCGGACATGGTCCTCACCGACGACAACTATGCCAGCATCGTCGCGGCGATCGAGCAGGGGCGGATCATCTATTCCAACATCCGCAAGTTCGTGTATTTCCTGCTGGCCTGCAACGCCGGAGAGATCCTCATCATATTCGGCGCGATGCTGCTGGGGATGCCGATCCCCCTCCGGCCGGTTCAGCTGCTGTGGCTGAATCTCGTGAGTGATGGGGCTCCCGCCCTCGCCTTGGGGATGGAGCAGGGGGACCGCGACATCATGAAGCGCCCGCCGCGACCCGCGAGGGAGCCGGTGATCAATTCAGACATGGCCATCGGGATCGCCGTCGTGGCCATCGTCGACGCGATCGCCATCTTGACCGCGTTCGCTCTGGGCCTGCAGCGCTATCCCGGCCAGCTCGAGGCCGCCCAGACGATAGCCTTCGTCACCCTGTGTACATCGGAGCTCATCCGGGCCTTCACGGCGCGCTCCGAGTATCACAGCGTCCTCTCCATCGGGGTGTTTTCCAACCGCTGGATGGTCCGGGCCGTAGCGGCGTCGTTTGCGCTGGTGCTGATGGTCGTGTACGTGCCCTTTCTGCGGCCGTTCTTCGACACCGTGCCGCTCACCCTGGATGACTGGCTCCTCATGGCTCCCTTCTTCTTCGCCTCGGCGATCGCCATGGAACTCGTGAAGCTCTACTTCCGGCGCAGGGTGGCCGGCGCGATGGGCTAGGAGGTCGGAGCCCATCGCGCCGGCCTCCTGGCCGCGAGCGCTCCGACGGCGCCCGCGAGACCGTTGGGGAACGCGACCGCGACGAGCATCATCAGCGCGCCGAAGACGATCAGCTCCGTCTCGGGCGTGATGCGGATCAGCTCCGGAACCACGAAGAGGAAGAACGTCCCCAACAACGGGCCCCAGACGCTCTTCTTGCCGCCGACGATCACGTAGACGAAGAGCAGCAACGAGGGATGGAAGCCGAGATCGGTCGGCTGGTACACGCCGAAGCGGTGCGCGTGGAGCGCCCCGGAGAGCGCGGCCATCGCGGAGCCCAGCGCGAAGATCAGAACGCGGAGGCGCTTCACGCGGACGCCGAACACCTGGGCCAACAGCTGGTCGTCACCGGTCGCGCGCACCGCGAGCCCGACCGTGGAGCGGTCGATGGCGAGCGCCACCGCGAAGCTGACCCCCAGCGACAGGAGTATTGGCCACGCGCTCGAGACCAACGGCAGCCCGGAGAGCCCGAGGGGGCCGCCGAGGAGCTCGAACCGGCCGACGCCGGAGACCGCCGCCACCGAGAGCCCGAGGGTGGTTACCGCGAAGAACCAGTGGTGCAGGCGCAAGGTGAGGGCCGAGAAGATGCCGCCCAGCAGCGCCCCCAGCGCCGCCGCCAGCGGGATGGTCAGGGCGGGCGAGAGCCCGGCGCGGGTGCTGAGCACCCCGGTGCAGAAGCCGCCCACCCCCGCGAAGACGGCCATGCCCACGTTGAGCTGGCCGCTGCGGATCTGCAGGAACAGCCCGATCGCCGCGATCGCGCTGATCGAGGCGGAGAGGAGCACCGTCGTCCAGAACGCCACGGCCCCTCAGGCCTCAGGCCTCAGGCCACGCCGGGGCTTCGGAAGAGCCCGTGGGGCCGGACGATGAGCACGACGAGCAGGACGACGAAGACACTGAAGTCCCGGAGCTGCGAACCCCAATAGGTGACCGCGACGGCCTCGGCGAGCCCGATGAGCACGGCGCCGAGGGCCGCGCCGCGCAGGCTCCGGACGCCGCCCACGATCATCGCCACCAGGCCCTTGAGGCCGTAGGTCACGCCCATCAGGGGCGCGACCAGGCCATAGCTCAGCCCGGCCAGGATGCCGCCGATCCCCGCGAGGGCCGCGGTCAGCACCATCGTCACGACGATGACGAGGTTCGTGTTGATGCCCATCACCTTCGCCGCGTTCGGGTTCTGAGCCACGGCGCGGATCTGCCGGCCGAAGTCGGTCCGGCCGATGAGGTACTCGAGCGCCAGCAGGAGCAGGAGCGAGGCGCACCCGCTGACGAGCAGGCCCTTCGAGACGAAGTAGCCGCCGAAGTGCACGAACTCGCGGAGCTGGAACGGGAAGACGACGGCCTTGTTGCCGAATACGAGCGCGGCGGCGTTCTGCAGCACCAGGCCGGCGCCGATGGTGCCGATGAGCGGAAGCTCGATGGAGGCTTCCCCTCCGAACCGGCGGGAGGGTCTGATCACCAACCGCTCGAGGGCGAGCGCGATCACGGCCACGGCGACGGCCGCCAGCCCGATGGCGCCGGCCGCCGGGCTGCCGAGCGCGATGGCTGCGACGAAGGTCAGGGCCGCGACCATGGCGAAGTCGGCTTGCGCCATGTTCAGCACGCCCATGATCCCGAAGATCATGGTGAAGCCGACGGCAAACAGCGCGTAGATTCCGCTCGCGAGGACGCCGTTGATGAGCTGCTGGGCCAGCATCGGAGCTACGCCCCGAGGTACGCGGCGCGGATCTCGGGATCGCCGAGCAGGTCCGCGCTCGGGCCCTCACGGAGGATCCGGCCGAGCTCCAGCACGTAGCCGCGCTCGCACAGGGTCAACGCGTGGTAGACGTTCTGCTCCACCAGGAGCATGGGCAGGCCTGCCGTGTGCAGGCGGGCGAGCGCCTCGTACACCGCGTCCTGAAGGACCGGAGCGAGGCCGAGGGACGGCTCGTCCAGCAGGAGGACGCGCACGTCTCGCATCAAGGTCCGCCCGAGGGCGAGCATCTGCTGCTCGCCGCCGGAGAGCGTCCTCGCGATCTGGCGTTTCCGCTCGGCCAGGCGGGGGAAGAGCTCGTAGATCTCCGCGCGCTTTCGCTTGCGCTCCGCCCACGGCAGGAGCCGGCCCCCGATGAGGAGCTCCTCCTCGACGGTGAGACCGGGAAAGAGCTCCCGCCCCTCCGGGACGTAGCCGATCCCCAGGCGGGCGATCCGAAAGGTCGGCAACCCGCGCAGATCGATCCCGCCGAGCTCGAGCCGCTCGGCCTGCGCCGCCACGAGCCCCATGATCCCGCGGAGGGCGCTCGATTTGCCGGCGCCGTTGCTTCCGACCACGGCCACCGCCTCGCCGTCGCGCACGGTGACGTCAATTCCCCTCACGGCCTGGAGGGCGCCATAGGAGACGTGGAGGCTCCGGACGACGAGCGCGTCAGCCACCGCGTTGCCAGTTCCGCGCGGTGCCCAGGTAGGCGGCGATCACCTCCGGATGGCGCCGGACCTCCGCCATGGTGCCCGTCACGACCATCTTCCCGAAGTTGAGCACCACGACCGACGCGGCGAGGCGCCCGACCAGCTCCATGTGGTGCTCCACCAGGATCACGGTGATCCCGCGGCCGGCCATCTCGCCGATGAGCCCGGCCAGAGCGGCCCGCTCGGCCGGCGTGGAGCCGGCGGCCGGTTCGTCGAGCAGGAAGACGCGCGGCTCGGTCGCCAGCCCGCGCGCGATCTCGAGGCGCCGCTTCTCACCATAGGCGAGCGCGTGAGGGTACACGGTCCCCTTCTCGGCGAGGCCGACGCGGGTCAGCAGCTCGCGGCAGACGTCGCGGTCGTCCCGTCGGTCGCTCGCGGCACGGAAGCGGGCCGACTGGCGGTACCCGCGTCGGGCCAGGAGCACGTGCTCGACCATGGTCAGGCTTTCAAAGAACCGAACGGTCTGGAAGGTCCGGGTAATGCCGACGCCGATCAGGTCGTCGAGGACGGCCGCGCTCAGCCGGCGCCCTTCGAGGGCGACAGAACCCGCGTCCATGGGAGTGATACCGGAGAGGCAGTCGAGCAAGGTGCTCTTGCCCGCGCCGTTCGGCCCGATGATGGCGGTCACGTGGCCGGCGGGGGCCACGAACGAGACGCCATCCAGCGCCTGCAGGCCACCGAAACGCTTCGAGATGCCGGTGACCTCGAGGGCCATCCGCGTCCGGCGCCCGCGGCCCCCTACTTCGTCAACCGCTCGTAGCCCTTCTCGCCCATGACGAAGATGTTGGGCTTCTGCTCCAGGTTGTCGCCGGAGCCGTCGTAGCTGAAGAAGCCATTGACGCCCTCGAAGCGCCTGGTCGCGCCGAGGGCCTTGCGGACGGCCTCGCGATCTGTGGAGCCGGCCCGTCGGACGGCGTCGGCGACGAGGCGGGTCGCGTCGTAGCCGAGTGCCACGTAGGCCGGGGGAGTCTTGTCGGCGCCGTACTTCGCCCGGTATAGCCGGACGAAGCTCTGCACGATGGGTCGCGGGTCGGTCGGGTCGAAGGGGAAGAAGGTCATGACACCACGGGCGGCCTTGCCGGGGAGATCGGCGATACGGGGATCGTTGAACCCGGCCCCGCCGAGGATCAGGCTCTTCACGCCGAGCCCCCGCGACTGGCTGATGATCAGCGCCGCCTCGTCGGTGGTGGCGGCCACGTAGAGCAGGTCGGGCTCGCGGGCCTTGATCCGCGTGAGCTGGAGCGAGAAGTCCTGGTCGCCCCGCTTGAAGGACTCGATGTCGGACAGCTGGAGGCCGTTTGCAGGCGCCGCGGCCTTGACGGATTCCATCTCGCCGACGTTGTAGTTGTTGTCGGTGGCATACATGACGCTCACCGTCTTGATGCCGCGCAGCTCCTTGAGCCGCCCCAGCACCGGGCCCATCGCCTTGTCGACGATGAGCTGGATGCGGAACGAGTACGGGCTGAACTTGGGAAACGGCGCGGCGGAGCCCACGGAGATGAACGGGAGCTTGACCTCCGCCGCAACCGGATCCAGCGCGACGAACTCGATCGACGAAATCGAAAGGAACATCGCGACCTCGGGTCGGGCGGCAAACTTGCGGTAGTGCGCCACCGCCTTGGCGCGATCAGCTCCGGTGTCGACGTACTCCACCCGCAGGCGTCGGCCCACGACGCCGCCGGCCGCATTGATCTCGTCGACGGCCAGGTCGATGCCGAGCTTGGCATCGGTCCCGTACGACGCGAAGTCACCGCTGAGGACGAAACCCGCGCCGATGACGACCTCGTCGACGGCCCATGTCGCCGCCGCGGGAAGAGTCAGCAACGCGATGATGACTGCGATGACCCCCCGTCTCATGGTGTTCCCCCTTGCGTCCCCGGTTCGTCCTGGTCGCTCCACCGTTTCGACGCGCGCGTCGCCCCACGCCAGGCGCGAGAGCCGGAGCGCCGCCACCATAGCGCAAGACGCCGAGGAGGTTCAAACGCGGCTCGGCGCTGGCGGGTTGACCCGAACGGCTCTTCGTGGGAAGTGAGTGGGTGACCAGCGGCTCAGCGGCCGGCGGGGTCGCGGTAGTGGCGGAGCAGGTACGCCATCAACTTGTCCTTGTCGTCAGGGGAGATGGGTGCGCCGTACTTGATCATGCGGTCGAGCGTCTCGGACCAGCCCTGAGGGCCGAGGCGTTGCTGTACGGCGATCTCCACGCTGTGGCAGATTACGCAGCGCATGACCAATTCCCAGCCGAACGTCTGCGGGATGGGAACTTCCTGGGCCGAGACGCGCGCGCGAGGCACTGTGGCCGCCCCCGCGCCCAGCGCGAGGGCCGCCACCAAAAGCGCACTACGCCACATCAACCTTGACGGCGTGGATGACATTCCAGCGGTAGCCGAGGCGGTTGAAGGCCCGGCTGACGGGCTGGACCCGGCCGAGGCTGTCAGTGGCACGCGCCATGAGGGTATGCGCGCCCGGCTTCGCCTCCCAGCTGTACTCCCACCGGCGCCACGCGTAGCGCTGTTCCGGCGCGACGAACTTCGCCGGCGCCCATGTGTGCCCGCCGTCCGTGGAGACGTCAATGCCGGTCAGCTCGCCCTCGCCCGACCACGCCCAGCCCCACACCGTCGTCGGTCCCCCGCGGAGTCTAGCCCCTTCGGCGGGACTGACGATGAGCGACTTCACCTCGAGCGACTGGAGCGAGTAGATCTCCTTGTCGTTGTCCACGCGCGGCGCGGTGTAGTTCGACTTCATGTAGAAGCCGTCGAACTCCTCGGGCAAGAGGGTGATTCGCTCCACCCACTTGATGGACGCCGATCCGACGAAGCCGGGCACGAGGACCCGGGCCGGCCCCCCGTGAAGCTGCGGCAGCGGCTTGCCGCCCATCTCGAGGGCGAGGATGGTGTGGGACTCCCACGCCTTCCAGAGCGGGATGCTCCTGATGAAGTCGGGCGCCTGGGGCGTCGGCGGCCTGTCGGCGCCATCGAAAGCCACGTGGCGCCCCGTCGGTCGGACCTTGGCCAGAGCCAGGACATCGGCGAGCCGCACTCCCTTCCACGACTGGTTGCCGACGGCGCCGTACTCCCACTGGATTCCCGACGCCCGCGGCCTGTGGAACGCGCGCCCGTTCCCGGCACACTCGATGAGCGCGTCCTCCGTCACCAGGGGCAGCTTCCGGAGGTCGTCGAGGCGCAGCATCAGGGGCTGGTCCACCTCGCCCTCGATGCGGAGCGTCCACTGCGCGGGATCGATGACGGGAGAGTCGAGGTTGTTGCGGACGAAGAAGATGTCGTCGGGCGTGTAGTACGACGTCAGCTCGGCGAGCGGCGTCTCGAGGTTGATGGGCCGCGAGCTGCGGACCGTGAGCTTCTCTTTGCCGGGAATCGGTGGCGGGGGCGCCGCCGGAGCCTGCCCACTCGCCGGTCGCGCTCGAGCCGAGAGGAGCGTCCCTCCGGTGGCGATCATGAATCCCCGCCGAGTCATGACCTCGTGGGTCCGACTTGTCTCGCCCATGGCGGCTCCTTCCGATTAGACTTTGGACGCGCTCGTCGGCGGTGAGAGGCCTCTGGTCGTCCCGGCGCCGATCGTCCTCGCGGCGTGAGTCAGGCGTGCTTCTCCGCTGCTGCCGCTTCCAGACCGAGGACCGTGATCATGTCCTCTCGCAGCCGAAACTTCTGCACCTTGCCGCTGGCCGTCAGCGGAAACTCCTCGACCACCCGTACGTATCTGGGGATCTTGTGGTGCGCCAGCACTGGCGCGAGAAACTCGTGGACTTCCTGGGACGTGATGACCATGCCCGCCCTGGGCTTGATCACGGCACACACCTGTTCACCCCATTTGAAGTCGGGGACCCCGAGCACGTGGGCGTCCTCGATCTTTGGATGTCCCATCAGGAGCTCCTCGATCTCGCGCGGATAGATGTTCTCGCCGCCGCGGATGATCATGTCTTTGGTCCGGCCCACGATGTTGAGATACCCCTCGGCATTCATCACCGCCAGGTCTCCGGTGTGCAACCAGCCGTCGTCGTCGATGGTCTCCCGCGTCTTGTCCGGCATCTTGTAGTAGCCCAGCATGGTGCCGAAGCCCCGGCAACAGATTTCCCCGACCTCTCCGATCGCCACCGTCTCGGTGCCTCCAGGCCGGATCAATTTCACTTCCACGTGGGGGATCGCCGTCCGATCGTCTCGAACTGGTTCTCGGCGGGGTCGTCGGGAAGCGCCTGCGTGACGACAGGGCTGGCCTCGGTGAGCCCATACACGACCAGGACGTCCGCGCCCAGCTCGTTCTTGACCCGGCGGCTCATCTCGGTCGGCACGTTGGTCCCTCCGGATACGACGATCCGCAGACTGGACAGGTCGAACGTCTTCAGTTCGGGATGCCCCAGATACGCCAGGAGCATCGTGGGGACGCTGACCCCGAAGGTCGCGCGCTCCTTGTGGATCGCCTCCAGGACCTTCCGGGGGTCGAACTCGATCATCGGAACCAGGGTCGCTCCGACGCAGACGGGTCCGATGATCCCGAGGACACATCCGCCCGTGTGGAAGAACGGCATCGTGTTGAGGTAGACCGTCTTCTCCGAGAGCCCGAGCACCAGGCACCAGAGCCGAGGGTTGTTGAGAATCCCCTCGTGGGAGAGCATCGCGCCTTTGGGGAAGCCGGTGGTGCCCGAGGTGTACTGGATCATGACCGGATCGTTTGCATGGACCTCCGCGGCCACCCGCATCAGCTTCGCTTCGGGGATCGCCTGCCCCATGGCCACGATGTCCTCGAAAAGCCAGTAGCCGCTGCGCGTCCCGCCCCGGGCGTTCATGATGGCCGCCACCCTCAGCTCAGGGAGATTCGGCAGTCGCAGGTGGCCCGGTCGCTGGCCGGTCACCCCGGGCCCGACCTGCTCGAAGCGCTCGATGTAATCCATGGCGCGGTACTTGGGCATCAAGAAGAGGGCTCTGGAGTCCGATTGCTTCAACACGTATTCCAGCTCCCGCGGCGTGGAGTTCGTGTTCACCGTGACGAGGACGGTGGCTCTGGAGTCCGATTGCTTCAACACGTATTCCAGCTCCCGCGGCGTGGAGTTCGTGTTCACCGTGACGAGGACGGCGCCGATCCTGGCGGTGGCGAACATGAGGAGGATCCACTCCGGGATGTTCGAGCTCCAGACCGCGATCTTGTCGGCCTTCTGGATTCCGATCGCCAGGAGCCCTCGCGCCAGGGCGTCGACCTTTCGGTCGAGCGCGGAGTACGTCCACCGGACGTCCAGGTCCAGCTCGGGGTAGACGCTGTAGACGACGGCCTCTTTCTCGGGGAGCCGCCTCGCCACCTCCCGCAGCACGTCGCCCAGGGTCAGGTGGAGCAGCTCGAAGCCCTTCGTCTCGGGGCCCCAGTGCGCCTCTCTCGGATCGAGGAGTCCCATGGTTCACCTCTCTGATTTCGTCAGGATATCCCCGGTGAGCCGGTCGACCTGAGGGGCCTGGATCGGTTCCCAATCTTCCACCGCGGCTGAGGACAGCATCAACTGATCCCGAGCGAAGTCAAAATGCACGACGGGCGGGTGTATCCGGAGTTCTCCAGTTGCCAACGATGTCCGTGTGAGTAGGATGGCACTGTGAGCGACCACGCCATCCTTGGGCTGCTCCTCGTTGTCTCCATCGCTGGCGGTGTTGGCGGTCTGCTGGTCCTGGGCGGCATGCTGCGCGAGTGCCAGCGCCTCACCAGAGCCGTCGCCGACCTCGTGTATCAGGAAGGCGAGAAGACCCGCGCGGCCGTCACCGGTCGGCCCCCAGCCTGACCGGCAAGTCCGGGGGCGCACGTTGTCGATATGTGAGCTGACCGCAACGGTGACACCGTGAAGTGACCGCTCGGGGTGCGTCTCGACCATGGCGCATTGACCCCCTGGGCGCGAGTATGGCCATACTCTGTGTATGGCCACCACAACCGTACGTTCCAGGTACGCTCTCGATGCCGAGACGGTCGGCCTGCTCGAGCGGCTCGCCCGGCAATGGGCGGTCTCCAAGTCGGAGGCGTTGCGGCGGGCGATTCGCGCGGCCGCGGAGCGGACTGCTCCCGACGATCGCGCGGCGCGTGCGGCCGCGTGGCACCAGCTGCAGAGGGGCGTGGGGCTCACGCCGGCCCGAGCCCGTGCCTGGGAGCATCAGGTGGTGGCCGAGCGACGCGCGGGGCGGCAGCCTCGGGGATGATCCACCTCCACGCGGGGTTCCTCATCCGCGCCCTCTTGGCCGGTTCTCCGGAGAGCGAGCAGATGGAGCGCTGGCTCGGCGATGGTGAGCCGATCCATGTACATGAACGCATGACTTCTCCCGGTTTACCGGCCAGGGTCTCAGGCTCGCTGGCGAAGGTCGCCCACGAGGTGAGGGATCGCAGCAGCTTGCCAAATTGCAAGGTCAACAAGGAGGATCCTATGGCCGCCATCGCCGCACATGTTGCTCGCGTCGCTGTGGGCCTCGCCCTTGTCCTCGCACTCGGCGCCGAACCCGCCCACGCTCAGGGGACGACGACCCTCAAGGTCCAGGCGGCGTGGCCAGGCACCAGCATGATCTGGGAGAACTCGAAATTCTTCGCCGAGCGCGTCGGGAAGCTGTCGGGCGGCCGGCTGAAGATCGAGATGTTGGCATCGGGTGCGGTGGTGCCGCCGTTCGAGTCGCTCGACGCCACCGCTCGTGGGGTCCTCGACGGGGCGCACGCGGCGCCGGCGTACTGGGTGGGGAAGAACAAGGCGGCCGCGCTGTTCGGCCCGGCACCCGGCGGGCCGTTCGGCATGGACATGCTGGACTACCTGGGGTGGCTGTACCAGGGGGGTGGGCTCGAGCTCTATCGCGAGTTCTACCGCGATGTCTTGAAGTCCGACGTGGTCCCGCTTCCGCTCACCGCGGTGAGTAACCAGGTGCTGGGGTGGTTCAAGAAGCCCATCCGGGGCCTGGCCGACCTCCGCGGCGTGAAGTGCCGGCAGACCGGCATCACCGCCGAAGTCTTCACCGAGCTGGGGATGCGCACCGTCAACATGGCCGGCGGCGAGATCCTCCCCGCGGCCGAGCGCGGCGTGATCGAGTGCGCGGAGTGGGTGGGGCCCGCCGAGGACATGAAGCTGGGCTTCCACCAGGTCTTCAAGCACTACTACATGCCGTCGCTCCACGAGCCCGCGGTCGTGGTGGAGCTCCTGATCAACGGCAAGGCGTGGGAGAAGCTCGCGCCGGACTTCCAGGAGATCATCAAGGCAGCGGCCCTCGAGGCGACCATCAACTCGCAGATCGCGCTCAACAAGGCCAACGCGGGGGCGCTGAAGGAGTTGCGCGAGAAGCACAATGTCCAAATCGGGCGGACGCCCGACGATATCCTCATCGCGATGCTCAAGGCCTGGGACAAGATCGCCCAGCAGGAAGCGGACAGGAACCCGTTCTTCAAGAAGGTCTATGAGTCCCAGCGTCGCTGGGCGGCCGACGTGGTGACCTCACGGCGCACCGTGCACCCGTCGTACGAGCTAGCCGCCGACTACTACTGGCCCCAGAAGTAGTCAGTCAGCCGGCTAGAGCATCGTCAGGCCGCGTCTGGCCATGGCGGGGTCCGTGATCACCGGGCGCCTGCCGGAGAAGTCCACGAAGGCTTTCTCGGCGGCGCGCGCCGGAAAGTAGACTAGGGGAACAAGGGCACGTTCGCTTAGAGTTGTCGGCATGGCGAAGGCGAGATGGTCCCTGATGGCATTGTTGGCCGGGGCGCTCCTCGGGACGGGCTGTGCATCGGCCGTCGCCGCCCGCGTAAAAAAGGCTGGCCCCGAAGTGGCCTGCGTCAGGCCCGCGCCGGATCGCGAGGTTGTCGTCGGCGTCGCCCTCTCGGGCGGGGGCACCCGGGCGGCCTTGTTCGGGGCGGCCGGCCTCGAGGCGCTGGGGCGACTGCGGGCCCCTGGAGGAGGCTCGGTCCTCGAACGGGTGCAGTACCTCTCTAGCGTGTCCGGAGGCAGCGTCGCGGCCACCTACTATGTCAGCAAGAAACCGGACCGGGAGACGGCGGTCCTCGCGCCGGATGGCGCGTTGACGGCCGACTATCAAGCGTTCTTCGCCAGATACAAAGAGGTCTTGACGCAGGACATCGAGAACGCGCTCATCTGGCGCCAGATTCTCAACTTCCGGTGGATCAACTCCGCGCTCGCCGCGCGGTCCCTCTACGAAATTCTCACCGAGAAGGTCCTGGGCCCGACGACGTTCGATGACCTGAGCCGACGCGAGACGCGGGGGGACAGCCCCTTCCTGATCGTCAACACCACGCTTTACAACAACGGCCGCCGCCTCATCTTCACGACCCTGCCCGCCGATGCCTCGCGCTACGACTTTTTCGAGGCGCTGGAGCAATCCCTGGCTCGACATGGGAAGCACGCCAAGATTCCGCCGCTCGCCGTCGACCGCTGGAAAAGCCTGCTCCCGGTGACCCCCGAGGAGCTCATGATCAATCCGTGCCGCGTGCCCCTCGCGGCCGCCGCCGCCGGGTCGGCATCGTTCCCTCCGCTCGTCGGTCCGATCACCATCCGGGTGGGGGACGAGGAGGTCTATTGGCACATCGGGGACGGCGGCCTCTACGAAAACCAGGGGATCGAGTCGCTCCTCTTCCTGTTCCTCAAGAATTTGCAGGAGCAGCGGGCCCGGCGTGCGGTGATCATCGCGTTCGACAGCTCGTATCCGTTCTCGGTGGGATACAGGAAGCTGAGCCGTCGCTCTGACCCCTTCAGCCTGCTCACCTACGACTTTTCCCGCATCCCCAGCATCATGGAAGAGCGCGCGACGGCTTATCAGTACGTGTTCTTCTCAAGCCTCCAGGCGGAGGGCGTCTTCCCCGATCGGCAGACCGCGCGCGTGGTCTTCCTCAAGCACACCGACGCTGCCTGGAACGACGACCTGAGCGACCTGCCCGAGGCCTGCCGCAACGAAAAGCCGCCGTTGCGCTCTCCCGAGGAGGTCGTGGAACGCATTGCCGAGATCCCCACGCGGTTCTGGCTGCCATCGGAGTGCGATCGGCAGCTCCTGGTGACCGCCGCCGGCAAGGTCGTCGCGCAAAACCAGCAGAACATCCTGGAGCTGCTGGAGGAACGCCGCCCCTAGGAACATGGGGCCCGGGCATGGCCCCATACCCTCCACGCGCGGCGATTCGGCCAGCCACGTCGTGGGACCTTCTAAGCTATGCCACCTATCTCCTCGAGGTCCGCGATCTGAATACCCCCTTCAGGTCGAGGCCCTGCCGCGGCGCAGCGCGCGCCCCGCGAGGACACCCGTGTGCTTGCCGTTGTCCACGACCACCTGGCCGTTGACGATCACGTGGTCGATGCCAATCGGAAACTGCTTGGGCTGCGTGCGCGTGGCCGGCGCTTTGACCGTCGTCGGATTGAACACCACGACATCGGCCTTGAAACCGTCGCGCAGCAGGCCGCGGTCGGGCAGGCCCAGGCGCTGGGCCGCGAACGACGTCATCTTGCGGATCGCGTCGGGGAGCGCCAGGAAGCGCTCTTCGCGAACGAACTCGGCCAGGATGATCGGGAAGGTGCCGTAGGTGCGCGGGCTGGGGAAGTCGCCGATGAGCAGGGCGTCGCTCCCCACCATCGACAGGGGATGACTCACGAACTTGGGCAAGGTAGCCGCGTTGCCGCCGGCCGACACGTAAGAGACCTCGAGATTCTCGGCCACCAGCAGCTCGCAGATCGCGTCTACCGGGTCCTTGTCCATCATGTCCGCCACCTGGGCGATGGAGCGGCCCTCGAAGCGATGGTGGTGCGCATGCTTGAAGTTGGTGAGCCACATGTCGCTCCACGCCGCCGCCCGCGGCGCCATTTCCCGGCGCAGCCGCTCGCGCATCATCTGGTCGCGGAGCACCGCCTTCAGTTTCTCGGGCCCGCCGTCGTGCGCCCACTGGGGAATCAGGATCAGGAGGCGGGTGCTGCTGAGCGGATACGGGTAGCTGTCGAAGGTGACGTCCAGGCCCTCGTCGCGACCGTCCTCGACGAGGCCGAGCATGCGGCTGGCCCCGCCGGGGCTGGTGGTCCGCTGGTAGAAGTGGGTGATATGCACGGGCACGCCGCTGCCGCGGCCGATGTCGAGGGCCTCTTTGAACGGGTCGAGGAAGCGATCGCCCAGGCCGTAGCGCACATGAGTGTGGTAGATGCCGCCCAGCCGCGCGGCCTCGCGGGACAGCTCGACCAGCTCCGAGGTGTCGGCGTAGCTCCCGGGCGGGTAGTCGAGCCCCGTGGACATCCCGAAGGCGCCCTCTTCCATCCCGGTTCGCAGCAGCGATCTCATGTTCGCCTTCTCGCGCTCGGTGGCGGGGCGGTCGTCCCACCCCACGCCGGCGATGCGCAGCGGCGAGTTGCCGAGGATGTAGGCGATGTTGACGGCCACCCGGTTCGTGAACATGTCGAGATACTGCTCGACGGTGGACCAGCGCCCGGGCAGCGGCGGGTTGCCGTCGAGGCCGGAGTTCATCTCGACGAAGCGGTGGAAGTCCGCCTCGTTCGCGAAGGGGGCGTAGGAGCAGCCGTCGATGCCGATCAGCTCGGTGGTCACCCCCTGGCGGACCTTGGGCTCGTGCTGCGGCTCGGCGAGGATGACCAGGCCCGAGTGCGCGTGCATGTCGATGAAGCCCGGGCACACCACGCGGCCGCGGGCGTCGATGGCGCGACGGGCCTCGACCCCCGCGAGGTCGCCGCGGAGGATGACCACGCGCTCGCGCTCCACGCCGACTGCGCCATAGAATCCCGGGTTGCCAGTGCCGTCGATGATGAGTCCGTCGCGAATCAAGAGATCGAGCACGCGGTACCTCCTTTCATCAGCGAGCCGGCGGCGAGCCGTAACGCTGCACGTGGTATTCGCGTCCCGCGAGGGCGTGTGAGGCCGCCGCATACTGCGCCGCCACGCCGCCCCAGAAGGTCTCCGACGACATGCCCATGATCAGGGCATTGGGGTGGCGGGTCATGACATCGCGGAGGGCGATCGCCAGGGACGCCCGGATCTGTCCGAGCACCGCCCTGGAAGGCGGCGTCCGAGTCCATCGAGGGGCGCTCGATGTACATGCGCCCCATGTGGAACATGACGCCGTGGGGAGCCATCTGGTTATAGTTCGCCTCGACGACCGTGTTCGTGGACGGCACGATGACGCCGAACTTCACTCGGTATCCGACCGCATCAGGCATGAGCCGACCTCCCAGAGGCGCCTCGCTGCCGCTACCTGAACACCGTCTGCCCTTCGATCTCGGTCTCGAGCGCGGCCAGGGCGCGTTGCACGAGTCGCCGCCGGAATTCCTTCTCCTCGGTCCGCGACAGTGCGGGATCGCCCAGCGGGTGGGGGATGGCCTTGCCGGGAATGATCCGGTTCGGTCCGATGCTCTCGGCCAGCGGGACGATCGTCGAGATGAAGACCGTGGGAATCCCTCGCCGCTCGAACTCTTTCGCCATCGTTGCCCCGCAACGAGTGCACGTCCCTCAGGTGGCGGTGAAGATCACGCCTTCGACCGAGGACGCCACCAGGTCGCGCGCCATCTCCTCGGCGAACCGCCGGGCGTTCGTGGTGCTGGCCCCGCTGCCCACGAACACCCAGTACTCGTGGTGCAGCCGACCGATGCTGCCGTCCGCCTCGAGCTCGCGGAGCACGTCGATCGGCAGGACCCGGTCCGGGTCTTCGTTGGCCGCGGTCGTATCGTAGCCGCCGTGGATGGACTGCCACCCCTCGGGCATGAGGTCGTCGATGCCGGCCAGACTGTACTTCAGCCACTTGGTGGCGTACGACGACTCGAGGCGGTCGGGGTTGCCCTTGGGGACGATGCCTCCGGACGTCACCAGCGCGATGGTGGCCCGTCGCACGTCCTTGACGGGGGCCGGCGGCGGCACCCGGTCGTAGTCGGGCAGCGGCCATTCCGTCTCCCACGGCTCGCCCCGCACGCTCTTGAGCAGCATGTCGACCGCGCGGGTCGCCGCCCGCTGGGTCGCCAGCTCGGTGAACCTGAGCCCGCGGGCGATGTACCCCTCGTCGCCCGGCGGCCCCACGGACTCCTTGCGCGCCAGCTTGAGGCCCAGCGCGGCCATCCGCTGCATCGTGGGCGCCATCGACACCGGGGTCGGCCCACTGGCGACGATGTGGACCCGCTGCCGGCACAGCTCGACCCCGGGATTCTCGGGAGACATCCCGGTCACCGTCGCGATGCGGAGCTGGTCGGCCACGGTGGAACAGACCCGTCCGCAGGCGAGGCCGTAGCGGCCGGCGCTGAAGGCCGGCCCGGCCACGAGGAGATCCGGCGCGCGCGCTCGGATCAGATCGACGATGGTGGCGACGGCGGCGGCCTCGTGCTCGTTGAAGTAGTCGTCGCCGCAGTAGACCGTGGCGACGACCTCGGCCGCGTCCCCGAGCGACCGCTGCAACACCTGCCCGGATCCCACCCAGCCATCGCGGACCCGGGGCGGCTCGCCCGCCCGGTTCTCACCGCCGATGCCGGCGAAGAACTGGTTCACGTAGTGAATGACTCGCACGGTCGTCATCGTCCACGCCCCCCTCAGTATTGTCGCGCGGTCAGCCGTCCACCGCCGGCGCTGGTGCCGCATCCCAGGAGGTAGCGATACGGAACGCTCCGCCCCTCGGCCGGCGATCCGGCGAGGTCGAAGAACGACTCGCCCCCGATCACGCGCTCCACGCGGGGCAGCTCGACCGGCTGGGTGGACCGGCCCGTGCTGACGATCCGCTCCGCCTCCGGCACGAAGTAGACGAAGCCGGGATCGTCCGGCGTCCCGTAAGTCTCCGGCATCACCAGCACCGTCCGGATGCCGGCGCGCTCGCACTTCTGACAGATCAGCATGAACTCGACGGCGGGATGGCCTCCGCCCGCATAGCTCGCGCACGCCGCGTCGGCGCCCAGGAGCCGCGCGAGCTTCACCGCGTACTCCGCCATGATCTCCTTGTCCGTGATGTCATCCGACGCCGCCGGATACACGACCACCCCGCGGAAGTCCAGGTCCTGGCCGTGGCGGTCGTACAGCTCGCTGATGATGGCATGATTCTGGTTGTCGAACGTCGTGCAGCGCCCGGACGCATGGAGGTTGCTGCGCATGTTGACGATGGCGCCGTCGAGGACCTCGCTCGGGTGGATCACCGTCGGCACGCGTCCCTGAAGCGGGTCGCCATACACGACCGTTCCGGAAAGTTGATAGAAGTAGACCATCTTCGGCAGTGCGTCCTGTACACGAGAGAGCTCGTAGATCCGCAGGCCATCGGGGGCGGCGGCGGCTCTGGCCAGATACGCCGCCGCCTTCAGCTCGGCCACCCGCACGCGGCGGTTGTACCGCTGGGCGAGCACAGATCCCACCATGATGTTCTCGATGACGGCGTCTGCGCGCGTGTCGTCCCGGTAGGTCGCGCTCGGCGTGAACGTCAGCACGAGATTGATGGTGGCGCCGAAGGGCGTGGCGTCGGCCCCGGGGCCCGTCATGTCGATGATCGCCTCTCGCCAGTACGTGGGCTCTCCGGCCACGGCCTCGCTCGTCGAGACGACGGCGACGCCCTCGAGGCGATGGGTGCGCCCTTCACCGACGGTCCGCGGCGGCCCCACCAGCACGGGGAACGTGCTTCCCGGTGCCGGCTTCCACCGCGGCTCCACGACGTCCATGACGTGGATGATGCGGGCCGACTCTCCGGGCCGCACGATGTCCAGGGACACGTCCGCGAACACCTCCTCGTCGAGGAGGACCCCCACAAGCTCGTCGCGATCGATCTCGAGCACGCCGTCCGCGACGCGTGTGTGGCGCGAGAACCGCGCGTCGCTGACGGTCGTCGTGGCCATCTCCAGACGCATCGGCCTATCCTCCTCCCCCGCGGCCCGCCACCACCCGATCCTTCATCCGCGGGTCCAGCACGTCCCGGAGCCCGTCACCGAGCTGATTCACGCCGAGGGCCACCACGGTCAGCGCCAGCCCTGGCAGGGCCACCAGCCAGGGCTGGGCCACCAGGTATCCACGGCTCTGCGAGAGCATGTTGCCCCAGCTCGGCATCGGCGGCTGGATCCCGAGCCCCACGAAGCTGAGCGTCGCCTCGGCGAGGATCCGCGAGGGCACCTGGAAGGTCGTGAAGACGATGAGAGGCGCCACGATGTTCGGGACCACGTGGCGAAGCATGATCCGCGCGGGTCCGGCGCCGAGCGCCCTGGCAGCCAGGACGTACTCGCCTTCCTTCACGCTCAAGGTCGACCCGCGCGCCGCCCGCGCGAACGTCATCCAGCTCGCCAAGCCGAGGGCCAGGATCACGTTGACCAGTCCGGCTCCCCAGAACGCCGTGATGAGGATGGCCACGAGGATGTACGGAAAGGAGTACTGCACGTCGGCCATGGCCATGAACACCGAATCGACATTGCCTCCCCGGTACCCCCCGAGGATGCCGAGGGTCGCGCCGATCAACCCGGCCACCACCACGCTGAAGAACCCCACCACCAGCGACACCCGCGCCCCGTAGATCAGTCGGCTCAACGTGTCGCGTCCGAACTCGTCCGTTCCCAGGGGATGCGCGAACGTCCCTCCGCTCCACACGGGCGGCCGCAACCCGCGGCTCAGATCCTGGTCGTCGTAGTGGTATGCCGCCAGCAGGGGGGCCAGCGTTCCGACGACGATGAAGCCGAGGACGATCAGCGAACCAAAGACCATCTGCCGGCTTCTGCTCGCGATCCGCCGCACGCGCCGGAGCGCTCCGCCGAACACCGCGCGCCCTCGCCACGATGCTGCGAGCACGCGTGGGGCCGGCGCCGCGTACGGCCGAGGCTCGGAGGCGCTCACGCGGCCCCGAGCCGGATCCGCGGATCGATGTAGACGTACAGGACGTCGACCACCAGGTTGATGACGACGAACACCGTCGAGAGCACGGCGACCCCTGCCAGCACCACCGGGTAATCGCGTCGCAGGACCGCCTCGAGGAGGGTCGTCCCGAGCCCGGGCCAGGCGAACACCGCCTCGATCACGACGGCCCCGCCGAGTTGCCAGCCGAGGCTGACCCCGGTCACCGTGACCAGAGGGATCAGCGTATTCCCGAGGGCATGGCGCGCCAGGACCGCCGCCGCTCCCAGCCCCTTGGCCCGCGCCGTCCTTATATAATCCTGGCCCAGAGCCTCCAGCATCTCGGACCGCGTCAGCCGGGCGAGCAGCGCCAGCAGCCAGACGCTGAGGGCCACCGCGGGCAGGACCAGCGACGCTCCCCCGAATCGTCCCGACACCGGAAGCCACTGAAGGGTGACGCCGAACAACAGGATCAGCATGAGGGCAAGCCAGAAGCTCGCCACCGACTGTCCGAGCAACGCGACGCCCATGACCAGCTGATCCACGAACGTCCCTCGGCTGACCGCCGCGACGATTCCCAGCGGCACGCCGACGATGATCGCGATGAGCGTCGATGCCACCGCCAGCTCGACGCTCGCCGGGAGCCGCTCGAAGACCAGCCCGAGCGCGGGTCGATCCGAGAAGAACGATCGCCCGAAGTCGCCCTGGGCGGCCCGCCAGACGAAGGCGCCGAACTGGTACAGGAGCGGCCGGTCGAGTCCATAGGCCTGCCGGATCCTCGCCTTGTCCGCCTCGGTGGCGTCGGGAGGCACCAGCATCTCGACCGGGTCGCCGGTGGCCAGCAGGCACACGAACACGACCAGCAGCACCGCGATCAGGGCCACGGCCGCCTGGGCGAGACGGCGTGCAATCAGGCTCCGCACGAGCCGGCTCCGACGTGCGCCCTCGCGACGATTACTTCGGGACCGACGGCACCGTCGGGCTCTCGGGAGCCTTCCGGCCCGTGCGGTGCCAGTAGTCGTCGTAGGTGGGGAAGGCCGCGGGGTACGGTCGCCACGCCGTGTCCTTCTGAATGCCCCAGAGGGAGTCCACCGTGTTGACGAAGAGCCAGAACGCCTCGTCCCGCATCAGCTGGTTCAGGCGGCTGTAGGCGTGGGTCTTCTCGGCAAGGCTCACCGCCGCGGCCGCTTCGCTCATCAGGCCCCGGGCCGTGACCAGCTCCGGCGGGACAGGTCCCCACTTCGGCGTGAGCTTCGCGTCCGGATATGATGCGTTAAGGGTGAAGTGCAACATGATGGCCGGGTGCCAGTACATCGTCCAGATCAGCTCGATGACGTCGTACTCGCCCTCGTTCCGCTCAGCCAGAAGCCGGGCCCGCTCCACCGGCTGGACCGTCGCCTTGATCCCGACCTTGGCGAGCTGGTTGGCCACGGCCTGGGCCACTTCAATGTCCTTCATGAAGACACCCTGCGAGACGGTCCAGCGGAAGCTGAACCCGTTGGGATAGCCCGCCTCGATCAGCAGCGCCTTCGCCTTCTCGGGGTCGTAGGCGTACGGGCGAACCTCGTCGCTCGCACCCAGCCATCCCGGCCAGAGCGGCGCCGACATCGGCGCGCCACGTCCACCCAGGATCGACCGGACGATCGCCGTCCGGTCGACGGCGTAGTTCATGGCCTGGCGCACCCGCTTGTCCCGCAGGGGCGGCGCCGTCTTGTAGAGATTGATGACGTGGGACAGCGCCGAGCCACCGGTCAGGCTCACGACCTCGAGCTTCGGGTTGCCCTGGATCATCGGGATGGCCTCGATCGGGATCGCCGCGGCGACCTGCGCCGTCCCCGCGGCAAGCTCGAAGACCCGGGTGGACGGTTCCGGGACGTGGCGGACAATCAGCTTCTCCGGGAACGCCTTGCCGCCGCGATAGCCGTCCCACGCTTCGAGCCGCACCGTGCCGTCCTTGGGCCAGTCCACCACCTTGTAGGGGCCGCTGCCGATCGGCTTCGCCTCGAACTGCTCGCGCGTCATCGAGTGCCGCGCCAGCGGCGGGACCAGCAGGTGCGAGGCCGCCGCGATGGCCGAGAGATCGGGCTTGGGCAGCAGCCATCGGACGGTGTGCTTGCCAGCGACCTCGATCTTGCCGAGCGCCTTCAGCACCACGCCGCGACGGCCGGGCTTCTCGGGAGAGACGAAGGCGTCGAAGGCAGCCTTCACGTGCTCGGCCGTGAGTTCTTCCCCGTTCTGGAACTTGACCCCGCGGCGCAGCTCGACCACGAACGTCTTCGGATCGGGGAAGCTCCACTTCTCCGCCAGCACCGGCACCACGCCCCAGGCCCGCTCCTCGGCCACCAGCTCGATGCGCACCAGCGGCTCGACCACGTGGGGGATCAGGTAGTACTGCGAGTTGGTCCCGTGCTCGCTGAGCGGGTCGGCGCCGCCCGTCTTCTCCGACACGACGAGGGTCCACTGCGCCGGCCGCGCGGCGGCCGGGTCGTTCCACGCCGCGCCCAGCACGGCGGTGAACGCGACGGCGAGGCGGAGCGCGGTCTTCCGGATCGCCGCACGACTGCTCGCGCCCTTCATCTCACGCACCCCCGAGGTATCGATCCGATGGTACGCTGCGGCCCTGAGCTTACGCCCGTGGCCTATGAGCCCGCCAGTTCGTCGTGCACTCACCATCGTTCCCAAACGGCTGACCGCGCCACCCGTGTCGTTGCCGGCGGACGCTTTTCTCTACCCGACTTCGAGCGTCGCCAGGCCACTCGGCCTGATCGACAACCGTCCGCAGCGCTGATCGCACGGGCCCGCGCCACCCGAGGCGGGTGCTAGAATCGCGCGGCGTGGACGCGATCCCTGTTCTTCGGCGGCCCCGATGGGGTCCAGTCGAGGTGATCGAGATGGCCATCGACCACGAGGCATTCATGAGAGTCGCCATGGAGGAGGCCCGCCGAGGGGGAGCCGAGGGCAATCTCGCCGTGGGCTCGGTGGTCGTGCGCGACGGTCGGGTCATCGGACGGGGCAGGAATCTCGTGAACTCGACCGGCGATCCGACGGACCACGCCGAGACGGTCGCGCTGCGGGACGCCGCCCGCGCGCTGGGAGGGGTGGACCTCTCCGGCTGCCTGCTGTACACCACCATCGAGTCGTGCCCCATGTGCTGTGGCGCCGTGATGAAGAGCGGAATCGGCACGCTCGTACTGGGCGCTCGGTTTCGACCCGAGGAGTTCGCGACGCAGCGGTTCGGCGCCTACTCCGTCGAGAAGCTCATCGAGCTGGCAGGGTGGGGCGACCGACTCCAGGTCGTCACGGGCGTCCTGTCCCAGGACTGCTACGAGATCCGCCGCGAGTGGGAGTCCCGAAGCCGGCCGCGCCCGTGACCGCGGTGGGATGAGATCGGCCCCGCTCCTGGAGGTCAGGGACCTCCGCACGCACTTCGTCACGCGGCGCGGGATCGGGCGAGCGGTGGATGGGGTGAGCTTCACCCTGGGTGCCGGCGAAACCCTGGGGCTGGTCGGCGAATCCGGGTGCGGCAAGAGCCTCACCTGCCTGTCGGTCTTGCGGCTCAACCCGCGGCCGGCCTCACGCATCGTGGGCGGGCAGGTGCTCTTCCGCGGGGCAGACCTGCTGCAGAAATCGGAGCGGGAGATGCGCCGCTACCGGGGCCGCCACATCGCGATGGTGCTGCAGGATCCCATGACCGCGCTCAACCCGGTCTTCACCATCGGCAACCAGCTCTTCGAGTCGCTCACCCTCCACCAGCGGCTGCGCGGCCGCCGGTTGCGCGCGCGGGCGATCGAGGTCATGCGGCTCGTCCGCGTGCCCGCCCCGGAGTCCCGGCTCCGCAACTACCCGCACGAGTTCAGCGGGGGCATGCGCCAGCGCACGGTCGGCGCCATTGCGCTGGCGTGCCAGCCCGAGATCCTCATCGCCGATGAGCCGACCACGGCGCTCGACGCCACGATCCAGGCCGCGTACCTCGACCTCTTGCGCGACATCCAGCGGCAGAGCCGACTCGCCATCCTGTTCGTGACGCACGATCTCGGCGTCGTGGCCCAGATGTGCGACCGGGTGGCGGTGATGTACGCGGGCAGGATCGTGGAGATCGCCGACACCAGACGCCTCTTCGGGGCGCCGGCACATCCGTATACCGAGGCGCTCCTGCGCTCGGTGCCGGACGTCCAGGAAGATGTCGGCCGCCTCTACTCGATCGAGGGGCAGCCGCCGTCCATCTACGATCCGCGTCCCGGATGCCCCTTCGCGCCGCGCTGCCCGGTGGTCCAGGCGCGCTGCCGGGACGCGTTTCCCCCGGAACGGGCCCTGGCGCCGACACACGCGGTGAGCTGCTGGCGCCACCTCCCGTGAGCAGCGGACCGCCCCCTGTCCTGAGCGGCGGGCCTGCCGTGGGAGCGTCGGACGTGCTCGTCGAGGCGCGCGACCTCACCAAGCACTTCGCGCTGCGCCGGCGCCTCTGGCTCGGTCGCGGGAGGGCGGTGGTCCGCGCCGTCGACGGCGTGTCATTCGCGATCCGCGCCGGGGAGACCTTCAGCCTGGTGGGCGAGTCGGGGTGCGGCAAGACCACCACCGCGCGGCTCATCCTGCTTCTCGAGCAGCCCACCGCCGGCGGAGTCCACTTCCGCGGGCAGGATGTGACGCGGCTCGAGGGGGCGGCGCTCGGCGAGTATCGGGCGGCGGTCCAGGCGGTGCTGCAGGACCCGTGGAGCTCGCTCAATCCGCGCATGCGAGCCAGCGACATCATCGCCGAGCCGCTCGTACTGAATACGCGTCTCACGCGGCAGGAACGGTCGGAGCGGGTGGCGGCGCTGCTCGGGGCGGTCGGCCTCGACCCCGCCGTGGCCACCGACTTCCCGCACGAGTTCAGCGGCGGCCAGCGTCAGCGCATCGCGGTGGCGCGCGCGCTGGCCCTGAGCCCGCGCGTCATCGTCCTCGACGAGCCGGTCTCGGCCCTGGATGTCTCCATCCGCGCCCAGATCATGAACCTCCTGAAGGATCTCCAGCGCGAGCACGCGATGAGCTATCTCCTCATCGCCCACAACCTGGCCACGCTCCGGTTCCTGAGCCACCGCGTGGCGGTCATGTACTTGGGGCAGATCGTCGAGGAAGCGAGCTCCGCGGAGCTGTTCCAGAGACCGCAGCATCCCTACACGCGGGCGCTCATCTCGGCGGCGCTGCCCGCGCGCCCGGATGCGGTGCACGAGCGCATCGTGCTGCCCGGTGAGGTGCCGTCGCCCACGGCCCCGCCGTCGGGCTGCCGATTCCATCCGCGCTGTCCGGTGGCCTTCGACCGCTGCCCAGTGGAAGCCCCCGTGCTGCGCGAAGTAAGCCCCGGCCACCGCGCAGCCTGCCACCTGGCGTGATCGATCAATGAGAAAGCACCCCGTCGTGTAGGAACGGGTCGGAGAATCGCGGAGCGCCACGGCTTCGCGGAGCGTGTCCCAGCGTGGGGATGGGGAAAGCTTGAAGCGGGCTCTGATTCGGCACCACGACGGCGGCGTGCCCCTGCTCGGTGCCGAAACCGCGATCTCTACGAGGTCCGGGGCGCCGGGGGATTCGCAGCCGAGCCGTGCCTTGGCGTCAGCGTCGGCGAATCATTCTCCCGCCTGATGGATACAGGCCCGTTCAAGCCCTGATGCAGCAGCACACTGCCCACCTCGCTGGACAACCGCGCTAACAGCAGTCGTCCGGAGACGAGCATTTCGCGAAATTGCTGCAATCCCGGTCTGGCCCTCGCGTTGCGTGCCGGATGAGTACAATGGCTCTTCGCCACCGCCCTGATCGTTGCGCTATATCGTCCCGACGCCGATCGCGGGCGCCTCCCGATGGCGTGGCCTGTCGCACCGCTCCGACGCACTACCGCGCCTTCGTCGCCACGCCAGCGGAGGCACGGCGGAAGTTGGCTCATTGGCTCCGGGGTACCCGACTTGAGTGGCGCGCCCTTGTCCGCTCAGGCGGGGCGAGTTATGGTAGGGCGCCACGCGAAACCCCAAGGGGGCACGCCTATGTCCGTGGCACAACTCTCTCCGTCCGCCTCGCGATTCAGTTCGCCGGTCGTTTCCTCCACGACCCGCCCTGCTCTCTCGGTGGTGAGCCCGGCCCCGCCGCCGAGGCTGCTCGATCGCGTCCGCGACGCCCTCCAGACGCGCCACTACAGCCGCCGCACCGAGAAGGCGTACGTCGGCTGGATCCAGCGCTACATCCTCTTCCACCGTAAGCGCCATCCCTCCGAGATGGGCGCCCCCGAGGTCACCCAGTTCCTCACGGCACTTGCCGTCGAGCGCAAGGTGGCCGCCTCCACGCAGAATCAGGCGCTGGGGGCGCTGCTCTTCCTCTACCGCGAGGTGCTCGGGCAAGACTTGCCCTGGCTGGACGACCTCGTCCGCGCCCGGCGGCCGCATCGCGTGCCCGTCGTCATGACCCGCGACGAGGTGCGCGCCGTCCTTCAGCATCTCGCGGGCGTTCCCCGGCTCATGGCGTTGCTCTTCTACGGTGCGGGCCTGCGTCTGCTCGAAGGCGCACGCCTCCGCGTCCACGACGTCGACTTCGGGGCGAACCTCATCGTCGTCCGAGACGGCAAGGGAGCGAAGGATCGCGTTACGATGCTGCCGGTGCCGTGAAGGGTGAGCTGGCACGGCATCTGGAGGAAACGCGGCGCCAGCACGCGCGCGGCCTCCAGAGCGGAGCCGGCTGGGTCGAGTTGCCCGACGCCCTCGGGCGGAAGTACCCGAACGCGGGCCGTGAGTGGGGTTGGCAGTGGGTCTTCCCCGCTACACGGCTCTACTTCCACCGGGAAACCCGCCAACGGCGCCGTCATCACCTCCACGAGTCAGTGCCGCAGCGCGCGGTGAAGGAGGCCGTACGTCGTGCTGGGATCACCAAGCATGCCAAGTGTCACACCTTCCGTCACTCGTTCGCGACCCACCTGCTCGAAGACGGTTACGACATCCGCACCGTCCAGGAGCTCCTGGGCCACCGCGACGTCGCCACCACGATGATCTACACCCACGTCCTCAACCGGGGCCCGGCCGCCGTCCGCAGCCCTGCCGACCGGATACTTGGGGCGTAGAAGGGAACCGATGGACCATCGACTCGTCGGGCCGGGGCCGCGTGCTACCCCACGCGCTGGCGCAGTGTAGCAACGCGCGTGGCGAGGCGGAATCAGCCTGCAACCTTGCGTGAGACCAGGGCGACCTGGCGGCACCATAGCCCCGAGCGGGTGTGCTACCCTGCGTCGCCCGCAGCCTCGCCGGTACTACTCAGTTGCGGCAAATAAACGTTTGCCGCGCCAGCGGTGGAAGCGAGCACCGCGAGGCCGAACTTTCCTCGTCGTCCCGGAGAGGTCATGGCAAACCGGCGTGGCCGAGAGACAGCCAGGGCAGATGCCACCGGGCGCGGCGCCCCGGGGCGGCTGCGCCTCAGGGTCCGCTGGGGTCACAAGAGCCCGTGGTTCACGGTCGGATCACTCACGTCCGACAGGCGGTGCTGCACCAGGCAGACGGAGCGCGGCGGGCTACGACGCAAGCGTGAAGAGATCAGGGCATGGCGTGCCGGTTCCGTGCCGGGGGCTGGCGCTGGGCAGGGGCTGTGAGGCGTCGAACATCGCGCTCCACCGGATCGGGGCTCGCGATGCTCGCCCCGCCCGGTGAGCGCGACGTTACACGGCAGCGCTGATGACACGGGAGGCGCGTGAAGGTCGGAGAGCTGATCCGGCTTCTTGAGGACGATGGCTGGCAGCTGGCGCGAACCCGTGGCAGCCACCGGCAGTACAAGCATGCCAGCAAGCCAGGTACGGTCACGGTGGCTGGCAAGCCGAGCCTGGATATCCCTCCCGGAACGTTGAATGCCATACTGAAGCAAGCTGGCCTCAAGAGGGAGAAGTAACGATGGCAATGATGCGCTACATGGTGGTCGTCGAGCACGGTGAGACGAGCTGGGGAGCACATGCCCCTGATCTTCCGGGATGTGTGGCGGTGGGCGAGACTCGCGAGGAGGTCTTGCGGCTAATCCGCGAAGCCATCGGATTTCACATCGACGGTCTCAAGCAGGATGGCTTGCCCGTCCCAGCGCCAAGCTCGGAAGGCGAGTTCGTCGAAGTGGGGGCCGCGTAACTTCGGCATGTGGCCGACGGCCTTCGGCCGCGGCTGATACCGGCGTTAGCCATCGAGGTTGACGACAGCGAATGGCCAAGGCAAAGCAGCAGAGTCCCGCTGAAGGCGCCCAGTTCGTCCGATACTTCGGACCGCTGCTTGACGCACTGCGTTCCCTCGGAGGGTCCGGAAGCCCGGAGGAAGTCGTCGAACGTATTGCGACGGACCTCAAGCTATCCGACGACATCCAGAATGAGCTTCTGTCGTCGGGCGAACCGCGGTATCGAAACCAAGTCCACTGGGCAAGATTCTATCTTGTCCGAGAGGGCCTTCTCGACTCGTCACGACGAGGTGTTTGGAGCCTTACCGAGCGTGGCCGCTCGACCGGCCTCACGTATGCACAAGCCCACCAGATCTTCCTCAAGTGGGTCCGCATCTTTCAGGAGCAGCGCCGTGCGAAGGCGGCGAAGACCGAGCCAGCCGAAGAGGTCGTTGCCGAGGCGGCCGCCACGACGCCGGACGACCACAGAAGCGCCGTCATGGGCGTTCTTCTGAAGCTGCCAGCCGCTGGCTTCGAACGGCTGTGCCAGCGCGTTCTGCGCGAAGCTGGATTCACGCAGGTGATCGTGACGGGGCGCAGCGGCGACGGTGGAATCGATGGCCACGGCACGCTGTCCGTGAATCCGCTGGTCTCCTTCAAGGTTCTGTTCCAGTGCAAGCGCTTCAGCAAGTCTGTGTCGCCATCCCACGTCCGTGACTTCCGCGGAGGGATGGCTGGCCGCGCGGACAAGGGCATCATTCTCACAACAGGCGCGTTTACCGCTGAAGCAAGGCGCGAAGCGTCGCGTGATGGGGTACCGCCGATCGAGCTGATAGACGGCGAGAAACTCGTCGACATGCTTGAACAACTCGAGCTCGGCCTCCGGCCCGTCAAGACGTACGAGATCGATCACCCCTTCTTCAAAGAGTTCGATGGCTAACAAGCCGTTGCACCTGACGCCGGGCCTCGCTCCCTGCGGTCGCTCGGTCCGCCGCAGGTGAACGGCAGCGTTAGACCGGCGCAGAGGACAATGGCATACGAACTCGCAGAATTCTGCATCTACACCATCGTGGATCGTAGGGAGCTCGACGCGGTTGCCGCCTCCGGCCGGGCTCGGGAGTTCTCCGAAACCAGGGCCTGGGTGACCGGCCGGCGCTTATGGCAAACCGCGAGGGGCAGCCGGGCTTTCGATGCTTGTGCTATTTGCCGACACGGCGAGGGGCGGTGCGCTTCTCTACTGGGGCATTCTTACGCAGGTGGCCCTTGATCCAAGGCGAAGGCGATACACCGTTGATAGGCTTCGACGGGTAGGTGGCGGACGGTTTCCGCAAGACCTTGTTCTGAAAAGATCGGGGAACCCGATCGCGCCCAACTTCAGTCGACCCTACGCGATTTGTCGAACGCCGGATTTCCTTGATACACGAGCCGTCCAATAAACGTTCGCCGGACGGCGATGGAAGCGAAACGATCCGGGGCTGCAGTGGTGGGTGGAACGAGAGAAATTACGGCAAGCCACGCCGTCGAGGAGAGAGAGCCTGCGACACATGCCACAAGACGCGACAGCGGGTCGGCGTGGCCTCAGCGCCATCGGCTGTGGTCACGACGACCCCACCGCGGTGGCCGGGCCCTCACGTCAGACACGCGAGGTCGTGGCCAGGCAGACCGGCCGCCCCGGCGGGCCACGACCCACAGAGAGAGAAGAACGGCAACACTGGGGGCGGGTGCGTGCCGGGGGCGGGCGCTGGGCGAGGGGCGCAAGGCGTCGAACCACGCGGTCCAGCGGTCCTCGGGCTCGCGTTGCTCGCCCTGCGGCCGCTGACTGCGACCGTTAGCTGCAGCAATCCCCAGCGCGATTCTCGGCTCGCACTCGTTCCTTACGACCCGGCGTGGCCAATTATGTTCGAGGTGGAAGCCAACCAGATTCGGGGAGTGTTCCGAGATCTCGCGTTACGAGTGGAGCATGTCGGGTCTACCGCAGTTCCTGGGCTGTCGGCGAAGCCCGTGATCGACATTCAAGCCTCTGTCGCATGCCTAACCCCATTCGAGCCCTACCTACGTCTTCTCGGGTCCGTCGGGTATCCTCACGTTCCGCTCGGTGAATTCGATCGCGTTTATCCCCTGCTTCAAATTTGGGATAGCGGCGGGAATGCCCGATAAGAGCGCGTTCGGCGTGCATGTGAGGCTGTGAGGGGCCGTCGAGCCCCGCCGGCGATCAGAGCTGGCGGAGCTTGGGGTCGAGGAGGTCGCGGATCCAGTCGCCGAACAGGTTGAAGCAGAGGACGACCACCATCATCGCGGCGCCGGGACAGACCGAGATCCACCATGCCCGCTCGATCAGCGACACCCCTTCCGCTACCATGCCGCCCCACGTTGGCGTCGGGGGTGGGATGCCGGCGCCCAGGAAGCTCAGCGACGCCTCCACGATGATGGCCCAGCCGACCTGGAGCGTGCACAGCACGACGATCGTGTTGATCAGGTTGGGCAGGAGGTGCCGCCGCACGATGTAGGGGCCGCGCGCCCCCGCGATCCGCGCCAGCCCGATGAACTCGCGCGTCTTCCAGTAGAGAACCTCGCCTCGCACCAGCCTGGCGAACCGCGCCCACAGGATGAGCCCCAGCACCGTCACCACGACGACGAAGCTCGGGCCCACGGTGACGGCCAGCACCAGCGCGATCAGGATGCTGGGGAAGGCGAGGAAGGCGTCGGCCGCGCGCATGATCAGTGCGTCGACCCAGCCACCGCGGAAGCCGGCGAGGAATCCGAGGAGCGTGCCGATGAGGCCGCCGACCCCGATCGCACCGGCCGCGACCGCGAGCGAGATCCGCGTGCCCAGGATGACGCGACTGAGAATGTCGCGCCCCTTCCGATCGGTCCCGAGCGGATACGTCCAGGTGCCGCCCTTGACGAACGCGGGCGGCTTCTCGCCGTCGATGGGATTGACCGCGGCCGGGTCGTGCGGCACCAGGAGGTCGGCGCAGGCCGCCACCACGATGGCGAGGATCACGACGGCGGTGGGCAGCTTGGGCGCGCGGCGGAGGACATCGACGAGGCCCGCGAGGCGCCGGCGCGCGGGGGACGCTGGCCGGCCGACCCCGAGCGCGGTGGCGCGCGCGGCGCCCAGCGGTTCAGCGGCGGACGCGCGGGTCCACCAGCCCATAGCTGACGTCGACCAGGAAGTTGATGGCGATGACGAGCGCGGTCCACGTGAGCACGGTGAGCTGCAGGACCGGGAAGTCGCGCCAGAGGGTGGACTCGTAGGCGAGGCGCCCCAGGCCGGGCCAGCTGAAGACCACCTCCACCACAATAGCGGCCGCGATGATGACGCCGTACATGAACCCGGCGAACGTGATGACGGGCACCAGGGCATTGCGCAGGGCGTGCTTCCACACGACGCGCGCTTCGCTCAGGCCCTTGGTGCGCGCCAGCTTCACGAACTCGCTGTCGAGCACCTCCAGCATGCTCGAGCGGAGCAATCGCACCACGCCGGCGCTGATGCCCCACCCCAGCACGACGGCCGGCAGCACGTAGTGACGCCAGCTTTCCATGCCCGAGGTGGGCAGCCAGCGCAGCCAGACCGCGAACACGAGCATCAGGATGATGCCGAGCCAGAACGCGGGCAGGGACTGCCCCAGCACCGCGAAGGCCATGCCGAGACGGTCCCACGGACCGGCGCGGTTCACCGCCGCCAGGACGCCGAGCGGAATGCTGAGCAGCAAGGTGATGCCGATAGCCGCCGTGGCGAGCTTGAGCGAGTTGCCCAAGCGCTCCATCACGAGCTCGGTGGCCGGGCGCCCCGTGCGCAGCGACGTGCCCCAGTCGCCCTGCAGCGCGTTCCAGAGGAAGCCGCCGTACTGATAGCTGAGCGGGCGATCGAGGCCGAGGCGCCGGATCGCCGCCTGGCGCTCGGCGGGCGTCGAGTCCGGCGGCAGGATGAGGTCGACGGGGCTGCCCGAGGTCCGGACGAGGGCGAAGACGATCACGCTCGATGCCAGCAAGGTGAGCAACGCCTGGCCGACGCGGGCGGCGACGAACGCCAGCATGGCGGGATTCTAGCAGCGGCCCGCGCTCGCTTGACGCCCCTCGCCGGGCGGTGCTACGGTGCCCGCCCTCGGAGGTGAGGATGGGTTCGACCATGGTCCGCGGGAGGTACCTGATCGCCGGCGCCAGCGGTTCCGGCGAGGTCGAGGTGCTCGAGGACGGCGCGTTCTTCCAGCGCGACGGCACCATCGTAGAGGTGGGGACGTACGCCAACCTCGCTGGTCGCTACCGAGCCGACGAGACGCTTGGCTCGACCCGTCACGTCGTGGTGCCGGGCTTGGTGAACGCCCACCACCACGTGGGCCTCACCCCGCTCCAGCTCGGATCCCCCGACTATCCGCTCGAGCTCTGGCTCGCCTCACGGATGGCGGCGCGCGACGTCGACCCCTATCTCGACACGCTGTACTCGGCCTTCGAGATGATTGAATCCGGTGTGACCACCGTGCAGCACCTGCACGGCATGCGGCGAGGGCCAGTCGCCGCCTGGCCGGACCGAGCCCGCCGAGTGCTCGAGGCCTACCGCGATATCGGCATGCGCTCGAGCTACGCCTTCGGCATCCGCGACCAGAACTTGCTGGTCTACGGGGCGGACGACGAGTTCGTCCGCAACCTGCCGACCGCGCTTCAGCCGGAAATGATGGAGTGGTTCTCGGGGCTGCGCATCACCGTCGATGATTGGGCGCGTGACCTGTTCGTCGGTCTCTACGAGGACTGGGGGCGGAACGAGAATGACCTGGTCCGCATCTGGCTCGCCCCGACGAACCTGCACTGGTGCTCGGACGAGCTGCTCGTCCGCGTGAAGGAGCAGGCCCGCAAGTTCGGAGCGGGGATCCACATTCACCTGCTCGAGACCGCCTACCAGAAGCTGTATGCCCAGCGCCGGTGGGGCCGAAGCGCGGTGCAGCATCTGAACGACCTCGGGTTTCTCGGCCCCGAGGTGACGCTCGGGCACGGAGTCTGGCTCACCGAGGACGACATCGAGCGGTTGGTCGAGACCGGCACCGCCGTCTGTCACAACGCCAGCTCAAACCTGCGCCTGCAGAGCGGCATCGCGCCCGTGAATCGCCTGCTGGCGCGCGGCGTGCGGGTGGCGCTCGGGATCGACGAGGCGGGCGTGAACGACGACCGGGATATGCTGCAGGAGATCCGACTGGTGCTGAAGCTCCACCGCGTCCCCGGCCACGACCAGCGCGTGCCCACGGCCTCGGAGGTGTTCTGGATGGCCACCGAGGGTGGCGCCCACACCACGGGCTTCGCGGCGCGGATCGGTCGTATTGCTGCCGGCCGGAGTGCCGACGCGGTGCTGATCGATCTCCGAAACGTCACCGAACCCTACCTGGACCCGCTGACGCCGATCCTCGAAGGCGTGGTCCATCGGTCGCGGAGCCGGGACGTCGAGACCGTCATGATCGCCGGCGAGGTGGTCATGCGCGACCGGACCTTCACCCGTGTCGACAAGGACGCGGTCCTTCGTGAGCTGGCCGCCTCCCTCCGCTCGCCGCTCAGGCCCGACGAGGTCAGGCGCCGGGAGCTCGCCCGCGAGCTCCTTCCACACGTGCGCCGGTTCTACGCCGAGTGGCGACCTGTCTTCTGACGGGCCGCCCACTCGCGCCGCAACGCGAGGCATTCCTCGGTCAGGATCCCCGTCACCACCCGCAGCCGGTCACTCCGGCCGGCCAGCTCGATGAGTCGCTCCACGGAGTATCTACCGAACCTCTGGGTCGCGAACTCGTCGGGCTTGAAGCGCATGCCGAGCACCAGGGTCGAGATACCGCTCACGATGGCCGCGCCGCAGCACATGGGGCAGCATTCGACCGTCGTGTAGAGCGTGCACCCGGTGAGATCCGCCCGGCCCAGGGTCCGCGCGGCGTCGCTCATGGCGACGGTCTCCGCGTCGTCCGTCGGATTGCGCGTCAGGCCGATGAGGTTCCGGCCCCGTCCGACGATCGTGTCGTCGCGCACGACCACCGAGCCCACGGCGATGTTGCCGTCGGCCAGTCCCTTCGCCGCCTCGTGCAAGGCCGCCCGCATAAAGTGCTCGTGATCGTGCGGCACGGTGTCCTCCTGGGCGACGGTCCCGCGCCGCCCGATGATTCCCGAAGCGTACCAGACGACGGCCTGTGTGGGCACGGCCGACCTTGACACGCGAGCGAAGGGCGTGATACGCGACGGCGTACCAGACCGAGGAGAGGTGACCTCATGAGGAACGTGTCGCGCGCGGCGCTCGTCCTGGCGATGCTGGCGGCCATGCTGGGTGCGGACGGGGCGGCGGCCGCTCCGTCGGGGACCTTGACCCTGGTCGTTCCGAACTTTAATCGCGAGAACTTCGACCGCGGGGTCACGGCGACCATCGACCTGCCCTACAACGGCCAGCAGTACGATGCGCTCATCGGCACCGACCGCAACGGTGAGCTGGTTCCCGAGCGCGGGCTGGCCGAGTCCTGGAAGATGAGTCCCGATGCCCGGTCGATCACCCTCCGCTTGCGCAAGAACGTCCGGTTCCACGATGGGCAGCCATTCACCGCCCAGGACGTGATCTTCAGCCTTGAGCGGTTCCGGGCGAAGGATGCCACCTGCACCTTCTGCGGACAGGTGCGGCGGACCGTCAAGGAAGTGAAGGCGCTCGATCCTCACACGGTGCAGATCGATCTTGTGGAGCCCGACATCACGTTTCCCTCGGTGCTGAGCTCCCGCGACGGCGACATTCGCATCATCGCCCGGCGGAGCTACAAGCCCACGGCCGATGGGTTCGAGCTGGCGGGGCCGCCGATCGGTACGGGGCCCTGGAAGTTCGTGGAGTTCAAGCGCGGCATCGAGAGCCGCTTCGACGCCAACACGGACTACTGGGATCCGAAGCGGGTTCCCGAGTTCGCGACGCTTCGGGTCGTGCCCCGCCCCGAGCCGGCCAGCCGGCTCGCGATGCTCAAGGCGGGCGAGGCCGATCTGGCCGTCGTCGATGCCGCCCAGGTGCCGGACCTGAAAGGGGCCGGCCTGCGCCTCTTGACGATCAAGGGGACGCTGGTCCCCGCGATCACCTTCATGGGGAGCTACCAGAAGGAGCTGTGGGCCCATCGGACCGAGTTCCGGAAGGCCATGGTGCTGGCCATCGACATGAAGGCCATCGTCAAGCGGGTCTTCCCGGACGGCACCGGCACGCAGTACGCCAATGGCCACTGGACGGAACGGGCCCTCGGCTACGACCCGGCGCTCCCGCTGTACCCCTACGATCCGGCCGAGGCGCGGCGACTCCTGAAGGATATGAAGTACGACGGCAAGCCGGTCAAGGTCTGGTCGGCGCCTCTGGCCACCAGCCCGGAGACGCCGGAGATCATGGAGCTGGTGCAGGGTTATCTGAACTCGGCGGGATTCAAGACCGAGCTGACCCCGATCGAGTACGGGGCGTTCCGACCTCGCCTTGCCAAGACGCCGCAGACCTTCGAGACCACCTATGCGGCCCACCTCCACATCGACGTCGGGTTCAGCCGGCCCATGGTCATGCAGAACCTGGCGGTGTCGTGGATCAGCCACGAGGCCGGCGGTCTCGTGTGGGCGTACTGGAATGCCCCGAAGATCGACGCGGCCTTCAAGCGACTGAAGCAGATCACTGACCTCAAGGTCCTCGACGAGGAGCTGCGCAAGCTAAACCGGGAAACGTACTACGAGTACCCGTTTTACCCGATCGTGGCGCGCAACGGCACCTTTGCGGCGGGCCCGCGGGTCGGCGACTGGAGCCCCGGCGACTACGGCCTGGCCTGGCACATCGAGAGCGTCAAGAAGGCCAAATAGGCCTCCACCGGGCTCGGATCAGGAGAGGTCGGGCCGCGCGGCGCCCGCCGTGATCAGCGCGCCGGCTGCGCGCCGTAGCGCTGCACGCGGTATTCGCGTCCCGCGAGGGCGCGGCAGAATGTCCCCACCACCGGCTCCAGGCGCTGGGCCAGCCCCCGGGTCGACTCGTTGGCGCCGCGTAACCGTGTCACCGCCGTCTCGGCCATGGCCGCGAGCTTGCTGGCGTCTACCGTGGTAACGCGCCCGCCCTCCACCACCATCCGGCCGCCGATCATCACGGCGTCGACGGCGCCGCCGTCCTCGGTGTGGACGACCTGATTGGTGGGATCGTTGAGCGGCACGAAGTTGATATGGCTGGTGTCCAGGAAGACGATGTCGGCCTTGTAGCCGGGCGCGATCCGGCCCAGCATGCCCTCGAAGCCCAGGGCGCGTGCGCTGCCGATCGTCGCCATCTCGAGGACGTCCTCGGTGGTGAGCCAACGGGTGTAGTCGGGTCCCTGCACCTTCGACACCATCGACGCCAGCCGCATGGACTCGAACATGTTGAGATTGTCCGAGCAGCTCGCGGCGTCGGTACCGATGCCCACATTCACTCCGCGCTCCCGCATGGTGCCCACCGCAGCCAGCCCCGAGCCCAGGCGCATGTTGCTGCCGGGATTGTGGGCCACGGAGGCGCCGTGGTCGGCGAGCCGCGCCAAGTCGTCGGCGTCGAGCCACACTCCGTGGGCGGCCGTGAAGTTGGGCCCCAGCACCTGCAAGGCGTCGAGGTGGGCGGTGAGGGTCTTGCCGTACTTCGCAAGGCCGGCCACGGCCTGGACCTTCGACTCCGCCACGTGGGTGTGCAGGCCCACGCCGTACTCGCGAGCCACGTCGCGACAGCCGGTGAGGAAGTCGTCGCTGCAGTGCAGCGGGATGGTGGGCGCCACGGCGAGGGCGACCTGCTCCCGGGAGAGCTTCCAGGTATCCAGCGCCTTGCGCGTCGCCGCCAGGCTCACCGGCCACGGCGCCAGGGCCAGCCGCCCAACGCTCTCTTGCATCTCGGTGGGTAGGTTGTCGAGGAGGCCGGGGATGGCCTGATAGAACGTGCGGTCCGCCATCATGGGGGCGACGACGGCGCGCATCCCCACATCCGCATAGGCTCGGCCGACGGCCTCGAGCCCCTCCGAGGTCGGCGCCGGGAACTCGTAGAAGAGGTCGTAACAGGCTGTGCACCCCTTGCGGACCATCTCCACCGCCCCGATCAGCGCCGAGAGGTACTTGTCCTCTTGGCTGCGGTTGCCACTGATCCAGGGGCCGGCGTTGATGAGCAGCTCGAGCGTCCAACGGTCCCCCAACCCCTTGGAAAGGTTCCCGTGGCTGTGGGTATGGGCGTTTACCAGCCCTGGCATCAGGATGCGGCCGCCGGCTGCTATCGTGCGCGCGTCGGCTGGGGCGGAGAGGCCTGGACGGCCAACCTGACTGATGGTGTCGCCGTCGACGAGAACGTCGGCGGGCTCAGCGGTGTGAGCGTGCGCGTCGAGGAGCCGTCCGCCCCGGATGATCAGCATGGTCACTCCCTTCTTGGCAGAGCCGGATCGCTCAGCGGCCGCTCGCGAGGAGCCTGGTCAGCTCGCCGATGCTCTTGAGCCGTTCGAGCCGTCCCACCACCTCCACGACCTCGTGCACATGCGAGCTGGCCAGGGTGTCGGCGGCGAGCGCTGTGAACTTCGCCAAAAGCTCCTCACGCGGTCGCGGGTTGGCGGCGTCGCCGTGGACTACGGTGGTGTCACGGGTGAGGACGCGGCCGTCCCGCAGGGTGACGGCCACATGCGCGGTCGGCTGCTGGGAGCTGCGGAGCGACATCGAGGGATCAGCCCGCACGTCGACACGGGCGGCCAGGCGGCGGATGCGGGGGTCGTCGCGCGCGCCGTCGAGGAACGCCGACACGTCCGTGGTGCCCTTGATGAGAGCTGCCGCCACCGCGTACGGCACGGAAAACTTGGCCCCCAGCATGGTGGCCGGCTCGGGATCTGCCATGCGGGTGACGAACGGGATGGAGGTGATGGCGATCCGCTCCACGGCGTCGGCGCTCACCCCGTGCTCCCGCGCGAGGGCTTGGACAGCGTCGAGGGCGGGATGGTTATAGAGGCAGCACGCGTGGAACTTGAAATAGTTGCGCTCGATGCGGAACGTGCTCACGCGGTCATCGTCGCCGATCGCCTCCACGGCGGCGGCCGGATCGAAGCCTTCGGCCAGGAGCGTGCCATAGACGTCCGCCGGCGCGTCGGCGACCGCGGTGAAGCCGCAGGCGAGGAGGTGCACAGCCAAGATCCCCTGCAGCCCCGCGCGGCCGGGATAGAGGTTGCGGATGGTGGCGCCCTCGAAGCAGGGTCCCCACGAGTTGGCCGGGCTCATCGAGGTGGCGAGGTTGATGACGGTGCGGAGCTCGCCCGCCTCGTGCCCGAGCAGCCGCGCCACGGCCACGGCGGCCCCGGCGGTTCCCCATGTCCCGTGCGAGTGCAGATTCGGACGCGGGCGGGTGGCACCGCCGAGGCGCGAGGTGATCTCGTACCCCGCCACCAGCGCCTCGATCAGCCGCCCCCCGTCGGCGCCGAGCTCCTCGGCTACTGCCAAAGCGGCGGGCAGGACGTGGATGGCGGGATGGCCGCCGCCCCAGCGATTGCCCTCGTCAACCTCGAGCGACACGCCGGCGGTGCCGTTGGCGAGGGTGGCCAGCATGGGGTCCGCTTTGTGCGCGCGGCCAATGACGGTGGCAGTGCGGAAGCTCGAGCGCTCCACGGCGAGGTCGGCGAGGCGAGCGTTCTCGGGCAAACGACTGCCGGCCAGGATGGCGCCGACAGTGTCGAGAACAACGTTCCGCGCAGCGTCGACCGCGGCCGGCGCCAAATCGTCGACCCGCACGCGAAGGGCGAGCCGGGCCAGGCGTGCGAGGTAGTCGCCCGGCGCTGCGGACGGCCCGTGACTCATCAGGCGGCGCCGCCGATAGGCGCCTTGTGGCAGTCGCTCATGAACGGTCCTCACATGATGCGGATCCACGCTACGGTGTCGGGGCCGCGTGAGGAATGGACCTTACCGGGGTCGCCCCGTCAAGTCAACGACGATGCGCGTCAGACGAGCGCGGAGGGTGTGACGCCCACGAACACGCACCAGCGCGAACAGCGCCCCCGCCCCGGGATCGCGAAAGCTGCCGCGCCGCTCCCTCCGGATGACGTGCCGGTCCTTCGCCGCGCTGCGCACCCCGCCCCTCCCTGAACACCGTCTGTCCCCTGGATCTCGGTCTCGAGCGCGGTCAGGGCGCGGCGCACGATTCGCGCCGGAACTCGCCTTGCGAAAATGAAGCCCTCAGGACGCGCGGCAGGCCGTTTTCGTCCGAACGGTGCCTCGGCGACTCACGCGGAGAGGTGAGGCTAAGCCGCTCGCTTGAAGACCAGCACCGTGCTGACCAGGCCTGGGAGATGGGTGACGGTGGAACCCACCTGTAGCGCTTCGTGCTCCCGTTGAAACGCGGTCACGAGCTCCCATCCCTCCCGCGCGTGTTCATTGATCACGTCTTCCATGTGCGTCGTCCAGACGCCCTCATCGGGATCAGGGTTCACGTCTATGATTTTGTAGCGTGGATCTATAGCCATAGTTTTCTCCCTCGACGAGGTGTCGCCGTCTGCTCCGAATGTGGGTTGTCATTGTTGCGAGATTCAGGCCACCCGCGATCTCCGCTCCGCCTCCCACTGGGTGGTCTGGTTGATGCACCGGCGTCGGCCGCTGCAGAGGCGCTCCGCTCCGCGGCCGACAGGTCGCTGGCACCCGACTTGCCGGTCTGTCAGGCATGGCGTCGCGAGCGATCTGGAAAGGTTCCATCAGTTTCGGCCTCGTTACCATTCCCATCGGTCTATGGTCGGCGATCGAGGCCAGGGGCGAACTTGCATTCCACCTTCTACACAAGAAAGACGGCAGCCGGGTCGTCCAGAAGCGCTTCTGCAAGGCCGAGGATGTCGAGGTCCGTTGGAACGACGTCGTGAAGGGATACGAATACGCCAAGGATCAGTACGTCGTGGTGACCGATGAAGACTTCGAAAAGGCCCGGGTGCCCGCCACCCAGATGTTCGAGATCCGCGCGTTTGTGAACGCCACCGAGGTGGAGGACCTGTACTTCGAGCACCCCTACTACGTCGCGCCGCAGGGGCGCGCGGGGGTGAAGGCGTACGCCCTTCTTCGCGATGCCATGGCCGATACCGGAAAGCTGGCCACCGGGACGATCGTGCTGCGGCAGCGCGAGCAGCTCGCGGCGCTGGAGCCCTACAAGGACGCGCTCGTGCTGACCACGATGCGGTTTGCCAACGAGATCCGCTCGCCCAAGGAGCTCGATGTCCCGGCCAGTCGCCGCGGCTGGACCGAGAAGGAGATGCAGCTCACCCGGCAGCTGATGGACACGCTCAGCGACAAGTGGAACCCGGAGGAGTTCCGCGACACCTACACCGAAGTGTTGCGAAAGCTCATCGAAGCGAAGGCGGAAGGCAAGAAGTTCGTCGCGCCCGAAGCGCCGAAGCGGCCGCGTGTGGTGAACCTGATGCAGGCGCTGCAGCGAAGCCTCGAAGAGCGCCAGCCGCTGGCGACGGCGTCTGGCCGCCGGGCGGGATCGCGAAAGCCCGCGCGGGCCGGTCGGCGCAGGGCGGCGGCGTAGCTTACGATTCCTTGCCGCGAGGTGCCCGGCCGGGGAGGCCGCCCACCTCGCGGTCGAACCCCGGAAGAATCGCTTTGAAGAAGGCGTTCTGGATCAGCTTGACGATGACCTCCATGGTGTTCGCGTCAGCGCCTTCCACCGGCCCCGAGAGGGTGGCGACCGTCGCCACCTCCTTGCGCGGGGCGTTCTTGAGAATCTTCGAAGCGCCCTCGACGACCTTC
>JBKPAK010000010.1:0-18860 GCA_046726415.1 Candidatus Methylomirabilota bacterium
CGACGCCGTCTGGTCCGAGCCCGCCCGCGCGTCCGCGTGCATCGCGTGGACCCGGGAGCTGTGGGAGGCGGTGCGTCCGTATTCCACGGGCCGTGTCTACGTGAACTTTCTCGGGGAGGAGGGGCAGGACCGAGTGCGGGCCGCCTACGGCGAGGCCAAGTACGAGCGGCTCCGGGCGCTCAAGCGCAAGCACGACCCGACGAACTTCTTCCGGCTGAACCAGAACATCCGACCGTAGATCGGGCGGCGCACCGGGGACACTTCATGCCGGGGCCTCCCCTGGGCGACGTGAGCACTGAACGGCCGGCTCCACAACCTGGCTGAGCGGTGGCCAGACTCTAGCGCGCGGCGACTGGAAGGGTCAACCACTCACGACCCGATGTCACCTCAGGGGTTCACTTCACAGTCTTTACCGGGTAGAAACCGGTGACATCCGGTGCAAGCGGTGACACGCCAGTGTTTATGCGGGTTGTCACCGCTTCGGCGCTGAGCGTTCAAGCTCGATGCCCGAAGTGGTGACACGCCGCTATTCATGCGGGTTGTCACCGTTGTCACCGCTTGTCACCGGATTGGAGCCGGAAAAGGTGGCTGGACTGGCGCTGTCCGGTTGTTCCTCGGTGTCGCCGCCCCGCCGTACCGGGCCCGAAGGGCGGCGCGTTGCTCAGCCGAGAGGACGTAGCACCCAGCGGCGCCGAGGTCCATCCCGCACCTGCTAGCGCACAACACCCTGGGGGTCATGAGACCAAGCCAGCCGCCGGGTACTTTTCACCCGGGCCGGGCTCGCAGGGCGCCCAGTAACTGGGCGGGGTGAGCGTGTCGTCGTCCCGCTCGCGGATCGCTCGCAGGGCCTCGGGAGCCGCGCGACCGGCCCCGCCTCGGCGTCGGCATCCCGGACTGCCGCGAGGGCCTTGGCGGCGTGGAGGATGTCCTGGCCGCGGTTGCCGTCTCCGAATCGGCGACGAAGCCGAGGGCGAGGGGCGGGACCAGAGGTCCACTGCCCGCCGATCGATCCCTTCCCGTTCGAGAGGGGCCAGGACAAGATCGAAGGCCGGGGCATATCCCCCCGGAGGCGGTTAAGGTACGCGCGCTCGTGGGGCTCGCCCTTGCGCCGCAGCAGCTCGGCCTCCTCGTCCGGCAGGTGCGGGCTCGGGCGCTCGCCGCGCGCCGAGCGCCGTGAGGCGGGCTTTCGACGTAGTCGTTGAGGTCCGAAGGGGAGAGGACGATCTGTCCGTCTACTCGCTGCATGAATCGCCGCGATGATGCGCCAGCATCCTCAGCCGTGCAACCGATCGCGTATCTGACCGGCGCCCGTCAGGCGAGTGGGTCGATCACCTCGAGGAAGGCGAAGCGCCGGAAATCCGCATCGCGGGTGTAGACCCGGGCGATCCCATGCTCACGCATGAGGACCGCGGTGTGGAAGTCGTGGAACAGATTGCCGGCGAGACCCGGCACGGCCTCGGCAAGCTCCCGCGCGACCGCGGCGTGTCGTTCGGATTCCACGAGGATCCGGTGTGCCGGCGTCGCCCGCAGCGCGTCCACGAACTCCAGCGCGGCGGCGGCGCTCCACGGATGCGGCAACACCCGCGGGTGGGTGACCACTCGGGCGAACTCATACAGAATCGCCCACGTTGTGTACCACGGGCCGCGCTCCGCTCGCCATCCCTCCAGCAGCTCGCGGCAGCGGTCGTGCTCCGGCGAGTCGGCGTTCGCCGCGTAGATCAGCACATTCGTGTCGACCACGAACATCAGCCCCGCTCCATCGCCTCGTAGAGCGCTTCCCGGTTCGCCACGTCGACGCGCGGCCGGCCCCCGTGGAAGCGCGGCAGCGGCGCGAGTGTTCGAGACGGCGCTTCTTCCTCCTCGAGCAGAAGCCGCAGCGCGCGCTCGACCAGGGCCGACACCGTGGTGCGCTGACGCGCCGCTTCGCGCTTCAGCCTCCGCAGCAGGGGGTCGGGAATGATCAGGGTTGTCTTCATACGGAAAACCATACCTTCAGGAAGGCTTGCCGTCAATCAGCCTCTCCATCTCCCTCAAGACCTATGTGTACTCGCATGCCCATCGTCCGTGATACCGTGTCCCGTCGAGCCGCGTGGACACTCCTGTGACTCATTTTCGGGCTTGTTGCACGGTGGGGTGACCCCCTAGAGTGAGACAACGAAATTGGTGACAGTCTCGCTGGTTTCTGCGGCTGCAGCGCGAAGATGCGGATCCGCCACGCCCGTCGCTCGGCCGGGGTGGTGCCTTGACGTACCGCAAGGCCCTTCTGAAAAAATCCAGTTCCAGCGCCTGTTCGCCGACCTTCCGCTCGAGCTCTGCGATCCGCTTCCCGGCTTCGTCGTCCCGGTCCGCCCGGCGCCGACCCCGGCGGCGGTGTCGCACTGCGCGCGGCGGCAGCGGCGCCGTGGGCTCGATCACCTCCCCAGCCGACCTCGGCGGCCGGCCCGCGCGGCGCAACGCGGCCGCCCCGCCCCGATCGTACCTGCTCCACCAGTCGTACAGCAGCTTGGGCCACACGTGGAGCTCGGCGGCCAGCGCCTGGACCCGCTCGCCCGCCAAGATGCGCAACACGGCGGCTTCCTTGAACTCCTGGCTGAAGACCCGCGCTCCCTTCCCGGGCATTCGTCCCCCCTCGACGAATATCACTCGTTTCTTTGTGTCACCTCAGGGGTTCACTCCAAACCGCCTTCTTCGGGCAGAAACCGGTGACATCCGGTGACAGCGGTGACACGCCAGTGTTTATGCGGGTTGTCACCGCTTCGGCGCTGAGCGTTCAAGCTCGATGCCCGAAGTGGTGACACGCCGCTATTCATGCGGGTTGTCACCGCTTGTCACCGGATTGGAGCGGGAACAGGTGGCCAGCGCGGCGCCGTCTGGCTGTTCGTCGGTGTCGGCCGCCCCGCCGTATCGGGCCGGAAGGTCGGTGAGTTGCTCAGCCGAGAGGACGTAGCACCAGCGTCGCCGAGCTCTATCCCGCACCTGCTGGCGCACGACGCCGAGCGGGTTGAGGAGGCCCGCCAGCCGCCGGGGCTCTTCACCAGTCCCACCCGAGCCAGCTCGCAAGTTTCCCAGAAACTGGGCTGGGCGAGCGTGTCTCCGTCCCGGACGCGGATAGCTCGCAGGCCTCTGAGGAGCCGCGCGGCCAGCCCAGCCTCGGCGTCAGCATCCCGGACTGCCGCGAGGGCCTTGGCGGCGTGGAGGATGTCCTGGCCGCGGTGGAGCGAAGACCGGAGGCCCACTGTCCGGCCATCGATCCCTTCGTGCTCGAGAGGGGCCAAGGCAAGATCGTAGGCGGGGGCGATATCCCCGGGTCCGAGTCAGACAGGCGAGAGCACACTGGGCTCGCAGGCCTTCGGCTTCCGCGACGAAGCGCTCGCCGCCCTTCTCGAGACGCGCCACCACACCGTCGCGCTCGAATCCGGGGCCAGCACGGTGATCAGCGCATCCTTCACCGGCTAATCCCGGGCCGGGGCGGTCGCTCGACCCAATGGTGCTCCACTCGGCCGAGGTGTATGCCGCCATCGCCGACGCCGAGAGCGGCCTGGCCGCGTACCTGGACGATCTCCTCGCCGTCCGACGCACGAGGCCCGGGGGACGACCTCCTCTCGGCGCTGCTCGACGTGGAGCCGACGGCGATCGCATCTCGCGAGACGAGGTCGTCGACCTCCACTTGCTCCTGCTCATCGCCGGGCACGAGACGGCCGTGAACCTCATCGCGAGCGTCGGCCGAAGACGCCGGAGCCGCCAACCGCCCTGCCACCTATTGCCCGAGCGCCCGACGCTATTGACACGCGATTCGGCTGCGCTCTAATAACCGCACCGTGAACTGATGCTGGCCTCGTCGGACCTCATCGACACGGTCGTGGCCGGGACGTTCGCGGCGGCAAGGCCGTTCGCGAAGGGATGACGCATGGCAGTGGTGACGCGTCCGCTTCGTCGATCCTGGATGTCTGGGGACGTGATCGTCAGCATGGTGACCGTGCTGGCGATCCTCACCGCCTGGAGCGTCGTCACCACGATGTTTCGCGTCTCACCGCTCGTGTTGCCTTCACCGAAGGCAATGGGCGATGAGCTGCAGGTCCTGCTCGGCGTCGGCTACGCCGGTAAACCGCTCCACGTTCACATCGCGGCGAGCCTCTTTCGCAGTCTGACCGGCCTCGTGGCGGGGATTCTACTCGCCGTCCCCATCGGCCTGGCCATGGGCTACAACCGTAGAGTCAGCGCCGCGCTGGTGCCCGTGTTCGGCTTCTTCCGCCCCATCCCGCCCATCGCGTTCATCCCGCTCATGATCCTGTGGTTCGGCATCGGTGAGCTGAGCAAGATCCTCTTGATCTTCGCCGCGTCGTTCAACTACACCGTGCTCAACAGCGCGGCGGGGATGCGCGCGGTGCCCGAGCAGCTCATTCGCAAGGGCCGCAACCTCGGACTCAATCGCTGGCAGCTCTTCACCAGCGTGATGCTGCCGGCGGCCATGCCCCACATCTTCACGGGCATCAAGACCTCGACGGCCGTGAGCTGGGCCATCGTGGTCGCCGCCGAGCTGATCGCCGCCCAGGAGGGGCTGGGCTTCATCATCCAGGACGCCGGCACCTTCTTTCGGATCACCGACGTCTTCTTCGGGATCATCATCGTCGGCCTGATCGGGGTGAGCCTGGAGCTCGTCATCGCGTTCATCGAGCGCCGAACCCTGCACTGGCAGGGAAAGTGAGCGGCGGCCCCCATGGGCAAGATCGTCGTGCGCGACGTCTGCAAGAGCTTCGGGGTGGGCACCCGCCACGGCAGCGAGGTGCAGGCGCTCGATCACGTCAGCCTCGACATCGCCGACCAGGAGATCGTGTGCCTGGTTGGCCCCAGTGGTTGCGGCAAGTCGACCCTGCTGAACATGCTCGCGGGCTTTGATGCCCCGACGCGCGGGGAGGTGCGGGTTGGCGACGTCGAGGTGCGCGATACCGGGCCCGACCGCATCGTCGTCTTCCAGACGCCAGCGCTGTTTCCCTGGATGACCGTGCGCGACAATATCGCCTTCGGGCCGCGGAAGCGAGGCGTGCCCGCGCGCCAGTGCCTGGAGGACGCGGCGCGCTACATGCACGCCATGGGACTCGACGACTTCGGCGGGCACTATCCCTACCAGCTCTCCGGCGGCATGCGCCAGCGCGTACAGATCGCCAGCGCCCTGGTGAACCGACCGGACGTCCTCCTGATGGACGAGCCGTTCGTGGCCCTGGACTTCCAGACGCGGCTCTCCATGCAGGAGCTGCTGCTCCAGATCTGGGACGAGTTCCATCCCACGATCTTCTTCATCACCCACGACGTGGAGGAGGCGGTGTTCCTCGCCGACCGGCTCTACGTCATGAGCCGGCGGCCGGGACGCGTCAAGGAAGAGATTGCCGTCCCCTTCCCCAAGCCGCGCACGTTCGACATCGTGACCACCCCGGTCTTCGTGTCCATCAAGGAGCGCGTTCTTCACCTGATCCGCGAGGAACTGACTACCGCCAACGACCGCGGATCCAGCCCCGGGAGGACCCCGTCATGAAGCGAGACCGCATCATCGACTGCGACGGACACCTGCTCGAGCCCCATGATCTCTGGGAGCGCTACATGCCTGGCGCGCTCCGAGCCAAGGCACCCCGGCTGGTGCGAGACCGCCAGGGTGGCATCCGGATCGCGATGGAGGACCGGCTCTATCCGCAGCCCGAGGGTAAGGGCAAGGGCTTCCCGGGATTACCGGAGGCCTGGTACGCGATCGACGACAAGGGGCGGGTGAAGTCGCACGAGATCGTTCAGGCCCAGTCGCGCCTCAAGGCCATGGACACCGACGGCATCGACGTGGCCGTGCCGTTCCCCACCCTGGGGCTCTACACGGTCGATGCACGCGACCCGGAGCTGAACGCAGCCATCTGCCGCGCCTACAACGACTGGCTCCATCAAGAGTACCTCGCGGCGGACCGCGCGCGCCTCATCGGGATCGGCATGGTGACGTTGCGCGACGTGAAGGCGGCGGTGGCGGAGCTGCGCCGCTGCGTTACCGAGCTCGGCTTCAAGGGCGTCTACCTCCGCCCGAACCCGATCGGCGACCGGAACCTGGAGAATCCCGCCCACGATCCGTTCTGGGGAGAGGCCGAGCGGCTCGGCGTGCCCGTCATGTTCCACGAGGGCACCGACGGCCAGCTGCCCACGGCCGGGCTCGACCGCTACGACAACTTCTTTATGACCCACATGATCTCCCACCCCTTCGAGCAGATGCTGGCTGCGCTGTCGATGATCGCCGGCGGCGTGCTCGAGCGCTTCCCCCGGCTGAAGGTCGCGTTTCTCGAATCCGGGTGCGCGTGGCTGCCTTTCTGGCTCCACCGGATGCACGAACACTGGGAGAAGCGACCCCAAGAAGTGCCGTGGCTCAAGAACGACCCGGTAGCCATCTTCCGCCGGCAGTGCATCATCTCGTGCGACCCGGACGAGGCGACCATCCCCGCGGTGGTCAACTACATCGGCGAAGAGTACGTGTGCTGGGCGTCGGACTACCCGCACTGGGATGCCATCTTCCCCGGGGCGGTCGAGGAGCTACGCAAGCACATGAGCGGGCTCGGCGAGGGCGCGCAGCGCAAGATTCTCGGCGAGAACGCGCGCCGGTTCCTGGCCCTCGACGGCCGGGCCGCCTGATCCTCAGCCGCTGACATGACGGGGCCGGCGCTCGCCGGCCCCGCGCATCACCATCCCGGCCGGCTCACGGGAGAGAACAATGCCTGAGACCCCGACGCGCCGCACATTCGTCGCTGCCACCCTGGTGATCGCGCTCGTCGTCACCCTGCTCCTGCCGCTCGGCGGTGCGCGCGCCCAGCAGGCGCCGCAGCCCATCAAGATCGGGTATCAGGCGGTCGCCTCCTGGCTGCTGTTCGGGGCGCGGGCGATGAAGCTCTACGAGAAGGCGGGACTGGCGCCGACCTTCGTGAAGTTCACGGCCGGGGCGCCCATGATCGCCGCCGCCCAGAGCCAGAGCATAGACGTCGCCATGGTGGGCACGGTGCCGTTCCTGGCCGGCGTCGCCTCCGGTGTCGACTGGGTCTACATCGGCGTCGACAACGAGTACCCACGGGCCGTGGGCTTCGTGGCGCGAAAGGACGGCGGCGTCCGCTCGCTGGCCGACCTGAAGGGAAAGACCATCGGCTTCTTCCGAGGCTCGACGTCTCACTACGCGGTGCTGACGGTCCTGAAACGCCAGGGCATTCCCACGACCGAGGTCAAGCTCCTGCAGCTCGAGCCGGCCCAGCAGGTCGCGGCGATGATGAACCGCCAGATCGACGTGGCCGCGACCTGGGAGCCGTGGATGCAGAAGATGGTCCACCAGGCGGACGGCACGATCGTCGCGCGCGAGGCCGATATCGGCATCTACACGGGCCTCGGGGTGTACGCCGTGCGCAGCTCGTGGCTCAAGGCGAACGGGGAAACGGCGCGGCGTTACTTGCGGGCCCTGGTCATGGCCTACGACGCGCTGGAGAAGGATCCCTCGCCGGCGATCAACGCGGTGATGCAGGAGATGGGAATTCCCGAGGAGTGGGCGCGGGCCATCTTCAAGGAAGCCGGACTGCCCGCGATCTACAAGCAGAGCGATGCCACCTATCGCTACTCCGCCGCCAAGGACAGCCCGCTCCAGGCAAGCATGGCCGATCTCGCGAAGTTCCTGTTCGAGGAGAAAGTGCTGCCGAGGCAGGTGGACGTGAGTGGGCTGATGGACGGCGCGCCTCTGGCCGAGGTGCTCGCCGCGCACAAGAAGTGAAGAGCAGCTCGATCAGGGGCGGTATCGCCGTTGCGGCGTGTTGCAGGCGTGGTCCAGGCGCTCGGAGATAGGGACCTACCAGAACGGTCCTCAAGCTTATCGCGGAGCTCGAGGCAGAGGGGCGGCTATGAAGATTCGCAGTGTGAACGCCAACAATCGACGCAAGGCGTTCGAGGTGACTGCGGGCAAGAGGCGGCTTATTTTCCCGTTTGCCAAACTCGAAGTGCGGCCAACGTCGGATGATCCCATTGCCAAGGTGTTCGTCGACCAAGAGCTGGGCGCCGAGGGATTCACGTACTCCCTACGGTCGGGTCGCGAGGGAACGGTGCACATCGAGGACATTCTCGAACACAACCAAGATCCTGACCACCTACGCGATCTCCTCCTCTATCGGCTGACGCTCGAAGCTCAGAAGGCTGCCGCCACCACGCCGCTGGCCAGGCGGGAAATTATCCGACGGCTCGGCACATCGCCGTCTCAGCTCTACCGACTTCTTGATCAGACGAACTACCGGAAGTCCGTCGACCAGTTACTTCGACTGCTCAAGGTCCTCGATTGCGACGTCGAACTCGTGGTACGGACAAGGAGCGCGTAGCCACGCGAGGCGAATCGCGCCACAGAGGAGCCGCAGGAGGGCAACAGGCGGTTCAAGCCATGAAAGTCAACTACCATCCCGAGACGGACTCGCTGTACATCGACTTGTCGGAGCAACCGAGCGTCGACAGCCGTGAGATCTCTGAAGGGGTTGTGCTCGACTACGACGAGTCAGGAAACCTGGTCGGTATAGACATCGACAACGCCAGCCGCAAGGTCGAGCTCCAGCGGTTTGTCGTCAGCCGGATCCCGGCACCAGTCGAAACCGCTGGCTAACCCCACGCTTGAACCATCGCCCTCCTGGCGGCGCCGAACGTGCGTGGCTCAGGATCAAACTCCCCGCTCGTTAGCGGAGGAGTCTCTGACGCAGGAGCTTTCTGGCCAGGTCGTAAATGTCCTTCTTGTCTCCGGCTCGCCGGGAGCCGACGGCGACGATGAGAACGACGACCTCTCGGCGTTCGACGCGATAAACGATCCGGTAGCGCTGACCGACGGCCGGGATACTGCGGAAGCCGGCGAGTTCGCCGATGAGGGCCTTGCCCTGTTCCTCGGGCGATTTAGCAAGCTGATCGGCCCTCTGAGTGATGAGTCGCCGGATCCGCTGGTCGGGGATAGCCGCGGCGAGCTTGAGGGTGGTCTGCGTCCACGTGATCGCGAACGTGCGATCACCCGTCATGCACCGAGACGCTTCTTGGCCTCCGCATGACTGACCACACGCCCGCGCTTGAGGTCATCGAGGCTGGCGCGGATCGCCGTGACCATCTCGGGATCACCGAGAATCTCGAGTGTCTCGACGATGCTCTCGTAAAGCTCCCACGGCAAGATGGCCAGCACCGGTTGCCCCCGGCGCGTGATGGTCACAGCGCGCTCTGGCGTCCGGGCGAGCCTCTCGGGGAGATCGAGCAACGCCTTCCGTGCTTCAGAGATCGTCAGCTGGGTCATCCGTGGCCTCTCTTGTACACCTAAATGTACAAGGAGATGGACAGATCGTCAAGTTCGAGCCCGTCACGCCAACGAGGGCCTCATGCCTTCTCAGGCCTCAGGCAGCCTGGCGACTCACCGCTGAGCCCTTGGGGTCAGGTGGACAAGCGACGATCGCCCAAGGCTGCCATGTAATGGCGGAAGAAGCTGTCATCCAGCTGCCGGAGCGCTCGACGCTGGCGGACAACCTCGTCGGAGAGGCCACGCTGTTCGAGGGGCAGGAGAACCAGGAGATGTCGAAATACCCGGGCGCCGTCTCCCGCATCAGGGATGTCGTCGACGCAGAAGAGGGGAGCCAGGGCCCGGTGGCGCACGAGGAGCCAGGCAGGGAACCAGGCGGCGGCTGGCGCCCTGTCGGCCAGCGTCTCCTCGAAGGGGAGGACTTGCATGAAGGTGAGCCAGGCTGCGCGAAGGGCGTGGTCTGGCAGCGTCGGCGCGTGCGCCTCGAAGAAAAGGGGATCCATCCAGCACAGCGGCAGCCATAGGCAAGTCGCGATCTCGGGTGCGCCGAGGTGGTGCTGCGCCAACCCCATCCAGTAGCGCAGGGGCGGCGTGTCCCTCCACCGCGGTTCATCGTCGACGGCAGCGCGCACGCCCGGCCAATCGCCGTACTGCTGGCAAAGCCACGCGCGGTGTGCCGACGGATGGGCGGGTGCGAAGGGAAGATCGGCTGCCCCCGCGGCCAGCGCTTGCCACACCGGACGGAGGAAGGCGGAGGCGTCCCCACCGAGGAAACGCCGCGCCGCCGGGACGAGTCGGCGCTCGGTCATCTCGATCCGCCCGGTCAGTTCCTCATGGGTGAGGGCGACGATGGGCACGGTCAGCATCTCGGCCAGCACCGTGAGTGCTCCCAGGTCAGGGTGAAGTGGGTAGTCCTGCCCGAGACGACACAGGGTCGCCTCGGTGCGATCGACATCGCGCATGATGAGCCCGGTCACGACGTCGTGGATCAGGATGGCGTCACGGCCGTCGACGAAGAGATCGAGCTGTCGCCGATCGGCAGTCTGATCCGCAGGCGCTCGATCCATCAAGGAAGGACCATCCGCATCATCTGCTTGGAGGAGCGATCATCCACCGCGGCATGTTCATGTATATCTGAACGGGAGCCTCGCCGTGAAGCGGGAACTCGAGAACAGGAGGCCGAAGAAAGGTGAGGCGTCGCCCAAGCTCGGCGAACCGATCGAGCAGCTCGCGGCCGAGGTGCGGCTCTGAAGCGACCTCCTGCCTGGCATCCAGGGCGTCGTCGTCTACGGGGCCGCGCTGATCATGATCATGCTGTACCCGCCCGAGGGGCTTACTGAGAGCGTACGCCAGGCGCTCCGGGAGCGCGCCGAGCGCGGTGTCGCGGAGGCGGGATCTCTCTGGCTGGACGCCCTGCGCTGGTCTACACTCTGTGAGGAGGCCATCGCGATAGCGCGAGCAGCTCGCCGGCCGGGTCTCGCCCGGCCGGCGCTCGCGGGAACGGACGTACCCCCGCGCGTTCCGCCGCATGCGACCGCTGTTCTCGGTTAGCCTCGGAGCAGGGCCAACATACCCCCGGAGGTCCCAGTGCCAGTCGATCGCTCGTACGTGGCCGAGAACGATGCAGAGCGGGAGCGGCTTCGCGCGCTTGCCCGGCGCCTGAGCGACCAGGACCTCGCGCGCCCGATGGACGCTGGCTGGACGGTGGCCGCCGTGCTCGCGCACCTGACGTTCTGGGATCAGCGCATCGTGGTCCTGCTCGACCAGTGGGAGCGAAAGGGCGCCTCGTGGACGCCGCCCCTGGAAGAGGCGCGCGACGTCAACTGGATCAACGATGCGGCGAAGCTGCTCTGCCTGGCCCTCCCGCCCCGTGTCGCGGCGGAGCTCGCCCTGGCCGTCGCCGAGACGGTGGATCGGCGAGTCGCCGCGGTGAGCGACGCGATCATCGAGGCAAACGCGCGGGCCGGCGCGCCCCTCAACTGGCGGCGCGCCGAGCACCGCCGCGAGCACCTGGACGAGATCGAACGCGCGCTCCGGCGCGCCTGACGCCCCGTCCCTGGCGCCGCCGCGCGGTCGACTGGGACAATCTCGGCGCGGGCCGGCGGGGCTCGCGCGAGGAGGGCGGTCATGGCTGCAGAGCGCGCGCAGCACGCTGACCTCTTCCACGCCACGCCGGGCGCCCAGGTCGATCTTTTCGCCACCGAAGCCAAGCTCGCGCCGCGGCGAGATCCGCGCTGGACGTCACCAACAGAGACGACTGATGACGCAGACGTCGTCGATTGGTTGACACTCAACGAGAGGGTCCAGTAGTGTGACGCCACCGACGAACACACGCCGGGCCTGCCAGGAGGACATGAAAGGCGAGAAGATCGGTCGGAAGCCATTCGAATCGCTATCACGTTAGGCTCCCCCAAGATCCGGACGGCGGTTCGCTACGTCGCCACGAACCTTGGCGTGCCCCATCCGCTCGCCAACGAGCGTTTCGAGACTGACGATGTGGATCTCTTCGTCCGCCGGTTCGGCGAGCTGATCAATGCGAGCCGCGATGGCCAGACCGCGATCGCCGAACTCCTCCGGCTCCACCTTCGACGCGTCCAGCACGACCAGGTTGGGCTGGCGGTCCGTCTGTATCCCTTCACCCGTTCGCGGCACCAGGACCAGCCCCGCGTGGTCATCATCGATCCGGCGGTGGCGTTCGGTCGCCCGGTGATCGCTGGTACGGGAATCGCCACGGCTAGCATCGCCGAACGCTACCGGGCCGGGGAGTCGATTGCGGACCTCGCCGAGGACTACACCGGGCCGTTGAGATCGAGGCCCTGATCCAGGGGGCGGCGTCCGCGCATTCGTGCTGACGGCGAAAAATCTCAGTGGCCCGTAGAGAACCTCGAGCTCGGCTCCCACCGCCGCGCTGCCCGTCCCGGCCGCGCCGGTAGGGTCTCAGTTTGAATTGGGCGGTGGCGCGCTCCGCCCTCTGATCTTTACCTCGCGCGTGCCCGTGCACTCGGCCGGGCTGTAACGCTGCTCGGCGCTCGCGCCCTTCCCTGAATCGCTGCCGTTCAGCTTGATGAGCATGGCGTAATCCACGTTCGCGCCGAAGGCGCCCTCTACAGCCTCTAGGTAGGGCTTGTGGTCGTCGGTGGTGAGCTGGACTCGATGGGCCAGGCGTGCAGCCATCTCGACGAGCCCTCGCAGGGCCTCGGCCCCCGCATCGTCGAGCTGATCTTCGAGGCCATCGACCCCATCCGCCGGCAGCGGCGATTGACGATCCTGCTCGTGGAGCAGCGCGTGGTGGAGGCGCTGGAGCTGTGCGACCGCGGCTACGTGCTGGAGACCGGGCGCGTCGTGCTGGAAGGGCCGCGCGAGGCACTGCTGCCCGACGCGCGAGTGCAGCGCGCCTACCTTGGGGCGTGAGCGACGACCGCTCGGTCAGTAGTTCCGGGCGTCCCGGGCGCTGGGCCGGGAACGCGCATGCCCCGAGGCGACGCTTCCTTGACCGTGCTGACGTAAGACGATATCTTACCCAGCATGAAGACGAGAGTGTCCTCGAAGGGCCAGATCGTACTGCCCGCCGAGATTCGACAGCAAGATGACATCGAAGCGGGACAGGAATTCGAGGTCGAACGCCTCGATCGTGGCGAATACCGGCTCCTGCGCCGCAGCGCTCCGACAAACGAAGGGGTTGTCGATTGGCTGCTCGCATGTCCCGACAAAGGATTCTTCGTCGCGGTTGAATCCGAGTCGACCAACACCCTGTGAGGTACCTGGTCGACGCCAACATCCTCAGCGAACCTACCAAGCTGTCGCCCGACTCCAGGGTTGTCGAGTGGCTCCGCCGCAACGAGCGGGAGATCGCGGTCGATCCCATCATTCTCGGCGAGGTCCGGTTCGGCATTCTCCTCCTGCCAAAGGGCCGGCGCCGCGCCAGGCTCGAACGGTGGTTCGATGAGGGCGTTCAGCGCGTCGAATGTCTGCCGTGGGAGATGCAAACGGGGCTGCGCTGGGCAGAATTGCTCGCCCGTCTGCGCGGGTCGGGCCGCGCCATGCCGATCAAGGACAGCCTCATCGCCGCCACCGCCCTTGTCCATGGGCTCGTCGTCGCCACCCGAAACCGCACCGATTTCGAAAAGGCGGGAGTGAAGGTCGTCGTCCCCTTCGCTGGCTGAGAACTCGTCTTCCGGCCGTCGCCAGCGTGCACGGCTCTCGCAGCTCGGGCGGTGCGGGTTCCGGGTGCCACCGCCCAGCCTCTCGTGGGCGTGACGTTCTCCTCGGACCTCGTGCCAACCGCGCGAGATCCAGGTCTACGAGCTCGTCGAGCTTCGACCTGAGCACGTCGTCCAGCCGGAGAGCCACGGGCTTCGCGTGGTGGTCATCTTTCCCTCAGCGTAGAACAGCGTGCGAGCGAGTGCTATAGTCGGGCGCCGCGCATCGCTTCATTCCGCCAGGAAAGGAAAAACTCGGATGGTCGACCACGCCGGCGTCGGCGCGCCCCGGAAGCGCAAGGAGGATCCGCCATTCCTCACCGGCGCCTCCCGCTTCACCGACGACATCTCGCTGCCCGGGCAGCTCCACGGCGTGGTCGTGCGGTGCCCCCACGCCCACGCGCGCATCCGGGCCGTCGACGCCACCGCCGCTCTCGCCGCGCCTGGCGTGCGGCTGGTCCTGACGGCGGCCGACATCGAGGGCGAGATCGTCCGACCGATTCCCTCCTTCTCTCGCACCCCGCCCTTCGACATCCGCGGCCCGGACGGGGCGATGGCGTCCGAGGCCGAGCAGTTTCCCCTGGCCGGAGAGGTGGCGCGCTATGCCGGCCAGCCGGTCGTGCTCCTGGTGGCCGAGACGCTGGCCGAGGCCGAGGACGCGGCCGAGCTGGTGCGGATCGACTACGAGCCACAGCGGGCGGCCATCGGCATCGAGCAGGCGCTCGCGCCGGGAGCGGCTCTTGTCTGGGACGATCGGCCGGACAACGTGTCGTTCGAGTGGGAGGGCGGGGACCGGAGGGCCGTCGATGCGGCGTTCGCCCGCGCGGCTCACGTGGCACGGGTGGAGGTCGTCAACAACCGCATTGCCCCGGTCTTCATGGAGCCCCGGTCGGCCGTCGCCGAGTACGACCCCGCCGCGTCGCGGTGGACGCTGCGGGTCGGGTGCCAGTCCGCCCACGGCATGCGCGCCGTGCTCGTGCACATGATGGGAATCGACCTCGACCGCCTGCGCGTCGTCGTACCCGACACCGGCGGCGGCTTCGGGGCGCGCGGGGGCGTGTACCCGGAATATCCGCTGCTCCTCGTCGCCGCCCGGCGGCTCGGGCGTCCCATCAAGTGGACGGCCGAGCGGCGGGAGGCGTTCCTCAGCGATTACCAGGCGCGCGATCACGTGCTGCGTGGCGAGCTTGCCCTGGACGCCGACGGCCGCTTCACCGCGATGCGGGTGCGGGTCGACTGGCACCACGGTGCGTATTTCACGACCCGCAACGTGTGGGTCATGGTGCACTACCTCCCGCCCACCCTCGGCGGGCCTTATCACATCCCGTGTGGCCACGTGGCCATCCGAGGCGTGTTCTCCCACACCACGCCCCTCGCCGCCTTCCGGGGCATCGGGCGCATCGAGGCGAACTACCTGACGGAGAGCCTGATCGAGGCGGCGGCTCGCGAGACGCGGATCGATCGGATCGAGCTCCGACGACGCAATATCGTGGAGCCCGGGGCCCTTCCCTGGACCACTCCGGGCGGCGCCGTCGTGACCGGGGGTGCCTTCAGGGAGCACTTCGAGCGCGCGCTCGATCTGGCCGACTGGCGTGGCTTTCCCGGGCGGCGCGCGACGAGCCGGCGCCGAGGTAGGCTCCGAGGCTTCGGCATCGCGATGTACGTGGAGAACGACGGGAGCACGCCGACGGAGTTCGCCGAGATCCAGGCGACGGGGGACGGCCGGGTGATGGTGTGCGCCGGTACCCAGGACTTCGGCATGGGCCACGCCACCGTGTTCTCCCAGATCGCCGCGGAGGCGCTGGGCGTGTCTTTCGACTGTGTCGATGTGATCTTCGGCCACACCGACCGGGTGGTACGGGGAGCCGGTTCCCACGGCTCGCGATCCGCCCGGATGGGCGGCGGGGCCGTTGTGCTCGGCGCGCAGAAGCTGGTGGAGGAGGGACGGCCGCGCGCGGCCCGTCTGCTCGAGGCGGCGGCAGCCGACCTCGTCTATACGAGCGGGCGCTACACAGTCGCCGGCACCGACCGCGGGGTCGGGCTCTTCGAGGTCGCCGCGGCGGCCGAGGCAGCGCGCGAGCGCCTGGCGGCTCAGGCCGATTTCGTCACCGCCGGCGACGCCCACGCCACTGGCTGCCATGTCTGCGAGGTGACGGTCGATCCCGACGACGGCACCGTGCGGATCGAGCGGTACGCGATCGTGGCCGATGTGGGGAAAGCTATCAATCCGCTGATCGTTCACGGCCAGATGCACGGAGGCGCCGCACAGGGCCTCGGTCAGGCGCTGATGGAGCACGTCGTCTTCGAGGCTGCCAGCGGACAGCCACTGGCCGGTAGCTTCATGGACTACGCCATCCCGCGGGCCGACGATCTTCCGCCTCTCACCGTGGAGCTCGACGAGCTCGCCGAGCCCGACAATCCGCTCGGCGTGAAGGGCGCGGGAGAGAACGCGACCACCGGGGCGCCGGCCGCGGTGATGAACGCGCTGCGCGATGCCCTGCACGCGGCCGGCGCCGGCGGCGTCGACATGCCCGCCACCCGCGAGCGGGTGTGGCGCGCCCTCGATCGCGCCCGGCTTACCGATCGATCCAGGTGAAGGAGAGCCGCCGGCCGAGATCATAGCCGTCGTGGTGGCGAAAGCCCTTCACGTACGGCGGATGGGCAACTCATCGACCGATTATTCACGTACGCTATTGCATCGAGCAGGCGAAGGAGTCTTCGAGGAATGCCGCTTATCTCGGGCTGCTTGGAGGACGTGTCTCGCTAGGATGAAAGGCCGGCCATCGCGGCTAGCCTCACTCAAGTAGCCCCTTCAGCAGGGCATCTTTCCCATCCACATAGAACTGGACGCTTAGCTTCGCCTGGGATACACACTCATCGGACGTGGCGATCGCGGCGCGGGGTTACGTTCGCAGTACCCCCCGAGTGCGAGTCCCGTTCTGGAGCCTGGTGTATGGCCGCAGTCCGCCACAACCCAGCTGGTTCTTGTAGATGACGCCGTCTTTCATGATGAGCTTCAGGTTCTTCTCGGGATCCGCCAGGACATGCAGGTCTGCCAGCGGGTCTCCCTCCACGACCAGTAGATCCGCGTAGGCGCCAGGGGCGATGGTGCCGAGCTTCCCTTTCTGCAGGAGCAGCTCGGCATTCGTCGCCGTGGCAGAGCGGATGATGCAGGCAGGCGCATCCAATCCCGCCCTCATTTCAAATTCCTGGAGCTGTGACTTCCGAGCATCCACCCCCTACAAGTCCGTGCCAAAGGCGATCGGCAGGCCGTACTGCTTCGCCCACGCATATACCTGCCTCCCCTTCGATACGGTCTGCTTGAGACTGCTGACGATCGCCTCGGGAAGATGGGTCTCGTTCGCGCTTTCCATGCGCTGGACGAGCGATATGAATGTCGGATCGAAGTAGACACCGTACTCGGACATCATCGCCACCGTCTCTTGACTCACAAAATTGGCATGCTCGATGGAGCGCACGCCCGCCCGCAGGCACCGCCGGACCCCTTCGTCCGTGTAGACATGAGCCATGACATAGGTGCCACGAGCCTTCGCTTCCTCGACGGCCGCTTGCAATTCCGCCTCTGAAAATTCATAGAGCGTCGGATGAGATTCCGATGGAAACACGACACCCCCTGAAGCAAACAGCTTGATTTGCGTCGCTCCTTTTCGCAACTCCTCGCGGGACGCCTTGCGCACCTCGTCGATCCCATCGGCGATCACCGACATGACCGAGAATGGATTAACGTGTCCACATGGATCATTGAGCTCGGCGGGAGAGCGAAAATCAGCGCCCCCGCCCGTCTGGGTCAGCGCCCGTCCCGAGTAGAAGAGTCTCGGCCCCACGATGGCCCCCTCGGCCAAGAGCCGGGCAATCGAGTAGTCCGCGCCACCAGCCTCTCGAATCGTCGTGAACCCGTCCATCAGGCTGTTGCGCAGGTAACTCGCGGCCACCAGGGCAATTTCTGAAGGAGGATAGGAAATGTTCCTGGGGCTCAATGACAGTCCCGTGATATGCGCGTGCGCATCGATGAGACCTGGCAGGAGAGTGTTCGACCGGCGACGTCGATGACCGTCGCGTCGCCGTGATCGATGGGTCTCGAGGACACTGAGTGTATGGCGTTGCCCTTGACGAGAACGTCGAAGGATCCCTGCCGTTCTGCGAACCCATCCAGGATGACGTTGGCGTTTGTAAAGAGCGTGTTCGGCATGTCAGGAGCTCTCGGCCACTCCCGTAGCTCGTGGCGCCGTCAGTCGTGGGAACCGCTCATGAGCGTGTTCACGCCCATGTCCTCGCGGGCGCAAGGCGGACCGGCCATTATCGGCGGACGGCTGACCAGGAACTGCTCTCACCCGGCTCCTCCCGGGGAGCCTCTACCATTCGCGCTGTTCCTGGTCGCATCGCAGAGCCCGAGCGCCAGGACGAATTGCACATGCTCGTGCTCACGCCTCGCGCGGCCGGGCCACGCCGACCAACCGCTGCAGCTCGCCCACCGCCCGCAGGAAGCTCTCCCCTGGCGTCGTGTCCGGGTCGATGAGCCGGTGGAGACGGAAGCCGTCCTCCAGGGCGAGCAGCATCGCGCCGGCCCAGTCCGGGTCGAGGTCGGCGCGGCCGGTGGCCCGATTGGTGACGGTGATGATCTCGGTGACAAGAGCGCGGCGGGCTCGCAGGCGCTTGGCCAGCTCGGGGCGGTACCGCTTGGCGCGGGCTGCGAAGAGGATCAGCTCCATGTGGAGCAGGGGCGCCCGGCCCAGCGGGTCTTGGCGGCTCCGGTCGGAGGCCCGGAGGGCGGCGACGAAGTCGACGGGGTCGCGGTGGCGGGCCAGCAGCTCTCGGTGATGGCGCACGGACCGCTCCACGTGGTCCTCGAGCATGGCGATGATCAGCTCGTCCTTGCTGGCGAAGTTCGAGTAGACGGCGCCGCGCGTGAACCCCGCCGCGGCCGCGATGGCCTCGATGCTCGCCGCGCCGATGCCCCGTTCCTCGAAGACCCTGGCGGCGGCCTCGAAGAGCCGGTCGCGCGTCTCGTCGCGGGTCGGGCGGGTGCGCGCCCTTGACATCGGCTACAGGATACAGCAATGTATCTATACGATACAGTATTGTATCGAGTTGCCGACGTCGGGAGGGTGCCAATGACGCAGATGAGCCTGGCCGACCGCTTTTTCGTCGACGCCATGTCCGCGGCGTTCCGGGAGGATCCGTACCCCTACTACGAGACGTACCGCGGCCGGGAGCGGCTCCTGCGCGTGGACGACACGATCTGGCTCTCGCTCGGCCACGCCGACGTTACCGCCATGCTCCGCCACCCGAAGCTCTCGTCAAACGAGTCGCGCGCCACCACCGAAGCCGGTTGCCCG
>JBKPAK010000011.1:0-13126 GCA_046726415.1 Candidatus Methylomirabilota bacterium
GAGGCTCCGGCATGACGTGTCCCCGGTGCCAAGCGGAGAATCCCGCTGGCATGAGGTTCTGCGGCCAGTGCGCTGCGTCGCTTGCCTGTGTCTGCCCGTCGTGCGGGGCAGCCAATCCTCCCGAGAACAAGTTCTGCGGCCAATGCGCAGCACCGCTCGACAAGCCGGCTCAGCCGCGCTTCGCCGCGCCCGAGTCCTACACCCCCAAGCACCTGGCCGAGAAGATCCTCACCTCTAAGGCCGCCCTGGAGGGCGAGCGGAAGCAGGTGACGGTGCTCTTCGCCGACCTGAAGGGCTCCATGGAGCTGCTCGCTGACCGAGACCCCGAAGAGGCGCGCAAGATCCTCGACCCGGTGCTCGAGCGGACGATGGAAGCGGTCCACCGCTTCGAGGGCACGGTCAACCAAGTGATGGGCGATGGCATCATGGCCCTCTTTGGGGCGCCGCTGGCTCACGAGGACCACGCCGTGCGGGCCTGTTATGCGGCGCTCCGGATGCAGGAGAGCGTGAAGACATACGCGGACGAGGTGCGACGCTCTCACGCCGCCGTGGTCAAGATTCGCGTCGGGCTGAACTCGGGAGAGGTCGTCGTCCGTGCCATCGGCTCGGACCTCCGTATGGACTACACCGCCGTCGGCCAGACGACGCACCTGGCCGCCCGCATGGAGCAGCTCGCCGATCCCGGTGCGATCGTGATCACGCCCGAGACGCTAGCCCTGGCGGAGGGCTATGTCGCGGTGAAGTCGCTGGGCCCCGTGTCGGTCAAGGGGCTCGCCGAGCCCGTAGAGGTCTATGAGGTGACGGGCCCCGGCACGGCGCGCACCCGCCTGCAGGCCGGCGCCCCTCGGGGGCTGACGCGGTTCGTCGGACGTGACACCGAGCTAGAGCAGCTCCGCCGCGCCCAACAGCTCGCCAGTGATGGTCGCGGTCAGGTGGCGACGGTCGTTGGAGAGGCCGGGGTCGGCAAGTCGCGCCTCCTTCACGAGCTCTCCTCCTCGCACCGCCTGCAGGGCTGGCTCGTGCTCGAAAGCGCTGCGGTCTCGTATGGCACGGCGACGAGTTACCTGCCGGTGATCGATCTCCTCAAGAGCTACTTCAAGATCCAGGACCGGGATGACCTTCGCCAGGTCCGCGAGAAGGTCACGGGCAAGCTGCTCATCCTGGACGAAGCCCTGAAGGCGACGCTGCCGGCATTGCTGGCTCTGCTCGACGTGCCCGTGGACGATGCTGGGTGGCAGAGGCTCGACCCGGCCCAGCGTCGCCAGCAGACGCTCGACGCCGTGCGGCGGTTGCTGCTGCGGGAAGCGCGCGAGCAACCCCTTCTCCTTATCTTCGAAGATCTGCACTGGATCGACGGCGAGACTCAGTCGCTGCTCGACGGCCTGGTCGACAGCCTGGGCTCGGCGCGCCTGCTGCTGCTCATGAACTACCGTCCCGTGTACCAGCACCCCTGGGGCAGTAAGACGGCCTACAGTCAGATGCGGCTGGACGCGCTCCCAGCCGAGAGCGCCGCGGAGCTACTGGAGGCGCTGCTGGGCGACGATCCCGGGCTGGCGCCGCTCAAGCAGCTGCTCGTCAAGCGCTGGAACCCGTTCTTCCTGGAGGAGACCGTCCGGACGCTGGTGGAGACCAAGGCGCTGGCTGGGGAGCGCGGCCGATATCGGCTTACCCAACCGGTGCAGGCGATCCAGGTCCCGCCCACGGTCGAGGTGATGCTGGCGGCGCGCATCGACCGGCTCGCTTCGGAGGACAAGCGCCTCCTCCAGGTGCCTCCGTCGTCGGCAAGGACGTGCCTCAAATGAAAAGGAGTGAACATGGCACCCGAACTGGTAGGTACAAGTGGGGATGGCATTGCAGTGTCTGGCGAAAGCCAGAGAGGTGAAGGTGTGCGTGGCGTAAGCCTTGAGGCCGCCGGCGTCGTGGGTAAGGGGAGCCCGGCAGGGCAATTCGACGGTAACGTGGATGTGGATGGCACCGTGAATACCACCCATCTGAGCGCACAGGGCAACATTAGTGCTCTCGGCAATGTGAACGCCGGGGATACCGTCAGTACCACGCGTGTGGAGCTCTCGGGAACGAGACATATATCGGAGCCGGGCGGCGGCACCGGTGCGCAGTTGGTCCGGGCAGTGCTCAAGTGCCAAGCCGACGCCACCGTCAATGTTACGCATCTGAGAGCAGAAGGGAACGTTAGTGCTCTCGGCAATGTGAACGCCGGGGACACCGTGAATACCACCCATGTGAGCGCACAGGGCAACGTTAGCGCTCTCGGGAATGTGAACGCGTTCAACATGAACGTCACTGGGGACATCAGACTAGAGAATTCGGACTGCGCTGAGGAGTTCGATGTGGATACGATCTGCGCTCAGGACGTTGCCCCTGGAACGGTCGTGGTCTTCGGCGACGAAGGTTGTCTCCGCCACAGCAGGTCCGCCTATGACAAGCGCGTTGCCGGTGTCGTGTCCGGTGGCGGGAACTACAAGCCTGGCATTATTCTTGATCAGAGAATCTCCAAATCGGCTCGAATGCCTGTCGCCTTGCTAGGCAAGGTGTTTTGTAATGTGGACGCCACTTATGGGTCAGTTGAGGTTGGGGATCTACTCACAACGTCCGACACCCCGGGCCACGCGATGAAGGCGAGCGATTCCACACGAGCGTTCGGTGCGGTCATCGGCAAAGCATTGCGACCGCTTCGTGATGGAAAAGCTCTGATTCCGATTCTGGTCGCACTGCAATGACGAAAGAACCGCCTTCTTGTGCACGTCGATGCCAACATAGTCCATGGCAGGCCCCTCCTCGTGCGCCCGTGAGCATGTGGTCTCAGTTCGCAGTATGCCACCAAGTCGAGGTGAGGCAGCCGACTGAGAGCCTTCGGGACCTTGATCGGGAAGGTTCAGTGACCGCTGGCCAGAGCGTGCTTCCCGTCCTGGTTGCGCTCCAACGAACGGCTTCAGACTCATGAAGAGAGGAAGGAGGCAGTCACCGTGGCGCTCGGAGACGGAATCCGCCGCAACATCGCTCACGTCAGCCCGGAAGAGCGCGCGATGCTTCGCGACGCGTTCACAGGACTGACTCAACACACCTTTGGCGGCAACCGCGAGGACAACCCTCCAGGCGGGGTGAACTGGTGGTTCAAACAGGATGAGATCCACAAAGTCACGCACGTCCACCACGGACCGGAGTTCCTCCCCTGGCATCGCGAGATCGTGAACCGGCTGGAGGAGATGCTTCGCACCATCCAACCGTTGGTCTCCCTCCACTACTGGAACTGGACGCAGGATCCGCGCGCGATCCCCAATGCGAACTTAGGCGGAGGGTGGACCGGGACGCTGAACCTCTTCAAATCCGACTTCATGGGCTATGGCGGAAAGGATCCCGACTAGATCGGCGAGCCGTGGAAGGGCGCCGGCTACTACAAGCCGGACGCCCCACACGGCGGCCGCGAGTCGACCGGCAATCCCGCCGACCCACCACTTACGGTGACCCGCTTCATCAACGATCTGATTGGTCCGGCCTCCGCGAGAGACGATGCGAACATCGTCGGCGCTGCTGACTACGCGACGATGAGGAGGCTGATGGAAGGCATCCACGACAGGATGCACGGCTTCGTGGTCATGGGCGGCACTCACATCTCTTTCCGCGATCCGTTCGTGTTCCTTCTGCATTCCAACGTCGACCGCCTCTTCGCGCTCTGGCAGACCGATCCCGAGCATCCGGAACGGCTCGAGCCTGCTACCGTTTACGGCACCGAGGGAAGCAACGCGGCGCTCAACAGCAATGTCGAGCCGTGGTCGACCGGGCACTCGATCGACACGTTCGGCGAGGAGCACTTCATCAGACCATGGTACGCGCCGGAGAAGGAAGGCGTCCCGCATAAGTATAAGGACCCGTCGATCGCCCTCCCACCAAGATACGACACGTCGCCGGGACTGCCGTTGAGTGTACGGATAATAGCCGAGCAGTGTGGGATATCCCTGCCTCTGTCGCTGCGACAACACTTCTTTGGGTTCGCCGACAATCAGACGAACTCGTTGAGGATACAATTGTTGTGGATGCAACAACACTGTGGGCCGTGAAGTTCGTCGCCGCCACGGCGACCCTTGTCCGACCGGAAGATCACCGCCAACGTGAAGGGCCAGAGTGACGGGCTCCGGGACGCCTATGGTCGGGCCGCCGCTCTTCCTGTTCGACTCGCGAACCGTGGTGGAGCGTGCCCATGCGGAGTGGTTTCACGGACAGCAGCGCGTGCTGGTCGAGGTGCGCGCTGTCGTGGGAACGATGCCTCCTGTCCAGCCGAACCGTCACCATCGGGCTCATGGACCTAAGTTAGTCTTTCTTTGCCCCCTCGTTAGACTCCCTGAAGTACCTGTCTCACTCACTGGCGGAGATGGCGCCCGCGCAGGCCCGCGGATCGAACCGATAAGCCACTCGGCAGAAGGATTCTGCCAGGGGCTGTGCGGCGCCGTTAGGATTTCGTCGATCCACATGCCCTTCACTCGGTGCCCGAAATTGCTGGCCGTAGACACGATCACGGTCGCGCACGAGATAGGACGGCGCGGAGTCGTCCGGGAAGGTATCCACGATCTGCTGAGCAGTCCAGTCGGCGGCCGGCTCGGGCACGACGGGACTCGTCATGCCTTCAAGCTGTTCCAAGTCGCGGAAGGCCACTGGCGGTCTCTCGACGCCGCCGAGCTCGTTCCGCTCGTCCGCGCCGGCGTGGGTTTCGAGGATGGAGTGCAGCGAGCCGCAGAAGAAGCGGAAGAAGACTGTGGCTTGATCTCACTCAATCCACAACTCTCGACAAGACCTCTCAGCGACTTGGCGCCTGGCAGTGCAACGCTGGGCGGCGCTGACGGCGAGAGCGTGAGCGTCCAGCTGTCCCCAGACTCGCTGGCTTGCCCATCGAAAGAGGAATCGTGGAAGAGTCCTCGCCAACAATGACACCTAGCACGACGACACCAGCGGCTGATCCCAAAGCGCTACTCGTGGCGGCCAACACCGCCTCGGAGAAGGTCGCCGCCCTGCATATCGTGTTTCTCGCGATCTGCGCTTATGTCCTGGTCATCGTTTTCGGCACCACCGACGTGGATCTTCTGATCGGCAAGGGCGTTAAGCTGCCGGTCGTGGATGTGGAAGTTCCCATCGTCGGCTTTTACGCGATGGCGCCGTATCTCCTGGTGCTCGTCCATTTCAATCTGCTCCTGTCGCTGCAGCTGCTCTCACGCAAGCTCTATGCGTTCGATGACGCCGCCCAGAGAAACGAGGGTAGCGGCGGATTGCACCACCAACTCGCCATTTTCCCCTACAACCAATATCTGATCGGCCAGCCAAGCCGGCTGGTCCGCCGTTTCCTCGCACTCGTCGTAACCATCACCATGCTGTTATTGCCGCTGGCTGCCCTGCTTATGTTGCAAGCTCGGTTCCTCGCTTACCAAAGTGAAGCCGTCACCTGGGCGCAACGGCTGGCCGTATGGCTCGATGTCGGTCTGGTTGCCATCTTGTGGCCGGTGATTATGGACCGACGCGATAGCTGGAGCGCGTATATGGGAGCCGGCTGGCGACACGCGCGGCTTCACTGGTTACGCTGGCTGTGGGGATCTGCAGGGTTGCTGATCGCGGTGTTCTTGCTTGAGAGGGAGGTCAGCCAGCCCGGGTCTTCATCGCATCCACCGCTCGTGCCCGAGACCCAGGCCTATCTGACGTGGTTGACCGAGCCGTGGTCGTTCAAGCTGCTCATTGCCTGGTTGCTGTTGATTCTCTTCGCCCGCCCGTCCCGGCGTTGTGCGCGCTGGTTGAGCCGACGGCGTTATTTTTCATCACCGGGAGGCGGAGCCCCCTTTATTTTGGGCGCACCCGGACTGCTAGCGATTCTTCTATTGGGTTTGCCGCTGCCCCTGATGCTTGTTACCGACGGCGAGAAGCTCGACCGGCCGGCCGGCGGCGCTTAGCACACGAATCTTGGCTTCACTGCGTCACCTGAACCTCCGTGAACGAGTGTTACATGGCCAGGGCTCCCCAACCCGAGACCCTCGCCGACCTGCGCGGCAGCGATCCGGCCAGGATGGAAGCCGCGCTCCGATCGGTCCAGCGCGTCGAATTGCGGAACCGCAGCCTTCGCCGAGCGGATCTTTCGAACGCACTGTTGCCCAAAGCAGACTTGCGTGGCGCGCAGTTGCAGGATGCATATGTCATAGACGCGCAGTTGCACGGCGTGGATCTGAAAGGTGCGCAGTTACAGGGCACGGTTTTTGCCGGAACAACGTTGCACGGGGCAAACCTGTCGGAATTGCAACTGCAGCGCACGGTATTCGGGGAAGTCTCGTTGGAGAGGGCAAATCTAGAACGCGCGCAGATGCAGGGCACGGTTTTGAATGAAGTGCGGTTGCAGGGCGCGAACTTGTCAGGAGCGCACTTGCAGGGCACGGATCTGTCCGCGTCAGATTTGCGGGGAGCGGATTTGACAGAGGCACAGTTGCAGGGCGCGACTTTCTCACCGTGGTTGGACGGCGCGAATTTGTCGGGAGCTCAGTTGCAGGCGGCGGATCTATCACGGGCGCGGCTGCAGGGAGCGAATTTGAGCGCTGCGCGGCTGCAGGGCGCGGATCTGTCAGGGGCGCACTTGCAGGGCACGGAATTGTCGACGACAAATGTGCGAGGCGCAAACCTGCGGGGCGCGGTGCTCTACACGGATGCGGTGTTTCATGAACCGTTTGATGCGCGCGGCTTGAAATGGCGACCGCTCAGCGTAGAGGAAATCCAGTCGCTGCGCGAGAGTCAGGCGCGACTGACGTGGTCACGCAAAGAAGATCAGATTCGGTACGACGCGGCACTTGAAAAAAGCGGCTGCGCCTGGCGTGAAGCTGCCGCAAATTCAGTCGTGCCTGCAGGATAGCGAAACGCAGGTGACGTGCTATAACCAGCTGCCGCTCGAGCAATTCCGAGCATTGCTGCTGCAGGAACTGGAAAGACTGGCATGTGACTCACCCGACACCGCACGCGGGTTTGTCAAACGCCTCAAACGCCTCAAACCGATGGAAGGACTTGCGTTACGTTTGCAGAACAGGGTCAAAACGGCTGACGACAATTCGTGCCGGGGTCTGGCCAAGCTGTCTGCGGAAGACAAAGCAGATCTATCGGCATCCGCATCGAAAGACGTAGCACCGCCCGACGGACCTGCGAAGGGGAGTCCCCCAACCGCCGATGCTCCAGGGCGCTAACGTAGCGTAACTTGTGACCGACGCAGTGGCCCGCCACATCCATAAGGGCTATAACAATGCGGCGGAAGCAATTTAGCGAATTGAGGCACTTTGCCGCGCGGAGCCGCGGCAGAGAGCGTGTTGAACTCGATCCGTCTTCGGCGTGGAGTGCTGCCCGTTTCGACTGCTCACTGTGGGCCTCGGTGGACACCCAAAACCGGCCATAGATGGACACCTGAAAACCGGCCATAGGGAGTAGGCGCTCGAGACGTTGACGCGGCGACAGGGATCGTGATCCCTGCGCCAGCATGGCCAACATCTTGAGCGACGCAAAGAAACATCAGGTCATAGCGCTGGACGCTGCGCCGCATTGAAGCAGCGACGGGCGTGCGGCGTGAGACGGCCGGAGCGTACCTGAAAGCCGCGGGGCTGGTGGTGCGCTCGCCCGGACGCTGGGGCCACCCGCTGGCAAAACCGGCCGGGGCGGTGTCCACCGACCTCGGCGCGCCGCCGTCGGGCTTGGCTGACCTCCCCGGTCCGCCGCCAGGCAGTCGGGCGCCGACCGCCAGCGCCTGCGAGCCGTACCGGGAGCTGATTGAGCTGGCCCTCGGCCGCGGCCGCAACGCCATGGCCATCTGGCAGGACCTGATCGATCAGCACCACTTCCCGGGCCGCTACGCCAGCGTGCGGCGCTTTGTGGCCAAGCTCCGCGGCCAGCGCGTCATACTGCCGGCGGTCGCCGGGCCTCACCAGTCCGGGCGCATCACGGAGCCACGCCGGCACCGGGCGCGTGCGCGGAGTCTTCACCCCGCACACCCATCAGTTCGCCGTTTCGCGTATCGGAGTCGGAAAGCCTCCACTGGGTCTATCGAGGGCGCCGGATCGGGGACCACCTCGACCTTGCCGCGCGAACTTGGCGTTAGTCCGAACTCGCGCAGCATGCTCGCGGCCCGGCGCCAGGCATCCGCCAGGAGCACGACCTCCGGCCGCTGCCTGACCAGCGTCGAGCCTTGCGGCGTCGTCGTCTCGTACGTCGCGCCCTGCCCCCGTAGCACGCCGTCGAGCCGCCAGCATTCGGCCAGCGCGAGCGCACCCAGCTCGAGGGCGAGTCCGTCGGCGGCCGAGAGAACACGCATCGGCGCGAGGCGCCGAGCAAGACGGTCGTACTCCCGGCGAACGTCGGGCGGCAACGTACGGGACGGCCGCGGCGTCCCTGCCTTCGGCTGAGGTTCACGGAGATTGAGGCGATCAGCGCGAAGCGTCCCGCGAAGGGCCTTAACGTGTGACGGGACCCTAGCCGGCATCAGTCATGACCTCCCACAAAAGGGGGATCGAGGTTGACAGGGGCGCATCAACCGGGTCAAGCCAGTACTACCAGTGGGGGTGTCAGGTTTCTTACCCCCGCCTCCCCTGGGCGGCGAGAAACAGCGGCACGTGCGTCGATGTCGCTCCACGCGTTCACGCGTTGGGGGGTCAGTAATCGCGCGCGTCACAGGCAGAGGCGTCAGGGCTGTCCGCCGTTGGCGAGTTGCTCGAGCACCATCGTCGCGTAGTAGCTCGGGGACTTCCCCCGCACACGAAACGACGCCTGGTCGAACAGGAAGAGCGCCTCGGCGTCGAAGTGCTCCGCCGGGGCGCCATTGCCCGCGCGCACGGCCAGGGCACTCGCGATCCGGCTAAGGGCTTTGAGAGTCTCGGCCAGGACGTGCGGGGGCAGTCGCCTCCCCTCAAGGGAGAGGTGTCCTGGGGTTCGTCCCGGGGGTCCGTCCGAATCGAGAGAGAGAGAAAATGTCTTGTGGTCGACTTGGCTGGCCCCGGCGGAGCGATTTTCCGCCACGGTGCGTCTCCGATCTCCGGATTTCTCTCTCTCTCCGATCTCCGATCTCCGTTCTCCGGTCTCCGTCTCCGATCTCCGTTCTCCGGTTGGTCCCCGTAGGCCTACCTGGGGGCCAGGGGTGGGGGCCTCTATCGGGGCCTCAGCAAGTAAGTCTGCATAGTGTCTACGGAACCGACGTACGACTCTCGATGACTTCGGGAGTTTCGATAGCTCGTACTTGATGCCTTTCAGGCTGTCTCCCGAGAGCTTCGCGGGGTCATCACGCAGGCGATGGCGGATCCAGATCACGTTTTCATCGAAGTCGATGAACGCATCGGCGGCTTTGGGCTTCCTGCTGAGCGCTTCCAAGTGGCCCAAGACATCCTCCCGGGTAATCGGCTGCCGGCCGGTCTGGAAGTCCTGGAGGATGCAGTCAATGCTCCGCAGGAAGATGCCGGCCTGGTTCGAGAGACGGCCGGTGGAGAGGCAGAGGAGCAAGCGCGACTCCTCAGGCTCGAGCGTCTTGACGCCAGAGTCTAACCACCAGAGCGAGCGGACATAGCCGTAGCGCCCCTCGGAACGGTTTCGGCTCATGCTGGGCCTTCCCTGAAGCCGCACCGCGGACAGCGCGGGCGCAGCTCGGGGGTCACGATCCGCGCGCGCCGCACCGCAGACACTCCCACCGGGTCGGCGGTGACCACTCAAAAGTGCGATCGATCGTCTCGCTCACCGGCGCGCCTCGCGTCCGGACTCTGCTCGTGGGCTCCCCCTTTCGCACCGTTGAAGACGGCGTTGGTCGCGCGGGCGCGTGCGGACTGATCCTCGGAGGTACTCCGGCGCTTTCGTTCCTCAATCCACGCGAGCAAATCAGGGTGCGAGGGCTTCGTCCATCTCGCGCGCGTACTCGTCGCGATTCACGACGCGTCGCCATTCCGCGCGCGGCCGTTCTCGAGGGCCTGCGCGAGCGTCACGCCAGGGAGTCGCCGGAAGTATTCGAGCAGCTCGGATCGCAGCAGGACGACCCGCCCGCCGAGGCGGCGATAGGGCAACAGGCCACGAGCGATCTGCGAGCGCGTGGCCTTCTCGGTCTCACCGATCAGTTCGGCTCCGGCGGCGACATCGAGCACCTCGCCGTCGAGCCGGCGCCTTCCGCTCTTCATGCCTTTGCGCTTCCGCGGCGGCGTGGGGTGCATCAGCGGGGCGGCCTCTCACGCGGCGGCATGGCGCGCAGCGCTTCCGCTACGCGCGTCGCCACCGCCGGCCGCATTGGGAGGCGCTCGGACAACATCGCGCCCAACCGGCCAGGGTGGATCTGGACGACGGGCGCCAGCTCGTAGACGCGGATTTGTCGCCGCGCTAACTCCGCTCGCAACTCCCCGGCGGTGATCGGCTCGCCTTCCATACGCGCACTGTCACGCATGAGCGCGCGAGACGGAACGGTGGCAAATGCAGAAACCCCGGGGGAGTTTTTACCGCTGCGATCTCAGGGCCTTGAACCAGGGGCGTAGCTCAATCGGGGCCTCGCGCCCGAGCACGGCGGGCCAGAGAATCCGCAGGGTCTGGGCGAGGGTGCCGTCTTCGTAGCGCGTGATCGGCGCGCCGGCGCCGGACAGGACACGCGCGGTCTCCTCGATCAGCCATCGGGCTTGACTGTCGGCCCCGCGCCCGCGCCGACGTCTGGCGAACCGCTCGGCGATCGTCGTCAAGGCCGCGTCAATCTCGGTGAGCCCCTCGCGGACGGTCGCCTGAGTCTTCGTGGCGGACCACCCGCGGCGGGTCAACTCGACGTCGAGGAGGATTTCGGCGAGGTCGTCACGACGGGCGAACGCGCGGAGGCAGGCGCGGACAGAGCGTCGCCGGGCGTCAAGGGTTGCCCGAGTGGCTCCCACGTCCGGCGCGGCCAGCGCAGGCACGAGCGCTGCGATCTCTTCGAGCTGGCTGATGACCGCCGAGGCGTCGTACTTTGCGAGCAGCGCGCCGAGCCGGTCGCGCACGTCCTCGCTGAATCTGACGTCGGGGAGGAACTCGCCCTTGGCCATGCCCGCTCCCGTGGGGAGCGCCCGAGAGAAGTCGCGGGCCTGGCTGTCGGGTGCGGCTGTTCGGCGTCGGGGATCAGCCGGCGCCTAGGCCCGCGACACTCAGTCCTACGCCGTCACCCACCCGAGAAAAAGTGTTGTGAATAGCGTTGGGGAATGAACGGCGAAACCGGGGGAAGCCCGGGGAAAGCCGAGGCGTCAGTGATGCGGCGCTCGGCTCGTCTTCGCGCGGACTTAGTCACTTTTTCGCGCACTTGTCGATGATCCTACGCCCATGATCGCCTATCATCGCGACCGGGCGCACATCGAGCGGACTTCGCCGTGGACGGATTTCTATGCCCGGCAGACTGGCTGGCTTCCGCAGCAAAGCGACTTTCGCGAGCTGGCGCCGGATGGCTTCCAAAAGATCATCTGGCCCGGGCAGGCACAGCGCATCGACGCCGGTGCGCCCGCACTCGCCAAGGAATACGCCGGGAAATACCAGATCGTGGTCACCGGCCCGGAGTTTCGGGAGTTCCTGGCGCCGGGAGCCACCAAGGTTGCCTTGAGCGCCTGAGCGCGCCTACATCGGCGGACGTGCCACGGGCGCCGCGGGAAGCCTGTCCTTCCATTCGAGCTGCGTGCCTTCGGGCAGCAACTGCGCGGCCCGCACGATGTCCCAGTTCGTGAGGCGCAGCCCGCCGAGGCTTTCCTGGGTGGCCATGTACCCGGGGATTGCTGGTGCCGTGGTCAGCATGGATGGATAGGGAATATCTAGGCGCCCGTTCGTGGCGCCTGTCTTCTTTCTTGCTGCCGGACGGTTGCCCTGACACTGCGTCCGGTCACCGCGACGTAATCTCCCACACTCGGACACCGGCCACCCGGGAGCGCGACGCCAGAGCCTCGCGAAGCGGGCGAGCTTCACTGGAGCGATCAGGCCTGGTGGGGAGGCCGCCACCGCAGTCCGGGGAACCGGGCGAAGTCCGCGTCGTTCGTGACCCACTCGCACCCGTGCTCGATCGCCACCGCCGCATGATAGGCGTCCGAGACCAGACCGGCGGTCGCCCGCGCGCGCCGGCACAGGTTGACGAAAATGTCCCAGTGTCGCGGCCCCGGCCGGACCAGGTGGCACACGGGTCGACGCCGCAACTCGGCGACGAACGCGAGCGCCTCGTCCAGGGTCGATGGACGAACGAGGATCCTCGGATTCGTGACGACGCGCATGAATCCCTGCAGCACCAGCTCCGAGAGCGCGAACGGCTCATCGCCGGCGGCCAGCGCGGTCAACCACTCCGCATGCTCGACGTGCTCCGCGGTGTCCTCGCGATGCGCGTAGACCAGGACATTCACGTCGGGCATCAACATGGGCAGGGCGGGTCAGCGCCGGCGGCGCTTCCAGCGCGCGAGGTCTTCGGTCTCCTCGAGGGTCCTCAGCCTCGTCACGTCGACACCCGGTCGTAGCCCTCCACCTTTCACGGTGATGAGCCGGAAGGGGACCGCCTTGGACGGCGCCTCGCGCCTCGTGAGCTGAGCGCGTAGCGCCTCGACAATGACGGCGCTGAACGACTTACCTTCGGCCCTCGCGCGCCGCTTGAGATCGGCAGCCAGGCCGTCGTCGAGCGTGATCGTCGTCCGCACGCATCACATCATACTCCTGGAGCATCAGTGATGCAAGCGGGCTCTCACGCCGGTGCGCACAGGAGTTGTATCGGCGACGGAAGAGCGGTTCCCTGCGGAGTCGAGCGGCTGCACGACCGCGGCCCCGTGCTGAACCGGCGCGTGGCCGCCGGGTGAAGGCTGCTGGCTACCGGGCGAGGAGCGCGGCCATCCTCGATCGGCTGGCCGCCATCTCGCGTCCCGCCGCGCTGATGACGAGAGCGAAGGCAACGTGAACGACTTCAGACGTTCCCTATGGCTTCAGGTGCGCGTACCCGTCTCGTTGCTGCAGCTGGGTGATACTACTGGCGCTGGAAGTCCAGGCCCACCCCGGTCGGCCGCCCGAGACTCGAAGCCCAGCTGCGCGACCTGATCCGACGCATGCCGCGGGAGAATCCGACGTGGGGCGCCGGCGCATTCGGGCGGAGCGGGCCCTGCTCGGC